>NZ_BAAATJ010000003.1:0-291136 GCF_039533345.1 Streptomyces glaucosporus | reverse complement strand
CGGCGGTCGGCGCGATGCTCGGCGACCGGCTCGCCTGGTTCTTCTCCAAGCGGCGCTTTCAAGCGCCGGGCCCTCCCCCGTTCCGGGAACCGGCCGGGCCGGCCGTGGTGCGGGTCAGGCGTTGACCGCGTCCTCCGAGCCGTTGCTCTCCGGATCCCGCTCCTCCGACTCGGCGCGGCCGGTTCCGCGCAGCTCCGAGGCCTCCCGGAACGCCGAACCCATCCGCGCCTGCCGGACCTGCCGGGCCTCCGCCTTCGCGCACAGCTCCTGGACCGCCTGGTTGAAGCGGACGATCGACGGCGGGTCGGCCGGCCCCAGCAGGTGCGTCTTCAGCTCGGCGCGGGCCTGGACCAGGGTGTCCTTCCCCGGGTCGCGGACCGACTCCAGCAGGGCGGGCACGCCCGAGGCGTCGGGGGTGAGGATCGTGGCCGCCCGCACGGTCGGGAAGCCGGTCCTGAACTCCTCCTCCGACAGGCCGGTGGTGTTGGCCACCGAGTACGGCTTCTCGCTCGTCAGCCAGTCCGAGACCACGCTCGACACATCGCTGATCAGCAGGTGGGCCTGGTTGAAGCAGGAGTAGAGGGCGGGCCGCGGCCCGGTGATCACCTGGTGCTCCCACTCGGGGAAGGACGCCCAGTACGCCTTCTCCCAGGCCGCCGTGGCGGCCGCCACGGCGGCCTCGCGGTCTCCCTCGGGGGAGGACTGGAGCAGCATCCGCTCCATCTCGTCCGCGCTCGGCCGGAACGCCGAGGTGGTCAGCTCGTCCAGCTCGACGGTGCGGCGGGCCAGCTCGGCGGCGGCCTCCGGGCCGGGGCGCGGACCGGAGCGCCGGGCGTTGGCCTCGGCGATCAGCTGCCGGATGCGCTGGTCGGCCTGGGCCGCGCGCGGGTCCACCGAGCCGGTCATCGGGTGGGGCTTGTACAGCAGCCGGACCTTCGGGTCCGCGAGCAGGGCGCGGACGATGTTCTCGCCGGCCAGGATGATCGAGGTGTTGCCCGGGTCGTCGGTCCAGCCCTCCCAGGTGGGGGCGTACAGGACCGTGGTGAAGCCGTCGGCGGCGGGCGGTCCGGCACAGGGCCGGATCGGCGCGAGCTGCGGGCGGCCGACCTCCACCACGTCGTGGTCGTCGACGCCGATGTCCGCGAGCTGGTAGCGCTCCCGCGCGGCCGGTCCCGCGACCCACACCTCGTCGTACGCCTTGGCGTACGGGTTGCAGCTGGAGAGCTTGTCGCTCTCGCCGTGGTTGATGAAGGCGTGCTTGATCGACGGGATGCGCAGCACCTGCGAGGTCTTCCCGGAGTTCGCCGGGTGCAGCATCGCCTTCAGCGACGAGTGCTCCAGGTGCATCAGGTGGGCGACCTTGGGGATGCACACGATGGGCACGTCGGTCGCCTCGATCTTCTGCACCATGAACCGCTCGCGCAGCACGATCAGCGGCCTGCCGTCCAGGGCGGACAGGGTGGAGAGCCACATGTTCGCCTGGTAGGCGGAGGTGGGCCCGCCGGAGAAGTACATCGCCACGGTCGGCCGGTACTCGGCCAGCCACTTGTCCAGCCACTCCAGCGTCTGCTGCTCGTTCGCCGGGCGCTTCCCCGGCAGCAGCCAGGCGGCCAGCCGGACCGTGCCGGCCAGGAACAGCAGCAGGGTGGCGCTCGTGCCGAGGACGCCCCACACCATGTCGGCGGTGCCGGCGGTGGCGAGCAGTCCGGCCGTCGCGGGCAGGGCGAAGTACAGCAGGCGGCGGCTGGGCTGGCGGGCCAGCAGGCGGGGCGGGGCGGGGGACAGCCGCAGGGCGGACGTGTCGATGTTGCGGGTGACGATCGGAAGGACGCGCCGGCGCCGGACCAGCAACGCGACCGCCTGGCAGGAGAAGTGCAGGAAGTAGCCGGCCAGCAGGGCGAGGGCGAGGGGCCTCTCCTCCAGCGGATCGACGCCCGGCAGCCGGACCAGGGCGACGACGATCAGCACGTCGCGCAGCAACTGGCGCGTGGTCACGTCGAAGCGCAGTTTGCCCAGCACGGAGATCAGGCGCGGCTGCCTGCGCAGGAGGTAGAGGTCCAGCAGAAGACCGCCCGCGGAGCCCGCGAGGAACGGGACGAGGGCGGGAAGCAGCGCGCCCGTCAGCTGCGCGAGGAACGCCGCACCCAACAAGACCAGCAGGAACAGATCGCGTTTCGCCGAGGAGTCCCGGGCAGGACGCCACGCGGAGTTCTCCCTGGGCGGCTTCCTGCCGCGGAAGAACCTCACCGGTGCGAACGAGGCGGACATCAGGTAGGTCACGCTCCTGGGGGGATGTTCAAAAGGTGTCGTCTTGCTCCAGCGCCCCGCCCGGGATGCTCCGAGGAGCCCTCAGACGGTGAGGGGGGTGTGCGGCGGAATGCTCGACGGCCACTTCAGTGGTGCCTTTTCGGCAGGCGTCATCCTATGGGCCCCCCGTGGGGCCGACGCGCCCTCCCCGGACAACGCCACGTGGGGCGGTACCCGGAATGGGCTTCCGGGTACCGCCCCACGTGGTGCCGTCTTTCCCTACCGGGGACCTGCCGCCGCGCTCACCTGCTGCGACGCGTCCTCCTGCCGCGGAGCGCTCTCCTCCTCGGACGGGCCGCCGGGCTGGGCGGGGACGGCGGGGGCGGGCTCCGGGACGGGGTAGGAGGCCAGTGTGCGCTCGAAGTCCCTGGTGGACAGCAGCAGCTTGTAGATGATCGCGAGCTCGAACATCAGCAGCAGGGCACCGGCCGCGATGGTGACCGGCATGACCGCGCCGAAGACGGGGCCCACGATGAAGACGGCCATCTGGAACTCGATGCCGCTCACCAGGTGGGTGCGGATGCGGTGCCGGAGGAGGAAGGTGCGGAACCTCCCGTACCACGGGAACCGGCTCTTGAACTCCTTGTGCAGATCGACGACGTTCGTCTTGCGGGCCCCGTCCTCCGGGGCGGCGCCGGACGAGGCGTCCCGGGCGCCGTCGGGCTCGGGGACGTTGTCGATGTCGGCCGTGGGGTTCTCGCGGAGCAGGTCCTCCATGAAGGTGAGGCCCTGGTCGTCGTCCTGCTGGTCGTCATCCTGCCGGTCGTCGTCCTGCGGCCCGTCGCCGTTCCGCCGCTCGTCGCCGCCCTGCTGCTCCAGGGCCCGCTCCCGGGCCGCCCGGCGGCTGGCCTTGGCGCGTGCGCGGAGCTTCTTGCGCATGCTGTGGCGCACCTTGAAGATCTGGAGCGCGTCCAGGTAGCGCAGGGCGTCCAGGAAGACCACGACGAGGGCCAGCCAGATGTACGCCACGTCCCCGGTCCGGGAGTACTGGCCGCCCATCAGCGCGATGGCGCAGATCAGCACGCGGACGCGGTCGAACACGTAGTCCAGCCAGCCGCCGAACTCCGACCCCCTTCCGGTGAGCCGGGCCAGCTTGCCGTCCATGCAGTCCAGGATGAAGCTGAGGTGGTACAGCCCGGCTCCGACCAGCAGCCACTTCCAGTCGCCGCGGGCGAAGCAGGCGGCGGCGCCGAGGCCGAGGAAGAGGGCGCCCCAGGTGATCTGGTTCGGCGTCACCCGGCTCCACTTGGCCGTCCACCGCACCAGGGGGGTGGCCACGGGGTCCACGAGCAGCACCGTCCACCACGCGTCGCGCTTCTTCTCGGTGAGGCGGCGGACTTCGGAAAGGGGGGGTATGTCCATGTCGGGTTGGCAACCTCTGTAGCAGGTCGGAAAAGGCAGGCCGAGGGGGTCGGAAGCCCGTCACCCGGACGTTCCGTGCAATCGTCGCAGAACGTGCGGAGTGTACGCACCCCGGAGATCAGGTGACCTCCAGGTGCAATCAAGCTGAACCCGAAGTTAAGACACATGGGATGGTCGGATGGTTGCCCTGGATTCGGCAACATGTTTGCCTCCCGTCCGGACGGTCGTGAGGACCCCGGCCCGGGAACGGACACGGGCCCGCCGCACCCCGGAAGGGTGCGGCGGGCCCCGTGCGGTGCGGCCGGGTCAGGCGCCGGGCGCGGCGGAGCTCCGGTCCCGCCCGGCCTCCGGCGGCGGTGTGCGGGCGAAGAGCCAGTCCAGCCGGGGCTCCATGACCCAGCGGAAAGCCCTGACCACGGGCGGTGTGGTCAGGATCACAGCCACCGCGGCGGCGATCACGGTGACGGTGAGGATGCCCGCCGGGCTGTTGACGAAGTCGCCCTCGTACCAGTCCCAGTAGTGCGCCCCCTTGGCCGGGAAGCCGTGGAGCAGATAGGCGTACAGGGTCCCGGTGCCGAGCGCGGTGAACCAGGTGCGGCGGGAGGGCGTGAGGCTGAGGAAGGCGGCGCCGAGCAGGAGGGAGCAGCCGAGCATCCCCACGGTCATCAGGATTCCTACCCACCAGGGAGCGCCGAGCTCCTGGGCCGCGTAGCGGTGGTAGAACCAGTCCGGGTTCATCCGGGGCACCGACCAGTAGGCCACCAGCGCGCCGAGCGCGAGGACGGCGGGCGCGGCGGTCCGCACCCGCCGGTCCCGGAGGGCCCGGAAGTGGCGCGGTTCCAGGCGCAGGCCGAGCACGAAGAACGGCAGGTACTGGAGCACCCGCTGGAGCGCCAGGTCGCCGCCTATGTCCGGGGACGCCGCGGCGAACGCGGAGACGGCCACCGACACGGCGAAGGGGTGGCGGAGCCGGAGCCACAGGGGAGTGGTCACCCGCCAGATGAACAGCGCCATGAGGAACCACGTGAGGTACCAGGGGTGGAGCAGGGTGATCTTCAGCTCCTCGCCGGTGTTCCAGGCGCGGAACAGGTTGAGCGCGGTCTCGAAGACGATGTACGGCACGACCACCCCGCCGACCAGGCGCCGGACCTGGTGCGGCCGGAACGCGAAGCTCCGCGAGAAGTGGCCCGAGATGACCGTGAACGCGGGCATGTGGAAGGCGTACAGCAGGAGGTAGCCCGCGGCCAGGGGCCGGCTCCCGTCGCGCAGCGCCTCCCAGGAGTGCCCGACGACGACCAGCACGATGGCCAGGAATTTGGCGTTGTCGAAGAAGGCGTCTCGCTCCCGGGGCCGGCCGTCCTCCCTCCGGCCCGCGGCGGCCGGGGAGACGGGGGTGGTGGGGTGTGCCTGGCTCACGCGAATCCTTCCTCCGGACGACGGGCGCGTCCGATGACCCGAGCGGGAACGACGCCGGTCAGTCCGTGACGGGCGGCGGGGGAAGAGTAAACACCCCGCGGACCCTCCGGCCTGCACCCGGCCGGTGAGGTGCGGGCACGGGCACGCCGGATTCCGTCCGGGGAACGGAACGGACGAGCGCGCCCGCGTGTGGTTCGCGTAGATTGCGAACCGTACCGGGACGAGAACACGTGCAAAGGACGCGCAGGTGACAGGGGTGGAGCAGGATCTCCGACGGGACGTACGGGATGCCCGCAGGGTCGTGGTGAAGGTCGGCTCGTCCTCTCTCACCACGGCCGCGGGCGGACTCGACGCGGACCGGGTGGACGCGCTGGTGGACGTGCTCGCCAGGCACCTCGCCCCCGCGGACGCGGAGGACACGGGGGAGGGGAAGGAGATAGTCCTCGTCTCCTCCGGGGCCATCGCCGCCGGTCTGGCCCCGCTGGGCCTGGACCGGCGCCCCCGCGACCTGGCCCGCCAGCAGGCCGCCGCCAGCGTCGGCCAGGGCCTGCTGGTGGCCCGGTACACCGCCTCCTTCGCCCGCTACGGCCGGCGCGTGGGCCAGGTGCTGCTCACCACGTACGACACCAGCCGCCGTTCGCACTACCGCAACGCCTACCGCACCCTGGACCAGCTCCTGGCCATGGGCGCGGTGCCGGTCGTCAACGAGAACGACACCGTCGCCACGGACGAGATCCGCTTCGGCGACAACGACCGGCTGGCCGCGCTCGTCGCCCACCTGGTCCGCGCCGACCTGCTGGTCCTGCTCTCCGACGTGGACGGCCTCTACGACGGGAACCCGTCCACCCCCGGCACGTCCCTGATCGGGGAGGTCAGGGGACCGGAGGACCTGGAGGGGGTGGAGATCGGCAGCGCCGGGAAGGCCGGGGTCGGCACCGGGGGCATGGCGACCAAGGTCGAGGCGGCCGGGATCGCCGCCGCGGCGGGCATCCCCGTGGTGCTCACCTCCGCCAGCTCCGCCGCCGACGCACTGGCCGGGCGGCCCGTCGGCACGTACTTCCACCGCACCGGGCGCCGCTCCGCGGGCCGGCTGCTGTGGCTGGCCCACGCCTCCGCGCCGCGCGGCGCGCTGGTGCTGGACGACGGTGCGGTGCGCGCCGTGGTGGAGCAGCGCACCTCGCTGCTGCCCGCCGGTCTGGCCGGGGTGGAGGGCGAGTTCTCGGCGGGGGACCCGGTGGAGCTGAGGGACGTCTCGGGGCACGCCGTCGCACGCGGACTGGTCAACTTCGACGCGCGGGAGATCCCCCGCCTGATCGGCCGCTCCACCCGGGACCTCGCCCGCGAGCTCGGCCCCGCCTACGAGCGGGAGGTCGTCCACCGCGACGATCTGGTGCTGCTGCGCCGGTGACCCGCGCTCCCGCACGAGTGTGACGGGAGACGGCCGGACTCGTGCGGGACCGGTGAAAGACCGGTCTTTCGACGGACACCTTCCCGAAAACCGTCACACGGCCGCTCCGGGACTGGTCAACTGTGCCGAGGGGGCCGTTCCGGCAGTGGCGGCCCGCCGCGCAGGCACACGAGTCCGGTACCACACGGGAGGCCGCCGGTGAGACGAGTGACCAGCATCGGCATGGTGCATCCCCAGCGGGGCGGGGGAGAGGGACACCCCTCGCCGAGCCGGGGGAGGCCGCCGTCGGGCGGGCCCGGCCGGGAGGGGGACGTCCGGTGCGACGGGACGTCCCGGCTCTGGCACGTCACCCTCAGCGTCTCCGGGGAGGAAGCGCCGCTGAAGGAGGTCAGACGGGCGCTCGAACAGCTCGCCCACGACCACCCCTTCCTGCTGAGCGGCCGGTACGCGAACGACCACGCCGAGATCCGCTACTGGGAGGAGGCGCGCGACCTCCACGACGCGGCGGCCGTCGCGCTGCGGCTGTGGGGCGAGCACCGGGCGTCGGCGAAGCTGCCCCCGTGGGAGATCGTCGGCCTGGAGGTCATCGGCCGGGACACGTATCGGCAGCGGGTGGCGGAGGGCTACGGTCCGCACACCGCCGTCCCGGTGGGCGTCCACCCGTTCTGACCCACGGGGCGCCCGGTGCTCCCGGGCGCCCCGCGCCGCCCCCGCGTCCGTCTCGGACTGCGGAACTTCCCGTGGACACCGTCCGGGGCTGGCTAGGCTTGCGGGT
Organism: Streptomyces glaucosporus; assembly: GCF_039533345.1. Classification (NCBI taxonomy): domain Bacteria; kingdom Bacillati; phylum Actinomycetota; class Actinomycetes; order Kitasatosporales; family Streptomycetaceae; genus Streptomyces; species Streptomyces glaucosporus. The sequence goes on along the minus strand of NZ_BAAATJ010000003.1, from coordinate 283,868 downwards.
ATGAGCAGCGCATCCCAGACCTCGCCCGTCATCGAGACCGCCCGCCGCGCGAAGGAGGCGGCCACCGCGCTCGCCCCGCTGCCGCGCACCGCGCGGGACGGCGCGCTGCACGCGATCGCCGACGCGCTCGTCGCCCGCACGGACGAGATCGTCGAGGCCAACGCCGCCGACGTGGGGAAGGCCCGCGCCGCCGGGACCCCGGACGCGATCGTCGACCGGCTCGCCCTCACCCCCGAGCGGATCGCCGCGATCGCCTCCGACGTGCGGGACGTGGTGGCCCTGCCCGACCCGGTCGGCGAGGTGGTCCGCGGCTCCACGCTCCCCAACGGCCTGGAGCTGCGCCAGGTGCGGGTGCCGCTCGGGGTGGTCGGGATCATCTACGAGGCCCGGCCCAACGTCACCGTGGACGCCGCCGCCCTGTGCCTGAAGTCCGGCAACGCGGTGCTGCTGCGCGGCTCCTCCTCCGCCTACTCCTCCAACACCGCCCTGGTCGCCGTGGTGCGCGACGCGGTGGTCTCCGCCGGCCTGCCGGCCGACGCCGTCCAGCTCGTGCCCGGCGAGAGCCGCGACAGCGTCAAGGAGCTGATGCGCGCCCGCGGCCTGGTCGACGTGCTGATCCCGCGCGGCGGCGCCTCCCTGATCAGGACGGTGGTCGAGGAGTCCACCGTCCCGGTCATCGAGACCGGCACCGGAAACTGCCACGTCTACGTGGACGAGCGCGCCGACCTCGACATGGCCGTGGAGATCCTGGTCAACTCCAAGGCGCAGCGGCCCAGCGTCTGCAACGCCGCCGAGACCGTGCTGGTGCACGAGGGCATCGCCGCCGCGTTCCTGCCGCGCGCCCTGGCCGCCCTGGAGAAGGCCGGGGTGACGGTGCACGGCGACGAGGCGTGGGTCGAGGCCGGCGAGGCCGAGGGGGTGAAGGTGGTCCCCGCCACCGAGGAGGACTGGGAGACCGAGTACCTCTCGTACGACATCGCCGCGGCCGTCGTGCCCTCCCTGGACGCCGCCGTGGACCACATCCGCCGCTGGACCTCCGGCCACACCGAGGCCATCGTCACCGCCGACACCGCCGCGGCCCGCCGCTTCACCTCCCTGGTGGACTCCACCGCGGTCATGGTCAACGCCTCCACCCGCTTCACCGACGGCGGCCAGTTCGGCTTCGGCGCGGAGATCGGCATCTCCACGCAGAAGCTCCACGCCCGCGGTCCCATGGGCCTGCCGGAACTGACCTCGACGAAGTACGTGGTCACCGGCGACGGCCACGTGCGCGGCTGACCGGAACCGGCCCCACCGGTAACAGACGAATCGCCGTCGCCCTGCCCAAACCGCCCCGACCGGTCTACGCTGGTGCCGTGCCGGACGATGTGGGGGGCAGGCCGTCCCAGAACGGCGAGGAGCCCGACGACCGCGACCGCACGGAGGCGGACGACGCGTTCGCCTCCGTGGTCTTCGACGAGGAGTTCGTCCGCGCCGCCCTGATCCACGAGCCCAGCGCCGCCGAGCGCATACCCGCCGCCCAGTCCCCCTCCGAGACCGAGGCGGCTCTCGCGCGCGACGACCTGTACGGCCACGGGCGGTGGCAGGACCCGGAGGGCGCCGACCACCACGGCGACCCCGACGAGGACGACGACCTGTACGGCAGGTACCGGTACGGCCGGGTGGAGCACGCGGACCGCCTCGAGTACATCGAGTACGTCGAGGACGCGGAGTACCCGGAGGACGCCGGATACCTCGGCTACAACGAGGACACGGACACCCCGGGCGACCCGCGCGCCCCCGTCCTCCGCCCCTACCGCGGCCACGTGCGCTGGCAGCGGCCGGTCGCCTGGGTGCTCGCCGTGCTGATGGGCGTCGGGATCGTGGCGCTCGCCTTCGCCGCCGTCTACCGCGGCGCCGTGGGCCACCGGCAGCAGCCGCCCGGGCCCCCGCCCGCGACCACGGGCGTGGACGTCACGGTGGTCGGGCGGTCCTCCGGGGCGCTCCCGCCGCCGTCCGGCCGGCCCGCGGCGTCCTCCGCCCGTCTCGCCGCGCCGGGGACGCCGTCCGCCGAGGCCCGCTGAGCCCTCCGGCGGACCCCCGGTAGGCCGCTCGGAGGACTCCTCCCCGACTTTCGGAACTTCCGGACCATCGGGGCGTTTAGGGCGCCTTTCGCCGACCTACCCTGGCCATATGGCCCGGCCTGGAGACCTGCCGCCCGAGGGCGTCCCGGGCGGTGGCGACGACGAGTACCGATCGATCGTCTTCGACGAGTCGTTCGTCAGGGCTGCCCGCCTCCAGGAGTTCTCCGCCCGGGAGAGGCTGGCGGACCACGAGCACCCGGTGCGCCCCCTGCCTCACCGGCCGCTGCGCGGGATGCCGTGGCAGGGCGTCGCCCTGCTGCTCCTGCTGGTGCTCGCGTTCGGCGCCGCGGTCTACATGGGCCTGAGCGCTCCCTCCCCGTCCCCGAAGCCGCCGAGCCGGGAACCGCTGAGCAGTACGGTGGTCCCGCTCGCGCCGGAGGGGAAGGTGCCCGGCGGAGAGCCCGGGCGGCTGTTCGAGCGGAGCCCGGCCGCGGACTTCTACGTCGGCGCCGCCGGCGTGACCCTGCCTCCCGTGCGCAGCACCCCCCACTTCGCCGAGCCCCAGGTACTGGCCGCGGTGAGCACCGCCAAGGAATACCTCGTCGAGAGCTCCCTCAACCCGGAGGTGCTCGGCGGCGGCACCGTGCGTCCGGTCCGCATACTGCTCGACCCGGCCCAGCACCCGCAGTTCGACCGCAGTCTGGAGCGGCCCGCCGCCGACGGCCGGCACGCGGCGACCGGCTGGCTGGTGCGCTTCGACCCGGACGTCGCGGACCTGACCGGCGACGGGGTGCGGGTGCGCGGCACGATGGAGGTCCGGGAGGCCGACACCGACGTCCTGGAGATCCGCACCGACCACGTCTTCGTCTACGCCGTCCGCCCCGCCGGGAGCGACGCCGCCGCGTCGCTGTTCACGGTGCGGCGCGAGCTGGTGCTGACCTTCGACCGCGGCGACCTGCGCGACCAGCAGCTCACCGTGGAGCGGGCCACCGTACGGGCCGGCCCGATGTCCTGCGACGCCCGGTCCCACGACGCGCTGCGGCCCCTGACGGCCGGGCAGTCGGCCGACGGCCGTCCGGCCGCCACCGAGCTCTACGACCGGTACGGCGGGAGCGCCCCGCTGTGCGGGACGCTCTCCGCCGGATCCCAGCCGAAGCCGTGAGTCAGTTCCCGGCCGGGCCCGCCGCGGTGTCCGCGCCGCCGTCGGACCGGCCGCCCGGGCGCCCGGCGAAGCGGTCGCGCAGCTTCCCGCCCAGGTCGCCCGCGCCGTCCGTGAGGTCCCGGATGAGGCCCATGAGCGGGTCCTTGCTGGTGCGCACGCTCTCGGAGTAGTGGCTCGCGGACTGCCGGAACGACTCGTAGACCGAGGTCTCCTTGTCGTCCTCGCGCCGGTCGTAGTGCCCGTCCATGATCCGCTGGTAGTCGCGGCCCGACGCCCACTTGCGCAGCTCCGCGGCGCGCACGGTGGTGAAGGGGTGGCTGCGCGGCAGCACGTTGAGGATCTTCAGGACGGAGTCGCGCAGGTCGCCGCTCGCCTCGTACTCGTCCGCCTGCTTCAGGAACGCGTCCACGTTCATCTCGTGCAGGTGGTTGCCGCCCGCGATCTTCATCAGGCCGCGCATCGAGGCCCGGAGGTCCTGGCCCACCAGCAGCCCGGCCCGGTCCGCCGACAGCTCCGACTTGCGGAACCACTCGCGCAGCGCCGTCACGATCGCCATGACCGCCACGTTGCCCAGCGGGATCCACGCCACCTTGACCGCCAGGCTTGTCAGGAACAGCAGGACGGTGCGGTAGACCGCGTGCCCGGACAGGGCGTGACCGACCTCGTGGCCGATCACCGCCCGCATCTCCTCCTCGTCCAGCAGCTCGATCAGCCCGGTCGTCACCACGATGATCGGCTCGTCCAGGCCGATGCACATGGCGTTGGGCTTCGGGTCCTGCGTGACGTACATCGGCGGGACCTTCTCCAGGTCCAGGATGTAGCAGGCGTCCCGCAGCATGGCGTACAGGTGGGCGAACTGCTCGTCGTCCACCCGCACCGAGTCGGACAGGAACAGCAGGCGCATGCTGCGTTCCGGCAGCAGCCCGCTCAAGGCCTTGAAGACCGTGTCGAATCCGCTCAGCTTGCGCAGCGCCACCAGCGCCGAACGGTCCGCGGGGTGCTCGTACGCCCGCGAGGAGATCCCCGGGAAACGCCGTCTGTTGCGGCCGGGAAGGTGTTCTGTGCTGTGGTTGGCCTCGGTCATCGTCTGCCCCCTGCGGGTCTCGTGTGGGCCCGTCCCCCGTGTCGCCACCACCCTAGGCGGTGGGGGCCGCGAGTCACAGCCTCCCACCCCGCTTACGATGTGCCTCAAGTTTTCCGCTCCTACCCGGATAGGTCTGCCGACGATGACCCTGCCCGAGACCGTGCACACCCTCGCCCTTCTCGCCTCCTCCGGTGCGCAGGAAGGCGAGCACGGCACGTCCCCCAACCCGTACGTCACCGGCATCGGGGCCTTCCTGGCGCTGATGGCGCTGCTGTGGATCACGACCCGCTTCAACCGGGACCGCTGAGACCCGGCGGCGGATCCGGCATCGGACGGTTAAGGTCGGCACGCATGGGAGAGCACACAGTGCCCGGCGCCGGTAAGCGCAGACTGGGCGTGATGGGCGGGACGTTCGACCCGATCCACCACGGGCACCTGGTCGCGGCGAGCGAGGTGGCGGCCCGGTTCGACCTCGACGAGGTGATCTTCGTGCCGACCGGGCAGCCGTGGCAGAAGAGTCACCAGCGGGTCTCGCCGGCCGAGGACCGCTACCTGATGACGGTCATCGCCACCGCCTCCAACCCGCAGTTCTCGGTCAGCCGCATCGACATCGACCGCGGCGGCCGGACGTACACCATCGACACGCTGCGGGACCTGCGGGCACTGCACCCCGACGCCGATCTGTTCTTCATCACCGGCGCGGACGCGCTCGCCCAGATATTCACCTGGCGCGACGCCGGCGAGCTGTTCTCGCTCGCCCATTTCATCGGGGTCACCCGCCCGGGACACGTCCTGGCCGATCCGGGCCTGCCGGACGGCGGGGTGTCCCTGATCGAGGTTCCGGCGCTGGCGATCTCCTCCACGGACTGCCGGGCGCGCGTGGCCCAGGGCGATCCCGTCTGGTACCTGGTGCCGGACGGGGTGGTGCGTTACATCAACAAACGCCGGCTGTACCGGAACGGGTAGGCACAGAGGGGCTGGAGGGGCGGCAGTCGTGAACGACCGACAGGACCCGTACGGGTCGGGAGAACCGCCGCAGGCGAGCGGCCACACCTACGGTTACGACGAGTACGGTCGTCCGGTCCACTCCCCGGGGACGGGCGGTGTCCCGATCCCGCCGCAGCAGGGCCGCGACGCCCCGTACGCGGACCCGGGGGCGGGACAGCAGCCCGCGTACGGCGCGTACGCCTCCGGCGGCCACGCCCAGGACGCCTACGCCCCGGGCTCCTACGTCCAGGACCCCTACGCACAGGGCGCGTACGCCCCCGGCGCCTACACCCCCGCCGCTCCCGCCTCGGATCCCTACGCGCCGGGCTCCTACGCCCAGGACGCCTACGCCACGGACGCCTACGCCCCGGGCTCCGGTCACGGCGGATACGACGGCCAGGACCCGTACGCCCCCTCCTGGGACGCCTCCGCGACCGGCACGCAGCAGCCCGTGCGGGACGTCTGGATCCCGCAGCAGCCCCAGACGCCCTGGTACGAGGAGGGCGGGCACGAGGAGGGCGCCGCGCAAGGCGGCCGGGCCCCCCAGGACGGGCCGGGCCCGCAGGACCCCGCCGGACCGGCCCCCGCGGAGGAGCCGGGCGGCACGGACGGAAGGGGCCCGGACGGCACCGGCGACGCCGGCGGCGCCGACGGTGCCTACCGGACCGAGGAGTTCGCCTTCATCGAGGAGGAGAACGAGCAGTCCGAGGACGTCATCGACTGGCTGAAGTTCTCCGAGAGCCGCACCGAGCGGCGCGAGGAGGCCAAGCGCCGGGGCCGCAACCGCGCGATCGCCCTGGCCGTCGCGGCGGCCGTGGTCCTGGTGGGCGGCCTCGGCTGGCTGTGGTTCGCGGGCGTGCTGCCCGGGACGTCCGGCTCGGAGGGCACGGGCCAGGCGGCGGGAGGCGGCCAGAAGCGCACGGTGATAGTCGTCCACCTGCGCGAGGTCGACGGCGGCGAGACCTCCACGGTGCTGCTGGTCAACAACGAGACGGCGGGCAAGGGCACCACTCTGCTGCTGCCCAACTCCCTCGCGGTCTCCTCCGGCGGAACCGGTGCGGCGACCACGCTCGGCAAGGCGTTCCAGGCCGAGGGGGCCGCCGCCACGCGCGACGCGCTGGGCCTGCTGCTCGGCACCGAGATCAGGGGCACCTGGCGGCTGGACACCCCGTACCTGGAGAACTGGGTCGAGCTGGTCGGCGGCATCACCGTCGACGCCGACGCCACGGTGCCCGGCGCGGAGAAGGACGACGAGCCGCTGGTCGAGAAGGGCGCCGACCGCGACATGGACGGGCGGGCCGCCGTGGCCTACGCCACGTACCGGGCCGCCGGCGAGCCGCAGACGAAGCAGCTCGCCCGCTTCGGACAGGTGGTGCGGGCCACGCTCGCCAAGATGTCCGGCGACCCGCGCGCCGCCACCGAGACGGTCAGGTCGCTGGCCCAGATCCCCGACCCCTCCCTGACGGAGGCGCAGCTCGGCGCCAGCCTCGCCCCGCTCGCCGAGTACGCCAGGAAGGGCGACTACAGCACCGAGCTGCTGCCGGTGGAGGCGGACGGCACGCTGAGCGGCGAGGCCGGCGAGGAGCTGGTGAAGAACGTGCTCGGCGGCACGGTGAAGAACACCGACCCGGACGCCGCCCCGCGCGTGAGCCTGGAGGACGCCACCGGCGACGAGGCGGCCGCGACCACCGCCCGGGTGGCGCTGGTGAACGGCGGCTACACCGTCGTCGGCGCCGGCAGGGCCGACGCGCCGCAGGCCGCCAGCCGGGTGGTCTACACGGACGCGGAGGACAGGGGCAAGGCCGTGGAGGTCGCCAGGACGCTCGGCCTGCCGGAGAAGGCGGTCGCCAAGGGCAAGGGCGCGGCGAACGCCGACGTCACGGTGGTGCTCGGCGGGGACTACGAGGCCGGGGGTGCGGGAGGCTGACGGGAAGGCCGGAGGAAGGCGTGGAGCCGGTCCGCGGCGGGTCGTGAGACCCTGGAGGGGTTGTTGACCACCTGTGACCATCGACGGAAAGCATTGCCTGTGACCGCCACGGACCGCTCCATCGAGCTGATCAGCGCAGCCGCCCAGGCGGCTGCCGACAAGCTCGCCCACGACGTCGTCGCGTACGACGTCAGCGATGTGCTCTCCATCACCGACGCCTTCCTGCTGGCCTCCGCGCCCAACGACCGCCAGGTCAAGTCGATCGTCGACGAGATCGAGGAGCGCCTGCTCAAGGAGAAGGGCGTCAAGCCCGTGCGCCGCGAGGGCGAGCGCGAGGGCCGCTGGGTCCTGCTCGACTTCGTCGACATCGTGGTGCACGTCCAGCACAGCGAGGAGCGGGTCTTCTACGCGCTGGAGAGGCTGTGGAAGGACTGCCCGCAGATCGACCTGCCGGAGGACGCCAAGGCCACCCGGGGCAAGGGCGAGGCCGCCGGGCGCGAGGGCGGTGAGCCGAGCTGAACGGGCGTACGGCGGGCCGCGGCCGCCGGATCGTGCTGTGGCGGCACGGCCAGACCGCGTGGAACCTCGAACGCCGCTTCCAGGGCACCACGGACATCGAGCTGACCGAGGCGGGCGTCGCCCAGGCGCGGCGCGCGGCCCGGCAGCTCGCGGCGCTGGGCCCGGACGCGATCGTCGCCTCCGACCTGAAGAGGGCCGTCGACACGGCCGCCGAGCTGGCGGCGGTCACGGGCCTGGAGGTCACCTATGACGAGGGCCTGCGGGAGACCTACGCGGGCGTCTGGCAGGGGCTGACGCACGAGGAGATCGTCGAGCGCTACGGCGAGGAGTACGCCGCGTGGAAGCGCGGCGAGCCTGTGCGCCGCGGCGGCGGAGAGCTGGAGACGGAGGTCGCCGACCGAGCGGCTCCGGTCGTCGAGCGCAACGCCGAGAAGCTGCCCGACGGCGGGATCCTGGTCGTCGTCAGCCACGGCGGAACCATCCGCACCACCATCGGCCGCCTTCTCGGCCTGGAGCCGGGTTCCTGGGAGGCCCTGGGCGGGCTGAGCAACTGCTGCTGGTCCGTCCTGGGCGAGGGCGCCCGCGGCTGGCGGCTGCTGGAGCACAACGCCGGGACGCTCCCCGAACCGGTCCTCGGCGACGACGTCTGACCGCCGACCGGCCGGGGTCCGGAGGCGGATTTCGCATTCGGGCAGGTCACCGGTTAAGCTTCTTCCCGTTCACGGCACCGCGGTGAGAACGGCGGAGCCGCGAGCGCTGGGGCTATAGCTCAGTTGGTAGAGCGCTTGCATGGCATGCAAGAGGTCAGGAGTTCGATTCTCCTTAGCTCCACAGGACCACAGCGGCGGTCCCGCCTCCTCCGGGAGGCGGGACCGCCGCTTTTCGTCCCCCCTCCCGCGCACGGGAGGGGGGAGGGGCCCCGTCCTCCCGGGGCACTTCTGCCGGGGCCGGCCCCGGACATGGCAGAATCGGGGCGCAGGACGAGGCGGCAGCCCCACCGGAGGACCGGTGGGGGGTTCCGGGGAGAGGACGCCGCGATGCCGGGGGTTCCGCGACTCCACGGTCTCCGGCCCCCGGTGCGGCGCCGCCGGAGTGTTCGAGGGAGCCGGGGCGGCGAAGGGGTTCCCTGTACGCGTACGCCCACGGCCACGGCTGGAGTTGACTGACGGACATGGGTGCACACAGCAGGAAGTGCGACTGGTGCGGCAGCGGTACTCCGATCGTCCGCGACATGGAGCCGGTCAACGAGGCTTACCAGTACTGGTGCGTCGAGTGCGCGCGGGCTCTGATCATCAAGGGCGACCCGATCGAGACCTACCGGGAACTGGAGGGCGAGCCGATCTACGGCCGGCTGCTCGACGAGCACTGCACCCTCAAACGCTTCTACTCCTTCGTGGCGGCCTGAGCGCGCACCGGGGGGACCGGTGACCGCCGCCGGGGCACGGCGGCGGTTGCGGTGGTTCCCGGCGCGGCCGGCGGGCGCGGTACGGGCCGGCGCAGGGCCCGCACGGACAGCACCGCGGTGAGCAGCAGGACGGCCGTCCCCGCCACCGGGTAGACGGCGGACAGGACCATCTCGGCGCCGCTCTGCCGCAGTTCGAACCGCCCCGACGGGCCGTGCGGCACCCACCACAGCGCGTACGAGCAGAACAGCAGTGCCGTCAGCGCCGTGCCCGTCCACCACAGGGCGCTCGCCCGGCGCAGCGCCTCCGAGCCGAGCAGCAGCACCGCCGGCACGCACCACACCCAGTGGTGCGACCAGGAGACGGGGCTGACGAGCAGGGCCGTCGAGGCGCAGGCGACGACGGCCCAGGCCTGCGCGGAGGGCAGCCGGCGGGGGCCGGCGAGATCGGCGGCCACGGCCGTGGCGAGCCCCGCCAGGGCCACCGCGGCGGCCAGCAGCAGCCAGCCGGAACCGGGGTCGCCGGTGTGCAGCAGCCGGGCCAGGACGCCCCGCAGCGACTGGTTGGCGGTGTCCTCCACCCTGCCCACCCGTTCCGGTGAGAAGACCGCCTCGGTCCAGAAGCGCCAGGAGTCGCGCGGCAGCACCGCTGCCGCCAGCAGAACCGTTCCGGCGAAGGTTCCGGCGGCCACGGCGGCCTGGCGCAGCCAGGGGTTCCAGATGCCGTCGGACCGGCCGGTCCCGCGCAGCCGCCGCCACGCCCGGACCAGGCCGCACAGCGCCAGGAACACCGCGAACAGTGCGGGGGTCAGCTTGATCCCGGCGGCGATCCCGATGCCGGCCCCGGCCCAGCGGTGGCCGGGGCGCCGGGACAGGTCCCACAGGACCAGCACGGCGAGCAGCAGGTTGATCTGCCCGTACCGCAGGGTCGTCCACACCGGCTCGCACCAGACGGCGGCCGCCGCCAGGCCCAGGGCGGCGGCCGGGCGCGGAATCCGCAGCGGCCGTCCGACGAGCCGCAGCGACAGGTGGACCAGGGCGACCAGCAGGGCGAGGTTGACCCCGGTGGCCAGGACGCGCATCTCGGGAACGCCGACCAGGGTGAGCGGAACGAACAGCAGCGCGGCGAACGGCGGGTAGGTCATCGGCAGTTCGGCGTGGGTGGCGCGCATCGCGTACAGGTCGCCGCCGGTGCGGGCCGTCCAGCCCTCGGCCCGGTAGACCATCAGGTCGATCATGGAGACGTCGGCCGCGCGCTGCGCCACCAGGAAGACCGCGAAGGACAGCGCGCACAGCAGGGCGGCGGTCCGCACGGGCCGCCCCGGCCGGGACGCGCCCGCCGCGGGGATTCGGCGGTCGGCGGTCGGCTGCGGCGTGCTCACGGGCGGCTCCGGTATCCGGTGGGGTTCCTGGCGGAACGGCGTTGCGGGACGAACGCGGAGACGACAGTACCCGCACCGCCGTGACCCACCCGTTATGGGATTTGGCAAAGGGCGGTGGAGTCCGTGTAGAGTAGGCGACGCCGCCGCGGGGAACCGCGAGCGGACCAGACAAGGGGCTATAGCTCAGTTGGTAGAGCGCTTGCATGGCATGCAAGAGGTCAGGAGTTCAATTCTCCTTAGCTCCACGGTGAGGAAGCGGGTCGCTCGCAAGGGCGGCCCGCTTCTCGCGTTGTGCGGGCCGTCCGAGCCGTGGACGGGGACGGGCGCCGACGGGGTCCTGCGGTACCCTGATCCCATGCGTGCCGTACGCCTTCTGCTTAGCGGGCCGCGCTGAACCACCGCCGATCCCCGGTCCGGTTCCGGTGGAGTCGGAATCAGCGCGGCGTCCCCTCCTGTGCGAGGGGTCTTTTGTTTTGCGGGCCACTGTGTTCCGGAACCCTTCCGCAGTGTTCCCGCGGCCTTCCCGCAGGCAGACGACGACCGATGGAGCTTAGAGGACGATGAGCGAGACCACCGCCGCCGCGGAGACCGCGGCCCCCCATCGCTACACGGCCGCGCTGGCCGCCGAGATCGAGGCGCGCTGGCAGGACTTCTGGGACGAGCACGGCACGTACGAGGCCCCCAACCCCAAGGGGGACCTGGCCGGGGATCCCGGGGCGGTCGCCCGGCCCGAGCGTTTCATCATGGACATGTTCCCGTACCCCTCGGGCGCGGGCCTGCACGTCGGACACCCGCTGGGCTACATCGCCACCGACGTCACCGCGCGCTACCTGCGGATGACCGGCCACAACGTCCTGCACACCCTGGGCTTCGACGCCTTCGGCCTGCCCGCCGAACAGTACGCCGTGCAGACCGGCACCCACCCGCGGGTGTCGACCGAGGCCAACATCGAGAACATGAAGGCCCAGCTGCGGCGGCTGGGCCTGGGGCACGACCGGCGCCGCTCCTTCGCCACGATCGACCCGGACTACTACCGCTGGACCCAGTGGATCTTCCTGCAGATCTTCAACTCCTGGTACGACGAGGAGGCGCGCAGGGCCCGGCCGATCGCCGAACTGGTCGAGCAGTTCGAGAACGGCACGCGCCCCACCCCCGACGGGCGGCCCTGGAGCGAGCTGAGCGAGGTCGAGCGGGCCGAGGTGCTGGGCGGGTACCGCCTGGCGTACGCCTCGGACGCGCCGGTCAACTGGTGCCCCGGCCTGGGCACCGTCCTGGCCAACGAGGAGGTCACCGCCGAGGGCCGCTCCGAGCGGGGCAACTACCCGGTCTTCAAGGCCAAGCTGCGCCAGTGGAACATGCGCATCACCGCCTACGCCGAGCGGCTGCTGGAGGACCTGGACGCGCTGGACTGGCCCGAGGCCATCAAACTGCAGCAGCGCAACTGGATCGGCCGCAGCGAGGGCGCCCGCATCGACTTCCCCGTCGACGGGGCGGACGGCGAGCGGATCACCGTCTTCACCACCCGGCAGGACACCCTGTTCGGCGCCACCTACATGGTGCTGGCGCCCGAGCACGACCTGGTGGACCGGATCGTCCCCGGAGCCTGGCCCGAGGGCACCCGCGAGGCGTGGACCGGCGGTCACCCCACCCCGGCCGAGGCGGTCTCGGCGTACCGCAAGCAGGCCGCCGCCAAGTCCGACGTCGAGCGGCAGGCCGAGGCCAAGGAGAAGACCGGCGTCTTCACCGGCGCCTACGCCGTCAACCCGGCCAGCGGCGAGCGGATCCCGGTGTTCATCGCCGACTACGTGCTGATGGGCTACGGCACCGGCGCGATCATGGCCGTTCCCGCGCACGACACCCGCGACTTCGCCTTCGCCCGCGCCTTCGACCTGCCGATGCGCTGCGTGGTCGAGCCGACGGACGGCCGCGGCACCGATCCGGCGGCCTGGGACGACGCCTTCGCCTCGTACGAGGCGCGCATCATCGACTCCGCCGGCGAGGGCGTCACGCTGGACGGCCTGGGCGTCACCGAGGCCAAGGCCCGGATGACCGAGTGGCTGACCGAGCGCGGTATCGGCGAGGGCACCGTCAACTACCGGCTGCGTGACTGGCTGTTCAGCCGGCAGCGCTACTGGGGCGAGCCCTTCCCGATCGTCTACGACGAGGACGGCGTCGCCCACGCGCTGCCCGAGTCGATGCTGCCGCTGGAGCTGCCCGAGGTCGAGGACTACTCCCCGCGCACCTTCGACCCCGACGACGCCGACACCCAGCCCGAGACCCCGCTGTCCCGGAACGAGGAGTGGGTCAACGTCACCCTGGACCTGGGCGACGGACGCGGGCCGCGCAGGTTCCGCCGCGAGACCAACACCATGCCCAACTGGGCGGGTTCGTGCTGGTACGAGCTGCGCTACCTGGATCCGCACAACGACGAGAAGCTGGTCGACCCCGAGATCGAGCGGTACTGGATGGGCCCGCGGGAGGGGAAGCCGACCGGCGGCGTCGACCTGTACGTCGGCGGCGCCGAACACGCCGTGCTGCACCTGCTGTACGCCCGCTTCTGGTCCAAGGTGCTGTACGACCTGGGCCACATCTCCTCGGCCGAGCCGTTCCACAAGCTGTTCAACCAGGGGATGATCCAGGCGTACGTCTACCGCGACTCCCGCGGCATCGCCGTCCCCGCCGCCGAGGTCGAGGAGCGCGACGGGGAGTACTGGTACAACGGCGAGAAGGTCAGCCGGGCGCTGGGCAAGATGGGCAAGTCCCTGAAGAACGCCGTCACCCCGGACGAGATCTGCGCCGAGTACGGCGCGGACACGCTGCGGCTGTACGAGATGGCGATGGGCCCGCTGGACGTCTCGCGGCCGTGGGACACCCGCGCGGTCGTCGGCCAGTACCGGCTGCTGCAGCGGCTGTGGCGCAACGTCGTCGACGAGACGACGGGCGAGGTCGCGGTCGTCGACGCCGAGCCGGACGAGGAGACGCTGCGCGCGGTCCACAAGGCGGTCGACGGTGTGCGCAACGACATGGAGAACCTGCGCTTCAACACCGCCATCGCCAAGATCACCGAGCTGAACAACCACCTGACCAAGGTGCGCGAGGTGCCGCGCTGGGCCGCCGAGCGGCTGGTGCTGCTGATCGCGCCCCTGGCCCCGCACGTCGCCGAGGAGCTGTGGCACCGGCTGGGCCACGACACCAGCGTCGTCCACGAGGACTTCCCCGTCGCCGACCCGCGGTACGTGGCGGACGAGACCGTCACCTGCGTCGTGCAGGTCAGGGGCAAGGTCAAGGCCCGCCTGGAGGTCGCGCCGGACATCTCCGAGGCGGACCTGGAGGCCAGGGCGCTGGCCGAGCCGGCGGTCGTGAACGCGCTGGGCGGCGCGGACGTCCGCAAGGTCATCGTCCGGGCGCCGAAGCTGGTGAACGTCGTCCCGGCCTGATCCGGTCCGGTTCGCTCCGGCGGGGGCGGGAGGCCGCGCGGCCTCCCGCCCCCGCGCGTTCCCGCGCACCATCGCGCGGCACCGGGACGCGTCCGCTCCCCGCGGCGCCCGGAGTGTCCGAACTCCCCGGTCTCCACGCGGCCGTCGGCGTCGGGGCGGTCGTGGCCGCCGGCGGAGGGACCGGCACGGAGGCCGCCGGGGGAGAGGGGATGCCGGGTACGGCTGACGGGGGGCCTCCCCTCCTGCAGTCCCCCGCCGCTCCCGGCGTTCCCCTCGCGGAGTCCGGACGCCCCTGCGGGCGGGACGCGGGGCGAGTCCGGGCCCGTGCGGAACCCCGGACCGGCCCCCGCGCGTTTACCCTGGGAACACGACGGCACCGGCGAACGAGGGAGCGACTGTGGAGTTCGTCATCGGCCTGCTGGCCCTGCTCTTCGTGCTCTTCACGGTTCTCGGTGCGATCGCCGTGGTGAAGACCACACGGGCGGTCAAGCGGGGTGTGGAGCGGGCCGGGGGCCAGGTGCGCCGGACGGTGGAGGATACCGCGCTGCGCGCCCGCGGGGCCCAGCCCGGTCCCGTGGGAGAACTGGCCCGGGTACGGCTGGAACTGCGCGCGTCCCTCGACGGCACCCGCCGCGCGCTGGAGGCCGGAGTCCGGCACGACCCCTCGCTGAGCGAGGCCGCCGCCCTGTTCGACCGGCTCCAGGAGCACGCCCGTCAACTCGACGGGGAACTGAGCCTGCTGATGGAACGCGAACCGGACCGGGCCCGGATCGCCACCCGGCTGCCCGAGGCGCGGGAGCGGGCCGAGCGCATCAAGGCCTCCGCGGACTCGCTCCGGTTCGCCGCACAGGACCGCGCCCGGCGCCACAGCGAGGACGAGCTGGCGGCGCTGAGCGAGCAGATCGAGCTGGAGGCGGGCGCGCTGCGGCACTGGATCACCCCCGGCGCGGAATCCTCCGGCGCGGAGCTTCCCGGCGGCCCCGACGCGTCCGGCGCTCCCGGCATCGAGGGCCGGACGGGGACGGCCGCGCGGCAGGGGAAGGAGTCCGCCCCCGGCCCGGAGGCGGACTTCGGCACCGATCTCCGCAAGGGCCGTCCGCAGAGCGCGTCGTGAACCGCACCGGCGGGTTCGCGTCGCTTGCGCCGCGAAGGGCGGGGTAATCTCCGCCCCATGTCCCGGCATGTCGCGATCGTCACTGATTCCACGGCCTACCTGCCGCAGGCGGCACTGGAGCGGCACCGCATCACCGCGGTGCCGCTGACCGTGGTGCTGGGCGACCGCGCGCTGGAGGAGGGGACCGAGATCTCCGCCCGTTCCCTGGCCGAGGCGCTCCGGAAACGGCGGTCCGTGACCACCTCCCGTCCGGCTCCGGAGGTGTTCGCCGACGCCTACCGCGCCATCGCGAAGACGGGGGTGGAGGGCATCGTCTCCCTCCACCTGTCGGCGGAGTTCTCCGGCACCTACGACGCGGCCGTGCTCGCCGCCCGGGAGGCGCCTGTTCCGGTACGGGTGGTGGACACCGGCATGGTGGCGATGGCGCTGGGCTTCTGCGCCCTGGCGGCGGCGGAGACCGCCGAGGCGGGCGGCACGCCGGACGAGACGGTCGCCGCGGCCAGGAAGCGCGCCGAGGGGACGTCCGCGTACTTCTACGTGGACACCCTGGAGTACCTGCGGCGCGGAGGGCGCATCGGCGCGGCCCAGGCCCTGCTGGGCTCGGCGCTGGCGGTCAAGCCGCTGCTGGAGCTGGCGGACGGCCGCATCGGCATGCTGGAGAAGGTCCGCACCGCATCCCGGGCCATCGCCCGTCTGGAGGAGGTCGCGGTGGAGCGGGCGGGCAGTGCCGCCGTGGACATCGCCGTGCACCACCTGGCGGCGCCGGACCGCGCCGAACAGCTCGCCGAGCGGCTGCGCGCCCGTGTGCCGGCGCTGGGCGAGCTGCATGTGAGCGAGGTGGGCGCGGTCATCGGCGCGCACACCGGGCCGGGACTGCTGGGCGTGGTGGTGTCACTCAGGCAGGTGACGGAGTTGTCCACAACCGGCGGGTAGTCCACGGAAAACTTCCATGATCACCGGGGAGGCGCGGCCCGGCCTACCGTCGACCGGCATGGACACCCGATCGCTCCCCACCGCGCACTTCCCGTCGCTCCCCCGGCCGCACGCGCGGCCGTCCCTCCGGCCACGGCGCTCGCGGCCGCTTGCGGACCGCCGGCCGGCGGCCGGTCCGGGACGGCACCGTCAACCGGGCGGTCCGGGCCGCCGGGCACGGCGGCGGGCAGCCGCCGCGGCGCCACTGCGCGAACGTGCGAGCACGCTGCTCACAACCGGACCGGAACCGCGCGGGCCGGCCGCCGCCGTCTCCGCCGGTCCGCCCGCCGTCTCGCCTGCCGTCTCCGCCGGTCCGCCGCCGCTGTCGCGGGAGGAGGCCGTGGCCGCCGCTCGTGAGGCGGTCCGCCTGGCACGGGCCCACCGGTCGGCGGAGAAGAAGGATCCCCTCCCGCGCGGAGCCGCCCGCGACGGCGGGGACGGTCCGGCCACACGCGGCCGGACGCCGCACGAGCCGGTGCGGTCGCGGGCGGGAGAGCGGACCGGCCCGGACGCCGGGCGCGTGCCGTCGGCGCCCGACCCGGAACCCTCCCGGCGCGCACGGCTGTCGGAGGCCGTACGGGACCGGCTGCCGCTGTGGGCGCGCACGCGGTGCGGCGTGGAACCGCGCGCACTGACCGCGCTCGTCCTGGTGCTGGCCGTCGCCCTGGGCTTCGCCGTGCACCACTTCTGGACCGGACGCCCGCAGACCGTCCAGGCGCCCCCGGTGGAGTCGGCGTCCGGCCCGCGTCCGGCCGTCTCCCCGCCCCCGCGGTCCCCCGAACCCTTCGCGCCCTCCGCGCCGGCGCCCGGAGGGCGGCAACTGCTGGTGGACGTGTCGGGCAAGGTCCGCAACCCGGGGGTGCACAGGCTGCCCGCGGGGGCCCGTGTCGCCGACGCCCTGCGGGCCGCCGGCGGCGTCCGGCCGGGCACGGACCTCAGGGGACTCAACCGCGCCCGGCCGGTGGCCGACGGCGAGCAGATCGTCGTGGGGGAACCGGCCGCGGCGGCCGCCGCCCCAGCCCCTCCGGCGGGAGGCGGGCCGCCGGCGGGAGGCGCCCTCCCGGCGGGCGTGCCGGTCAGCCTCAACTCCGCCACGGTCGACCAGCTCGACGCCCTCCCCGGCATCGGCCCCGTCACGGCCCAGCGCATCGTCGACTACCGCACCGAGCACGGCGGCTTCACCTCCGTCGAGCAGCTCCGGGAGGTCAGCGGCATCGGCGAGCCCACTGGCACACTGTAACCCGTAGGGAGGAAACGGGACAGTGACACCAAAAGCCGCAATCTTGCTCGTGCGCATCTCCGATGATGACGAAGGCGACCAGAAGGGCGTCCGCCGCCAAGAGGCCGATGGCCGGGCGCTGGCCGACCGGCTCGGCTGGACCATCGCCGAGGTCATCACCGAGAACGACACCTCAGCCTTCAAGCGCCGGAAGGTGAAACTGCCGGACGGCACGACGGCCCTGCGCACCGTCCGCCCCGGCTTCCGCGCCGCGCTGGACAAGCTCGCGTCCGGCGCTCGCGACGGACTGCTCGCCTACGACCTGGACCGAACCGCCCGCGACCCGCGCGATCTGGAGGACCTGATCGACGTGGTCGAGGCACGGACGCCGCGCATCCCCGTCGAGTCCGTCACCGGCTCCCTGCGCCTTGCGAACGACGCCGA
The DNA here is from genome assembly GCF_039533345.1 of Streptomyces glaucosporus. NCBI lineage: Bacteria > Bacillati > Actinomycetota > Actinomycetes > Kitasatosporales > Streptomycetaceae > Streptomyces > Streptomyces glaucosporus. Next base: position 266,156 of record NZ_BAAATJ010000003.1, on the reverse strand, counting down.
CGTGACCATGGCCCGGGTCATGGTCGCGGTGGCCAACAAGGCCTCCCGGGACACCTCCCGCAGGGTGGCACGCAAGCACCAGGAGCTGGCCGCCGAAGGCAAGCCCGGCGGGGGAGGCTTCCGGGGATACGGCTACACCCGCGACGGCCTGGAGATCGTTCCGGCGGAGGCCGCCGTCGTCGCCCAGGTCGCCGACTGGATCGTGGACGAGGACCGCAGCCTGAACTGGATCGCGGCCGAGCTGAACCGGCGGGGCGTTCCCACCGTCACCGGGGTCCCCTGGAACAGCCGGGCGGTGCGGTCCATCGTCACCAAGCCGCGTGTGGCCTCCCTGCGCACCCACCAGGGCGAGGTCGTCGGCCCGGCCGTCTGGCCGCCCATCCTCGCCCACGAGCGGTGGGAGGCCGTCTGCACGCGTCTCGCCCAGCGGGCACGGCATGCGGACCGGAGCCTGAAGCGCTGGCTGACCGGCGTGCTGCGCTGCGGCCGTCCCGAGTGCGGACGGCCGTTGCTCGGCTGGCAGGGCATCAACGGACCGCGCTACTGGTGCGCCACGCCGCGCGGCGGCTGCGGGAGGATCGCGATCACGGCCAGGCTGGCCGAGGCCGAGGTCGAGCGGCAGGTGCTCGACCTGCTGACCGATCCCGGCATCCTCGCGCGGATGCACGCCCTGGCCACCGCCGAGGGGACGGAGGACGCCCGCGCCGAGCTGGCCGAGGACGAGGCCCAGCTGAAGCAGCTCGCCGGGGCCTGGGCGCGGAAGGAGATCACCTTCCCGGAGTACACCGAGGCCCGGAAGATCATCGAGGCGCGGATCAGGGAGTCCCGGGCGCTGCTCGTCTCGACCGCCCCCCGGGCCCTGCGGACCCTGCTCGCCGGGGACGTGGTGGACGGCTGGCGGCACCTGACGCCCGCCGACAAGCGCGAGATCGTGCTCACCCTCCTGCCGGACGGCTACGAGGTGCTGCCGTCCGATCCGATGAAGCCCCGCCGGTTCGACCCCGAGCGGCTGCACCCGGTGACGGCTGCGTAGAAGGCGGTGAGTTCTGGCTGAACTCCTCTGACGATGACCTTCTCCATCAACGGTTCAGGAGGTGGTGAACATCATCGGCCACTCGCACGGTATCCGCAGATCAGAGCGGCATTCCCGCAGGTCGGAGGCGGTACGGCAGCACTGCCGGGGCCGTCACCGCCGAGATCGCGGCCGGACCGCAGAACAGGCCCGGATTCCCTTTCCCAGCAAGGGAGTTCGGGCCTCACGCATGTCCGGGAGCGATGCGGCGGTGCGGTTTCGGGCCCACGGATGCCACGGAGTCTGGGAGCACATCGACTCCGACCTCCAGAGGGGACACCTCCCATGGACTTCTCTCCCACCGCGCTCCGCACCCTCCGCAAGGAGCGCGGTCTCACCCGCACGACCCTGGCCGTCCGGATCGGCGTCTCGCACGACTCCGTGAAGGCGTTCGAACGCGGCAAGATCCGCCCGTCCCTGCGGACGCTGGCCCGCCTCGCCGAGGTACTCGACGTCCCCATGGACGCCTTCTTCACGGACCGGAGCCATGCCGCCGCGTAACCCGCTCCGCGACGCCCTAGGTGACGGCCCCCGCGACGCCCAGCTCCGCCGCGTGGTGGCGCTGCTGGGCCTGCGCAGCCGCCCGGCCGCCCGGACGCCGCAGAAGGAGAAGGCCGCATGAGCGAGAACAGCGACGGCTTCGTCTGCGGCCGGTGCGGGAGCCGCGAGTCCTACCTCAACGGGATCGGCAAGGGCCTCCGCTGTGCCCCGTGCAAGCGCGAGTACGCCCGCAGGCGCTACTGGGCGCAGGCGGAGGCCGAGAAGGCCCGCTGCCGCAAGTGGTGGGCCGCCAACCGGGCCAAGAACCGCAACGAGAAGGAGAAGCCGTGAAGTTCGACCTGTCCGTGACCGTGATCAACGGCCAGAAGGCGCTGATCGTCCAACCGGCCATCCCCGATGATGCGCCCCAGGAGGTCAAGAACGCCCTGGCGACCCGGCGCGAGGCCAACGCGACCGGCGTCTGCCCGGCATGCGGCGCGGTCTGGACGCGCCCCAGCCGTGCCGAACGCCGGGAGGCCGCGCGGCGCGGAGATCCGGTCCACCTGCGCATGGAGCACGAAGACGACTGCTCCGCGCTCCGCGTGGCCTGACATGGCGGCGGCCGCCGGGAAGTCCGACGGCCGTCTCACTCACTCACCCACTGACCCGCAGGAAAGTGAATATGATCACCAATGTCAAGTATAACCCTCAACGGTGACAACGACGAGCTGGACGAGGCCTGCCGGACGGAGGCCGACGACCTGGATCCCGAGGTCGTCCAGCGGATCGAGGCGTACCGGGCCGAGCTGCGGGACAGGCAGGTGTCCGGTGTCGGCCCGCCGTCCGCCAACCTGCCCGACGACTTCTGGGCGGCGCACACCGTACTGGAACAGATCCGCGCCGCCGCCCGGGACCGCATGGTCAGCCCCGACACGGTGCTGGGCGTCCTGCTGGCGCGGACGGCGGGCTTTCTCACCCCCGAGCGCCTGCGCGTCGACACCGGCGTAGACGACCGGACCAGCCTCAACCTCATCGTGGCGTCCATCGGCCCGCCCGGTGTGTCCAAGTCGCAGTCCGCGACCCTGGGCCACCGTCTGCTCCCGGCCGTCGAGTTCCCGCACGCCAGGCTCGGCAACATCGGCTCCGGTGAAGGCATCGCCGAGGCGTTCATGGGCGTACGGGAGGTCGGGACCGGCGAGGAGGCCAAGAACCACCGGCCGGTCACCGAACGCGGGCAGGTGCGGACCAGCGCCTTCCTGGAGGCCGACGAAGGCGAGCTGCTGACGAAACTGGGCGAGAGGTCCGGCTCGACGCTGGGCACCACCCTGCGGTCCGCCTTCTCCGGCGCTCCGCTGGGCCAGCTCAACGCGACCAAGGAACGGCAGCGGGACGTGCGGGACTACGCGCTGGGCCTGGCGATCTCCTTCCAGCCGGAGACCGCCCGGCCGCTGTTCAAGGAGGCCGCCCAGGGCACTCCGCAGCGGCTGCTGTACTTCTCGGCGATCGACCCGCTGATGCCGCCGCCGCCGCCCGTCCAGGAGGCCGCCTTCGGGGAGTCGGCGTCCGCCCCGACCCCGTCGTGCGACGCCCTGGCCGCGCGGCTGGTGGCCAACGTGAGGAAGGCGGTGACGGCTCCGGCGATGGAGCCGACGCAGACGACGATCATCGCCTTCCCTCCGGGTGTGGCGCACGAGGTCCGGATCCGGCGGCACCACGCCCACACCGGGGCCCTGGCCGGGGAGAACCCGCTCGACGGGCACTGCATGCTGCTGCGGCTGAAGGTCGCGGCGCTGTTGGCGATCCTGCTGGGCGAGATCCGACCCGGACGGAACGTGATCTCGGAGCGGATGTGGCACCTGGCCGGGCAGCTGGTGGACACCTCGTGCGCGGTGCGGGACGACCTCGTACGGCAGGCCAGGGAGGCCGAGCGCAAGTGCAGGGAGGACGCCAAGGAGCTGCACGCCGACCGCGAGGTGCACGCCGACGCCGCCAGGCACGCGGCGAAGGTCGAACGGATGGCGAAGCGCGTCCGCAAGTACACCGCAGCCGCCGGGGCTGAGGGACTGCTACTCCGGGGGCGGGGCGGCCTGATCCAACGGTTCGACGGCCGGGAGCGAGGCCTTCTCGACGAGGCCATCGACCACGCGGCGGACGCGGGGTGGATCCGGATCGACCAGGAGGAGGGGCGGGTCTATGCCGGGATGTAGGAGGAGGCGGCTCTGTGTAGGAGAAGTAGGAGTCTCCTACAGGACCCCCCTGTTGCTCTATACGCGAGTGAAATATCTATTTCTATTTTTCCTGGTCAGAGCTTGATCACGATTTTCAGGATCTCTGAATCCCGCAAAACACACCCCCCAGAGTTCTCCAACCTCCCACTTCTCCTACATCTCGAAGAAGATCAGCAAGGAAAATCCAAGAGTGATGGGCGTAGAGGATTCCAGCTCCTGCGCCGCACCTGTTGACAGCGCATTCCCAGCGCCGCAACATCCACCCAACCGAAAGCATGAAAGGACGGTCAGCCATGGACGGCTCGCAAGATCAGCACAGGCCCCCGCACGACGACGATTACGACGAGCTGACCGCTCCCGAGCCAGTTCGCCCACCCCGTACACCGCTGAGCCCACCTGAGTCGCTCTGCACGATGCCTGGTGACCGTCACGATCGGACCTGCCTTTTCCGCCGGAGGTCGCCGTGACCATTGGTCGCAGCATCAGTGTTATCTCAGTCCACGCACAGTTCAAGCAACAAGACAAGAACTGAAGTAACAGAACAAGATGTTCGATGGTTCGATGCGCAGTTGGTTCGCATGTATGGCAAGAGACAGACTTTGCACTGCCCAGATGTACGTGCACGCATGGATGGCTTGCGTCGCCCGTTGTCTTGGCCCGCCTCACCTGGCTGTACTCCGCGCTGAACTTCGGAAGTGAAGCACCGCCGCAATGCAGCACGCGATCGTGAAGGATTGCAGCGCCGAATACACTGCCTGCAGTGCAATGCGGCAGCTCCTGTCTCCATCGCGGACGTGCGTCATTTCCACCGCGCGGCATCACGTCCTTGCACCGGTCGGCATTGGCCGCACTGCTGGAGACAGGGGGGTACCCCATGGCGGGCTCGCACGCACGCGGAAGACCCTGCGCCCCTGGCCGTTTCCCTCCCCGATGTAATCCTGCGAATGTGAGGTAGAGAGTGAATTTCCGACCGTGCATTGAGTGCGGTGCCGAGTTGCCGGAGCAGTTCCGAGGACGCCCGCGTAAGTGGTGTGATGACTGCCAGCGGGCCGCCAGGGCCAAGTACGCCCGTGAGAGGTACGCACGGGATCGCGCCGTTGGCCTTCCCGGACACAGCAGGAAGCCCGACACGCCCTGCGCGGGGTGCGGGAAGCTGCTCTACAGCGGCACGGGGTCGCGCCCCGCAGGTGAACGGCGCTGCCGCGCCTGCGGCTGGGCCGCGCCAGGCTCCCGCAGGGCGCGATCGCGTCCTCCCCGTCCGGGTGACGGCGACGCTCAGTGAGTTCATTCAGCATGGGCGGGGTGCGCCCGATGGAAGGCGGCGCGGCTCCGTTCCACTGACTGCCGAGGGGCCCGGGAGCGGGGAGGGCGCACAGAACCACTGGCCTGGCATTCGGGGAGATCGGACGCGCCGATGACGTGATCGAGGCGTCCGACCACAAGATGTAGGTGAATGGACGCCGGGCTGGCCCTGGTTTCATGCGACAGGCGGCCAAGGCTGCTGGGCGAGGTGGCGTTGCAGGTCGATGTGCCTGAACTGGTACACGGCCCCGACCTGCCGCAGAACGCCGCGCTGATGCGCGTCTTGGAGGAACGTCATCAGATCCCATGGTGTTTTATGACATGCCGCTAGATATGCTCGGACAAGAACAAAACCCAACCATACTGTAGCGAAACCACCGACTCCGAGTCCAATCACGAGTCCCATCAGAACCCCCTTCACGAATCCGGTTGCGAATCCACCCGAGAATCCCTCTGCGAGACTTTTTAGATCACCTTTGAGAGGATCGGGAGACTGACCTATGAACTCGCTTAGGAGTCCGAATGAAACTCCGATTGCGAGTGTGATGGAAATCCCCAAAGCGAGGAATGATCGACGGTCTCGCGCTAGCAGTGTGAGTGGTCCGACTGGTGTGGTTGGATCTGCTTCTTCCGTGTCAATCCCGGTTATGGCCGTTGCCGCAATGCCGAAGGACAGTGCAAACGCAAGACCAAGCTTGAATCCAGTCGAGAGATCAGACATAAAGCTGAAGTAGATGCCCATCGCAATCCACACCAGGATCCCGAATTTAATCCCTCGAACGATTGCGCGGGGTGACCATCGCGTACGCACTACCGGAGCGAAAACAGGTCCTCTGGGCTGATTTACCAGAACTCCGGCAGCAGCTCCGGAAAGGACTCCAATGGGAATTTCTGAGGACTCTTCTAGGTACCCTGTCAATATTCCTGCAATGAGCCCGAAAAGAAGTCCGTTCAAGAGGAAATGGGCTCTCCGGGGGATATCGGAAGGGATTTCCCACCAGACCAAGTCAGGGCTTCCATCATGCTTAGTTTCCAGGTTCCGAGCAAGGAAAGCCAGGGTGCGGTGTGCTTGTCCGGTCGACCATTTGGACGGGGCGGGGCTGTGCGGGGAGTACGACGCTGGGATGAACGCGTTGAACAGGTGTCGGTCCACAGCGGACCGGTTGGGAAAGGTGGTCGTGTCGCACAACTCGTCTGGGTGTGAAACCGGTACTGAGTGCGAGACAACCTGGGGGCGCGGATTGTAAATGGTGCGGGCCAGAAACAGCCCGAGCGGGGTGCCAAGAGCTTGTCCGACCGGGGTGTCGGTGCCCAGGCGAGCGATGACGGCGTCCCACCGCTGGGCGGCAGGCGTGTGTGATCCGCCCGCATCTCGGCGCAGGTAGTCGGCAGCTTGTTCCCGGGTGACGGACAGCAGGTGGATGCCCGCCGCGCCGTTGAGCCGCACCACGGCGTCCGGGCGGGTCACCACTGCCCGGTACTCGGCGGCTCGGGCAGCCAGGACCAAGGGCTGTTTCGCGGGCAGAGTCCGGTTGATCGCGCCCAGCGCGACGGCATGCAGGGCCGGGGGCAGTTCGTCGAAACCGTCCAACAACGGCAGGATCAGGCGGGCGTCCAGCAGTTCCTGGGCCAGGTCGTGGGCATTGGGTTGGGTAGTGGCGGCGGCGGCCGGGGCAGAGGCCGGGGCGCGGAGGCCGGGGTGGGCACGCCGCAGTTGCTCGGCCATCCACTCTTGTAGCCGCTGGCTGTTCGGATCCCAGGAGGCCAAGGAGAACAGCACCGGCACCGGCCCGCCCGCAGGCCGTCGTGCGATGAGGTCTTGAAGCAGATGGATCAGCAGCACGCTCTTGCCCGCTCCGGGCTCGCCCAACACGACCAGGCGGCGTGTGGGCACTCGCTCGCTGAACACCTCGCCGATCTGCGCGTCACCACCTGCCAACCCATTTGCGCTCGCCGGCCAGCGGGCCGGGTCACCCGGAGGCCCGCCGGGCCAGGCACGGGCCAGGTCGGTCAGCAGTTCCCAGGACTCGACCAGGTCCGGGTCGGCGGCCCGCCAGGCGACCGGCAGCGGGTAGGGGTCGTTGACCCGGCGGACCTCGGCCTCGGCCTCCCACTGTGCGCGCACCGCGTCCGCCAGCCGATCGGCCACCGCCGTCAGATCCACAGCAGCGGCATCGACGCGGTCGTGCTTGAACGCCTTCCACGTGATGTAGAGCGGCCCTGCGGCGAGCAGTGCCGTGGCCGCGGTCTCGGCCACCTTCGAATCGAAACGCCAGGCCAGGAACAGCGCTCCGGCCGTCGTCAGCCCGACCAGCAGCAGGGACCGTACGCCCACGCGCTTCAGTACTTGACTCTGTCCCCCATGTTTCACAGCAGGCCATCCTGCCGTGCCACGCCTCGGCCGGGGAGCCGTTTGCGTCAAGGTTGGCTGGGTTACTGGCGATACGGGGAGTCAGCGTGGAGCACGGCGAGGAGTCTGCCCGCCGGCTCTGCTGAACCTCCGTGTGGTTCTGCGATGGGGTAGGACCCCGCGGCCTTGCTGCTCCAGCGAGACTGGATAGAGCTTTCTGCGCATTCCAGCGTGATGCGGAGCTTGTCCCCTCTAGCAGATACCGAGTCGGGAGGGGTGGTTTCCGGTGGATCCGGCCAAATGTTCATGGTCGTGCGCTACGGAACCCCGAAGTTCCCTGCGGGAACCCGCGAAAAGGATGCTTATGACCCTGTTCGTACGATTCGGTTTTCGCACAGCGTATCGCTAGGGTCACGGATAGACGCGCGCAGGACTTCATACGGTCGGCAAACCTCACACGAAGTCCTGCGCGCGCTCTTCAACATCCGAAGGACATCAGGAGGCTTGTAATGCCACGATCCCCCCGGAGCCGACGAGTCAAACCGCCTCGCGGCCGTTCGTCTCGTGACATGGAGACTAACAGGCGTGACGAAACTCCTTCCGTCGTGAACCAATCTGGCACGCATGGATGGATGTGGTTCGTGTCGCTGCCGGTCCTGCCCATCGTGCTGATCTCCGGCGTGCAGTTGCAGATCGAGTTGCAGCCCGCGGCGCTCTATGCGGCTCTGGCTACGGCGGTCGGCGCCGCAGGTGGCTACCACTTCACCCGCCGCCGACACCGATAACAGGACCGGGGCTGGCCAGCGCCTCTGCTGGCCAGCCCCCGGCTTCCCGATCGCAAGCGGCGCTTGGCAAAACGTCGCCGCCCTGGTGTCCCACACCCGGGCGAGGCGACGAAACGGATGGTGTTTTCCAACCGTTTCGGCGGTGCCGCTCCCCCGACGGAACCCTTTTCGTGACACGAGGACATACCCCGTAATGATCTGCCAGCACTGCGGCGCCCCTCTGGTGCCATCCCAGGGCCCCCGAGTGGGGCGCCCGCAGAAGTACTGCACCACCGCCTGCCGACAGGCCGCCCATCGGGCGCGCAAGAACTCCTCCACCACGCCCGGTCACCCAGCGCCCACACCATCCAACGAGGCAGCCCACGCCTCGCGTTCCCAGCGCCCCCCGAACCCTCCTGGTACAACCTCGCCGGCGGTCGTACCCAGCTACGGCGACGAGACACTGATGGAGATCGTCAAAGACATCCAGGAGGAGACCCGCCAGATCCTCAAACTGCTGGGCTCCGGCGATGCCGGCGAGCCGCTGCGCCGAATCGTGCAGATGCGCGCTCAACTGGACGGGCTGACCGCCGGTCTGGTCGGCCGCGCCCGTCACCACCGCCTGACCTGGAGCCGCATCGGCCACCTGCTCAGCATCAGCGAGGACACCGCCCGCCACCGCTACACCGACGCCTACATCCTGCGCCGCCTAGGCCAGCTCATTCCCCTGCGTCCCGATCCGACCTCGCTGGGCACCCTGTACGGTCAGACCTCCCGGGCGGCGGAAGGGTCGACACCTCCGACGCCCGAAGAGGACCCTCCACCCCAACCGCGTACCCCCAACCGCGCCGCCTACAACCGCCTCGCCCCCGTGTTGTCCATGCTGGCCCGCGCCTCCCAGATGTCGATCCAGGACCTCAGCAGCCGCTCGGGCTGCTCCGCCTCGTACCTCTCCCGTATCCTCAGCGGTGAACGCGTCCCCAGCTGGAGGCTGACCGAACGCTTCGCCCACGCCTGCGGCGCCGATGCAGGCGTCCTGCGCAAGGTATGGGAAACCGAACGGCTTCGTGACAAAACTCCTCGCGCCGTATCCGAGGACATCTCCAGCGGCTACGTTCCGAACGGCACACCTCAGGGGGGCTTCGAGCGCCTGCTGACCGCGCTGCGCACCCTGCACATCCGCGCTGGGCAACCCACCGCCTACGACATCGCTGTCGCCACCAAGTGGCGCCTGACCCCCAACAAGATCACAGCGATCCTGGACGGCACCCATCTGCCCAGCTGGGAAGAGCTGCTCAGCCTTCTGCACGTTCTGGGCGGCCCCTGCGAGTACTTCCGTCCGCTCTGGAAAGCCGCTGCCGACCAGTCGGCCGCTCCCTCACCCAAACCCGACCTCAGATCACAGCCATCTCCCTCCCTTGGATCGAAGAGCCGCGATACCACCACAGGAAAGCAGGAACTCGGCGGCGCTCTGACCAACCGTCTCCACAAGAGGCGCCCGCAGCACGAACGCTTCAGGGTGCGCCTGGCGGAACGAGGTCTCATCTCCTCCCCTTGGAAGAGCAGCCTGCACGGAACGACACCATCCCACCCTCCTGCGCCACCGGACATTGTTTGACCCTCGGAATAGTCCAAGCGCACGGCGACGCCTGGGAGAAGGCACAACACAGTGATGCCTTCTCCCAGGCGTCATTGGTGGTCGACTCCACAGTCGTACTGCGGTTGCCGCTGCCGACAAGCGGCCCTTCCCCGAGGAGGGCCATCGACACGACAGTGGCTCGGTGATGTGGTGCAGACGAGGCTGTTCGCCGCATCGGGTGAGAATGGGCCATGCGGTACGAGTGGAGACGATCCCTGCTGCCCGTGGCTGCTGACGGTGCGGACACGCGCGGGCGGCTCGAACGCGGAGCACGGAACACTTCTTGGGCACCAGGACTGGACGCTGTGCGGGACGTACCGGTCGTGACAGTGCTGGGGGAGCGAGGCTGCGGCAAGTCCGTGGCACTGGAGCAGGAACACGCACAGCTCATGGACGCTGGCCTGCCCGCCACCTTGCTGCACCTGGGCAGAGAGGTCTTCGACGCGGCCTCCGCAAGTGCTCGACTGAGTGAGGAACTGCGCGCCGATACGGGTGCCACCGTGCGATTCGTGCTGCTGGACGGTCTGGACGAGGGTCTGAGCGACATCCCTGGCCTCGGCAAAGTCCTCCTGCACCACTTGAAGGGTCTGACTCCCGAGGAGCGCCACGGGCTGCGGTTGAGAATCGCCTGTCGTACCACACGCTGGCCGGAGACCGTGGAGGCGGAACTGCGCGCTTTGTGGCCGGCGGATGGTGAGGTGGCGGTGGTGACACTGGCACCCCTGAGCCGCTCGGATATGCGGGCCGCGGCCGAACAGCACGGTTTGGACGGTGCGGCGTTCGTGGAACGTCTGGTGGACCGAAGCCTGGAAGCCCTGGCACAGCAGCCGGTCACCCTGGTGTCGCTGCTTGAGTCACAAGCCCGTGGCGAACAGTTGCCGACCACGGTGGTGGAAGCCTACGAGCAAGCCTGTCGCATGCTGTGCACCGAGACCTGGGATGAAGACTTTTCCCGCCGTCAGGAACGGCCCGCAGTGGAGCACCTTTTGGCAATAGCCCGCTGGGTTGCAGCCGCTCTGCAGTTCGCCCGCTGTGCCGCCTTGGTCGACGGTCCTCACGTAGGCGAAGGCGAGCTACATCTGGACATGCTGGCTACACAGGGCGTTCCCGGGCTTTTCCCTACTTTGGATTGCCGGAGACACGAACTGCTGCACCTGACGGAGTCGGGACTGCTGGCTCCGGTGGGACAACGCCGCTGGGTTTTCGCGCACCGCAGCTACCAGGAGCACCTGGCCGCCGAGTTCCTCAAGAGCAGCGGCATGGCTCCCGCAGCGCAGGCGGAGCTTCTGTGGGTGGGCAGTGGCCGGGCGCGTCACATCGTGCCGGAGCACGAAGAGGTCGCCGCCCGGTTGGCGGTAAGCGACGATCGGTTGTTCGAGGACCTGCTGGCGCATGATCCGCGCGTGCTGCTTCTTGCCGACCTGCGGGCCTTGCCTGTGCAGCACCGTGCGCGCGTGACGCGGGCGCTGCTCGACAATGCCCCGAATGAGGGCTTCGAACGCATCGACTGGGGTCAGCTGGAGCGTTTGGACCATTCAGGTCTGGCCGAGCAACTGGAGCCGTTCCTCCAGCCGGGTGCCGATCGAGACCAGCAGTATCTGGCCTTGTGGATCGCTGCTGCGTGCCAGCCAGCAGGTCTGGGTTCGGCGCTGCTCGATGTTGCAGAGGATCGGACCGAGCCTGCCTACATTCGTTCCTTTGCTCTACAAGCGTTGGCCGAGGTGGATGACCAAGCGGCCGAACGCCTGCGCCGCCTGGCAACCGATCCGGCGTCCAGCGTCGCCGAAGCAGCAGTGACGCATCTGTGGTCGCAACACCTGTCGCTCATCGAGTACCTGGACCTGCTGCCCGATCCCGATCACTGGTCCATCAGCCGTTCGCTGGAGAAGTTCACAGAACTGGCCACACCCGAGCGGCTGGACGATCTCCTCAGCTGGTCCACCAGGATCTTGGAACGGCAGAGCCCCAAGGTGGCTGTGGCGGTGACCCTGCTGACTCAGTGCGTTGAAATCCTGGGCCGCCACCCCAAAGGCAACAACCAAGCACGGTTCGAGGAACAGGCCGGCCGAGCACTGATCGCACTGGCCTCTCACCACGTGTTTCTCAGCGACAACGACGCCCACGATGCAATCGAGCGGCTCAGAATCGCTCTGAACGGTGCCGTCGGTCTGCGGCGCCGGTTGGCCGGCTACGTGCTGCACCACGGCACCCAGGACGATGTCCTGTCGCTCCTCTTCGCCCATCCGGACCCGGGCCTGTTCCCGGCCGAGGACCTACCGCACTGGGCGACGGCCTGGCCCGACCTGCGGCCAGAAGAGCGGCATGCGGCGCTGCCCCTCTTCAGTCGCCGACCCCGTCCCGACGATCCGCTGCTGCTCCAGGCCATCGACCATGCTCGGGAGATAGACAGTGAGCTTCGGAAAGCCACAGAGTGGTGGGACGCTCCTGAGTCGGAGCAGGAACAAAAGCGGCGCGAGCGCAGGGAGGAGGAGCAGCGCCGCCGCACATTCGACAAGGAGCGATTTGCTGCCGCTCTGCGTGCCGTGGCCGTAGCCGAACCACAGACGGTACGCACGGCATGGCGCATGGTGATAGGCCACCTGTACCGAACGGCCGATGGTGCCCCCGCCAAGGAGCAGGCCTTCCTAAGGGCCGTCGTCGAAGCCCCGTCGTATCCAGCCGTGGCGAGTGACCTATGCCAAGAGCTGCTCATGGCGGCTGCCCGGGTTCTGGTCACGGTCCCTGTGTGGACCGGCGAGGAATCCGAGCCCTGGGGGGCTGGCTACAGGGACGTACCGGAGCTGATCGCCCTGGGTTTTGTACCGGCAGCAGTGGCGGAAGCCGCGGTGAGCGAGACGGACACTGCCCGATGGGCGGGCTGGGCTCTTGCCCTGGCCACTCTGAGGGCTTGGCCCCAGGAGAAAGCGGTTCATCACGAGTTGCTGTCGCGCTGCGCACACAAGGCCGGGACCGAACTGGAGCGAGTGCTGGAGAGGTGTCTTGGTCGGCTCGATCACCACACCCTCGCCGTGGTCGTCCACAACCTGCAGGCAGCCTCGCTGGAAGCCGGCCTCGACATCATGCGGCGCTGGGCGACCGCACCCGGACGCGCAGTCGAGTCGTGGGCCGGTGTGTTGGGCACGCTAGCCCAGCTGGGCCATGTCGCCGCTCAGGCACATCTCAGGGAGGTGGTGGTGGCCGGCCCACAAGGCGACACGGACCGCAGGGAGCGCTGGCTCAGGGCCGTGCGGATCCTGATGGACTGCGACAATCTGACCGCGGTCTGGCCCGCGGTCCGCCGCCAGTTCGACGATCCCGGCCTGTGCACGGAAGTGATCGACCGCGTCGTCGCCTACCCCGGGGCACACCGCTGGCCCAAGGGCGTAGCCGGGCTCGGCGCATCCGATCTCGCCGATCTCTACATTCGGCTGTGTGCGCGTGCGGAGTTGCAGCAACCCCGCCCCGAACACGAGCCGGGTGTTGCGTACACCATCACTCGGGCCGAGACCCTCCACGATCTCGCCGACTCCCTGCCTGGCATCATCGCGGACAAGACCACGGCAGAAGCCGCCGAGGAACTTTCTCGCCTGGCCGAGCTGACTCCGCGCGATCCTCGGCTTCTGCGGCGTCTGGCTCGACGTGCTGCATGCCAGGCTGCCGAACAGTACGTCCAACCGCTGCAGCCGCGCCAACTGGAGCAACTGGTCGCCGATCACCACCTGCGCGTGGTCTCCGACGAGACCCAGTTGCTCGATGTCGTCATGGAGACCCTTGAAGCGGTGCAGGGGGCGTTGTCCGGTCCGAATGGCCTGGCCACCCTGCTGTGGAACCGCAGCGCGGCGGCACCCAGCAGCTCTTGGTGGCCGATGTGGGAGGAAGACTTCAGCGACCTCGTGGCGGGGCTGCTCAAGCTCCACCTAGAACAGCGGCGCGTCGTCATCAACCGCGAAGTGCAGGTCAACCGTCCGGGTGTGGCCGGAGGGGGGCGTACCGACATCCACATCCAAGCGGCCACCGCCCGAGACGACCCCGCGCCGTTCACCGTGGTCATCGAGTGCAAGGGCTGCTGGAACTCCGGCCTGTCCACTGCCCTGACAGATCAGTTGGTCGCCCGCTACCTGCGTCACCCCCGCACCGCTGGCATATTGCTGGTGGGTTTCTTCGACTGCGACCTCTGGGACCCGGCCAAACGCACACGCTGCTCTCCCAGTCACAGCCCCGAGCAACTTGAGCAGGAGCAACACGAGCAGGCCACCCGCCACGATGTCCCGGTCCGAGCCAAGGTGCTGGACTGCCGGCCGCCGGGAGCGCAAGCGGGCTGAGCCTCGGTGGAGGTCCGCCGTCCTCGTCGGGACGGGACTCCTGCGTTGCGGTGAAGAGGCGCCAGCTACCACGCAGCTAGCCCCGGTCGAATCCGTCAGTACCAACTGCACGGAACTCCACCATTAATAGGAACGTAAGTTCGATTACGGATGTGCGGAAAGGGGCAAGAAGAGCTTGGAGCTGATGGTTGGATGACGGGTGTCCGCGTCCGCTGCGGTTCGTTAGGCACACTGCATCAGGCCGCAGCGGTCGGGTGTGGCCCGATGGCAGGAGGTAGCCGGTGAGCGATCGAAGTGCGATCGAGTGGACCGAGGCGACCTGGAATCCCACCACCGGCTGCGATCGCGTCTCCTCCGGCTGCGACCACTGCTACGCCCTGACCCTGGCCAAGCGGCTGAAGGCGATGGGCGCAGCCAAGTACCAGAACGACGGCGATCCCCGCACGTCAGGGCCGGGTTTCGGCCTGACCCTTCACCCGGACGCCCTGGACGCTCCGTACGGCTGGAAGAGCCCGCGGACGGTCTTCGTGAACTCCATGTCGGACCTCTTCCACGCTCGGGTTCCGCTCGACTTCGTCCGCCAGGTCTTCGAGGTGATCGCGGATACGCCGCAGCATACCTACCAGGTGCTAACCAAAAGGGCCCGCCGTCTCAGGCAGATCGCCGACCGACTGGAGTGGCCGCCGAATCTATGGTTGGGCGTCTCCGTGGAGACCGCGAAGGAGTTGCCACGTGTGGACGATCTGAGGCAGGTGCCGGCCGCGGTGAGGTTCCTGTCCTGTGAACCGCTGCTGGGGCCACTGGACGGCTTGAATCTGGACGGCATCCACTGGGTGATCGCCGGTGGCGAATCCGGACCGCGACACCGACCACTGGACGAAGCATGGGTGACGCAGATCCGCGACAAGTGCCTGGAGGCCCAAGTGGCGTTCTTCTTCAAGCAGTGGGGCGGCCGCACGCCCAAGACGGGCGGCCGCTCCCTCCACGGACGGACCTGGGATCAGATGCCGCTACGCGCCGCTGTTTGAGCCGTCACCCAAGGGCCGGGGGCTCCACGACCAGCTCGCGCGTCCTTTTGCCCACGCCGGTACTGGGAGTCTTGCCTTCGGCATGTAGGTGCTTGACGGCTTTGCGGGCGACCGGCTCGGTGACCTGTCCGTAGTAGTCGCCGAATACCTCCAGGGTGTGGTCGACCAGTGTGAAGGCCCTGCCCTGCCGCCGGAGGATCCTCTCCAGGTTGGCGGCCATGGCGGGTATCGCCGCGTCGACGACCTTCTGAGGATCCGGCCGGATGATCGATGTGGTCGAGAAGAGCGCATCGGGATCTTCCGTCTCCTCCTTCACCTCCAGTTTCTCCCACCAGACGTTTCGGGCTCGGGCCAGGGCATCGCCGAAGACCCACAGGCCGTGCTGGCGACGGGTGCCGAAAACCAGGTGGTACACGGGCTTGTGCCCAGGAGCCTTGGCCACGGGAACCGAACGCACGTACATGCCGGTCTTCGAAGCGAGCCGACGGGCGTATTCCGCCGCCACCGCCTCGTCCGCGTCCGCGGCGATGGGCTTGTCGGGCCGGAAGTACTCACGCCACCACGTGCCGCCGCAGACCTCGTCGAAGCGTTCGGAGGAACGCTCTACGCCCTTGGTGGATCGGGCGTTCCCGCCCAGGCGCCGTACGGCGACCATGCTGAAGTTCAGCAGAAACTCGGTCGGCGGCCACCGGTTGGGCGAACGACGCCGTTCCATGGCCTCAACCAGTCGCCCGAAGGGCAGTCCCAGGCCACAGGGGTCGAGGAAGAGGAACAGCGGCAGCCCGTTTGCGGTCTGCAAGACGCTGTCCAGAACTCCGTCGACATCACCATGATGGACGCGCGCATCCACGCCCTGCGCACGGTAGGTGTCGGCCACCTTCTCCAGCCGCGCCACGGATTCAGGCTTCCGTTCGACGAAGAAGCAACTCCAACGAAGATTGTTTTTCATCAGGTGACTGGAAGCCACCCTCATGGCGATCTCCGCCGAACCGGGCTCCCCGCTTTCGTAGCGCCCCTCGCCCGCGTATCCATCCAGGTAGACCACTCTGCCGTCGCGTGATCCGGTCATCCCGCCGAACTGCGGTATGTAGTGCCCCAGCAGCTTGTGCTTCAACACGCTCGGCAGAGCCTGCGACGCCCAGTAGTCCTTGTCCGTACCGACCGACATACCGGTTCTCCCCCCTTACGCATTTTCCCCAAGGGGATGGTGAGTCAAGGGCAGGGCGCGGTAAAGAGCGCGTAGAGGCACGACACCGTAGGTCACGCCATCGTTGATCCTGCTCACGACAGCCTGGCTAGTGTCCGATGTGCTGTTGCACCCGGAGTCATGTGAGGTCAGGGCTTCAAGTGAAGAAGACCTGGCATCTTTCGCGTACGTGGAGAGACCTCCTGGGCCATTCTCGAACATTGACCTGAAAGCTGTTCCTCCAGGAGGCCTGGCGCGGTCAACGCTTCACCCGGCTACGGACGGCAAGGACCGCCAAGCCGAGAAGGACAGGCTCGGTCAGGCGGGAGGTCATCTCGGTGTAGGTGCCGACGGTGGTCAGGTCCTGGCCGGAGGAGCGGAAGATCACCGAGTTGATCACCACCCGAAGGGCCTTCTCGAACCGCTCGCTCGTCACTCGGCTGGTCAACGGGCCGGTGAGGTTGGCCGGGTCGGGGGTGTCAGTGATTAGGGTGACTTTCTGTCCGGCGGCGACCTGGCGACCGGTGATGGTCGGCTTCGGCGCCTCGGCGGGCAGACCCCACAGCACCATCACCGCAAGCGTGGCGGTCATTGCGGCCCCCAGCCAGGCCAGGGCCCGGGAGGCGCGCAGCCCGTACCCGGACAGCGCCCAGTAGCCAGTCAGCAGGGCCCGCTCACCCCAGGGCCGGGTAGTGTCGTGACGGCGCATCTCGCACTCGCCGTAGTAGAAGTCGGCAGCGTCCGGCTCGTTCTTGCCGTCCTCCAACGACTTGCGCAGTTGCCGGTACAGTGCGGCCACCGCGGTCGGCCGCAGCTTGGGGGCATCCTCCGGCGGGGTGGCCCAGCCGCGGGCCAGGGCGGGATGGCGGGCGGCGCGCACCCGCCAGTGATGCTCCTCGACCAAGGTGTTGCGCCGACTCCACCGCCAGGGGAAGCGCCAACCCCAGTCGGTGGGGGTGGTGGCGAAGGTGCACCAACCGTCCACGCGGAGCTGGTCGAGGTGGACGGCGCCAGCGAACCGGCATCCGCTCAGGTCGACGTCGTGCAGTGCCAGGTGCGCGGCATCGACCCCACCCACCGATGTCGCGCGTACGCCGGGATCGCGACCGGACAGTAGCGGCTCCGGCAGTGGGTCACCCGATCCAGGCATGGGGAACGGGGTGGGGCGGGCGGCAACCACCACCGGGTATTCGAAGACCGCGTCGCGCAGGTCCAGCTCGGCATAGCGCAGCTGCAGCGTGGCGGTCGAGACCCACCGCGTCCGTGCACAGCTCACCTGACGGGCGGCGATCTCCACCGTCACCGGTTGCTGGAACACCGCACCGTCGAACACCACCCGCCCGCCACAGACCAGCGGCCCCAGGTGCGACGCCAGCTCGAACCGCGCCCCGCTGAACCGGGCGTCGTTGATGAAGGTCGTCCCGCGGAACCGGGCGGCGCCGGTGAAAGACGCCCCTCGAACCAGGCGTCGTTGGTGAAGGACGTCCTGTCGAACCGGGCGAAGCCGGTGAAAGACGCCCCGCCGAACCGGGCGGTGTGGGTGAAAGACGCCCCGCGGAACACGGCGGAGCCGGTGAAGGTCGTCCTGTCGAACCAGGCGGCGCCGGTGAAAGACGCCCCCTCGAACCAGGCGGTGTGGGTGAAAGACGCCCCGCGGAACACGGCGAAGCCGGTGAAAGACGCCCCGCCGAACCGGGCGGTGTGGGTGAAAGACGCCCCGCGGAACACGGCGGAGCCGGTGAAGGTCGTCCTGTCGAACCGGGCGGCGCCGGTGAAAGACGCCCCCTCGAACCGGGCGTCGTTGGTGAAGGTCACCCCATCGAATACGGCGATGTGGGTGAAAGTCGCTCTGTCGAACACGGCGGAGCCGGTGAAGGTCGCCCCACCGAACACGGCGGTGCCAGTGAAAGTCGCCCCGCCGAACCGGGCGGCGCCAAGGTGCGGTCGGCCAGTGGCGGGGTCGCGCAGGGCATCGAGTAACCGGCGCAGCAGTCTGGTGGTGAAGGTGGTGTCGCGGTGGTCGACGTCAGCGCCGGGGGCAAGGGTTGCCAGGTAGGCGGCACGGTCGGTCTCATCCAGGTGGGCCAAGCATGCGGTGTAGCCAGTGACGTGGATGCCGCAGCAGCCGACCGGATCGTCTGCGGTGGCACCGTGGCCGCAGTACGGCCGGTCTGGCGGGGGCGTGGATGGATCGGGGCTCGCAGACGTCATACCGCCAACGACGATCCAGTGTGCTGGACGGTTGCCGTAGCCGCGCTGCCATCTGAGCAGATGCCTGGGTGGTGAGGTGCGCAGGCCCCGCTCCGGTCGTCGACCCGGCCATAGGGAAGCCGCGTATGGACCGACTCGGGGAGATCTGACAATCGAACGCCGTCACGACGTCGTTGGTCCGGCCTGTGCAGGCGATGGGCGATTGTGAAGCCGGGGGCAGTAGCCCGGCTAAGTCTTTCGACAACCCCGGACACAAGCCGCGCCTCTGAGGGCTTCCCATTCCCAACGCGTGCGAACGGCCAGAGCACAGTGGTTTCTGCAGTAGCGGACCTGCCTCGTGGAAAGTGGCGCGACCTAGGTCGGCTCACCGCTACTGACCAGTTGCCGTGCGGACTAGACGCAGGGACCCAACTCGGGATCGCCGATACCTGTGGACGCAGGCACCACGAAGTTGGTTTCCATAGGATGGCCTGATGTCCGTCACGCCGTCTGGTCGTACTCCCGCAGCGCGGTAACCAAATCCTGGACTTCCCTGGCGCCGCGGCGCAGCAGCACGGCCGCAGTGGTGTGCAGTTCGTTCCATGCATGGGACGGCCAGCGGCAGCGGCGTCCGGGACGGTGGCCAGCGCCACCGACAGCGCCGCCGGGCTCTCCCCCGCTCCGGCCAGGGCGTGGGCCAGGCAAATCCGGTACCAGGTCCTGTCGCGGCGGTAGTCGTCCGGCAGCGCGTCCAGCCCGGCCGTGAGCCGGTCGATGGCCGTCTGCCACTGGTGCAGGTGGAGCTCGGCCATGCCGCGTTGCAGGGGGAACCAGGTCGCGTCGTAGAAGTACATCCACGGCGACTCGTCCTCGGGGCGCTCGGCCGCGCGGCCGATGAGGTCCTGCGCCTCGTCCAGCAGCCGGCGGGCGTTGTCGGCGTCCGCGTTCAGGGCGTGGCCGCGGGCGGCCATCTGGGCGGCCATGCCCCGGCCCCCGAGGGAGGCGTCCGGGGGTGGACCAGCGTGCCGCCTCGGCCAGCCGCACGCATCGCGTTCCCTGCCCTGCGGACCACGCCATGTGAGCCTTCATGCTGAGCGTGGTGGCGGCCATGTCGGCGTCCCCGGCCTCCAGCGCCCAGTCGTGGGAGCGGTCGTACCAGGCCAGTGCGGCGGCCGTCCGGCCCTGGTCCTGGGCCATCCAGGCGAGGAACTGGGCGTGCTCGGACGCGAGCCGCACCACGCGGTCGGTCAGGTCGCCCCGGGCGCCGGAGTGCAGCGCCACCACCTTCCGCCTGTTGCCGGAGCAGAGCGGGACGGCAGGCGAGATCGAATCGGGCGGATCAACCCGCTGACAGCCTGCGAGCCCCGGAGGCCGCCAGGCGTGCCGCCCGGCGGCCTCTCGGGCGTTCAGAGCAACCCGATCGCCGTGCAGACGGCCAGGCACAAGAGCATGGAGGCGGTGAAAGTGCCGCCCCCACGGAGGAATGCCGGAGCCTTGGGCGTGCCGGGGGCGTGGCTCAGGAGGCCAGCGACGATGGCCACGATGATCGAGGACAAGGCGCAGATTATGACCAGCAGCACCTTGACGCCGAAGGAGGTGTTCAACGGTCCGAGTACCTTTCCGGTGATCGGACCTTGGTGTACAGACCTCAGCCCGACCACCACGACAACTGCGTGTTGGTCTTGCTGAGGCCCTCCCGACGAAAGGTCTCTAACGGGTGCCTTGGCCAGGGCCGCTAGTTGCCGCTGAACTCCCGTCTGGTCTGGAACGCTGCGCATTGCTGCCGGGGCCGCCCCGAGCGCCTGGGAGGTCGGGGCCAGGCTCGCTCACGTCTGTTTATACGAAACGCTTCAACTATAGCGACTGACAAGCCAGTTGGCGGTCGCGAGACGCGAGGCCGCCGGAGGTGTCTCCGGGACCCTCTCGCGCCCGGCCCGGTACTGAGTGCCCGGGGCCGCCCCTCGTGGCCTCCCGTACCCCACGGGAGGCCACAACGACACCACGTGGGCTACGCGGCGGCGGACGGCTCGTTGTCGTCCTCGCGGTCGAGGTCCGGCTCGCCCTCCTGGCGGGGGAGAGGCGGCGGGGCGTCGCCCTGCTTGAACCGCCTCCAGGCGTCGCGGATCTTCTTGATCGACGCGATCACGTCCGGAACCTGGTCGAGCAGGCCCTTCACGACGAAGATCAGCACTGAGGCCACGCCAGCGACGGCGAGAATGGTGATGGTGGCGTCGTCCACCGATCCTTACCTTCCCTGTCATGGGCCGGATCGGGGTGCGCAGGCAGCCTCGATCCGAACCCTACGGTTCGGACCGAGACACCCGCGCTGACGCGACGCGCAAATGTTCTCGGGGTGGGCTGGTGTTCCCAGCCCGGTCTTGCTGGTCTTGCAAAGCTATGGCGGTGGTTTGAACCCACTAGGCCGCCGACTTGCGTCGTGGGGTGCCTTGGCGGACACATCCCCGTCAGCGGTCCTGGTGGTCCTGACTTCCTTGCATCTTTCACAAGTGCGCTCAGGTACGCGCGGACCGCTACTCGGTCCGTTGCCGCTGATAGTACCGCAAGATCGGATGTGTGGGGACACAACAGCACCCTGTCACCTGTGAGTTGGGCAGCGGGGCGTGGTCAGGTGGTCGGCCGGGGAGCCGCTCGTAGCAAGGAAGAGGCGTTTCTGCTGGCCGTGCCCGACTTCGACTGATCGCCGGAGCGTTGTCGTATGGTCGCTCTACGCTGCTCCGCGTGGGAGGAATCGACTGGGGGGACGCCCCGACGCGGCTGGGAGCCGTCTTTGCCGCGCTGGCCGCAGCGGCAGCGGCATGGACGTTGAAGTCTCAGCGGGAGCAGATCGACGAGCAGCGGGATTTCATCCGCCAGCAGTCTCTGAACCTCGAACTGGAACGTGCCGAACTGCGGGCTGCGGCCGAGGACCGGAAGGCAGCCCAGGCTCGGCAGATCGAACCGCCGACGGCTCATTTCATGGGACCGAGGCCCAGGAGGAGGACAGGGAGGTCCAGAGAGACGACAGAGGAGTTGCCGGAGAAGGGATACCTGGCGACAAACGTCAGGAACACCATCAATGCCCCAATTCGTGCCGTGCAGGTCTACTTCGGTGACCTGGCGGCCGAGCCAAGAGCGAGGGTGTCCGATACGCGCACCGGAGCCACGGAGGGTGAGGAGGAGACGCCCGTCCGATTGATCGGGGTGGACAAGGCGTACCGGTACACCTCCTCACTCATGACCGAGCGGGAGGCCCGCATAAAGCCAGTCTCCATACGCTTCACGGACGACGACGGTGTTCGGTGGGTTCTGCACGGCACGGGCAAGCTCGAAGAGGTCGGGGAGGACCAGCCGGGGGAGTAGGCCCCCACCCGGGAGGCCGGGCAGGGGCACGGCGGTGTTCAGACCTGCTCGTCGAAGCAGATGTCCACGAGATCGGCCAGCAGCTGAAGGCCGGGGTCGTGGGTGTCGTCGAACAGCTCGTCCAGCGCGATGGCCATCCGAGCGAGGTTCGCCGGGTCGAGATGTTCGATCTCGTCGGCGACGGTGATCATCTCTTCCGGGGTCATTGGTGGTCACTTTTCGGGTGCGGGGTGATATCCGGCGTGGGCTCTGTAGGTTGCCCCTTCCCTTTGGGCGAGCGCCGCTTCGCCGATCTGCGCCCCCTGGTCGGGCCGTGACCGCTCGCGGGGCCGCCCGGGCGGCGGCGCACGCCGCGGCCGGGCACCGGCTGGGGGCGTCCGAACCGCGCCAGGAGGGCCCCGCCGACCTCCGGCTGGTCCCGCCCGCGCTGGCGGCCTGGGGAGCGGCGGCCCTGGCCCTGGGCGTTCCGGGCCGTGCGGTGGTCACGGGTGCGGCGGCCTGCTGCCTGGGAGCGGTGGTGTGCCTGCTCCTGGCACGGGGCCGGGCCGGGGGGTGGACGGCCGCCGCCATGGCGCTGGTGTGCGCCGCGGCGGGAGGCGGAGTGGCCGCGGCACACGCCGCCGACGTGCACCGGGGTCCGCTGCCCGAGCTGGCCCGGCGGTACGCCCACGTCACCGCCGAGGTGACCGTCAACACCGACCCGCGTGTGGTGCGGCCCCGCGTCCACGGGTCCGAGCAGTTGCCCGGGGCGGTGATGCTGCGGGCCGAGGCCGTTCGCGTCACCGCAGCGGACGGCACGGTGACCGCCACCCGGTCACCGGTGCTCCTCCTGGTGCGGCGGAACGGCACGGACGGAGGGCCGTCCGCATGGCTCGACCTGCTGCCCAGCACCCGGCTGCGGGTCCGGGCCCGTCTCGTGCCGCCGCAGGAGGACGCGGCGGGCGGCCGGGACGTCGCCGCCGTCCTGCGGGTGCGGGAGACGGGCCCGCCCGCGGTGACCGGTGCGCCGACCACGGCCCAGCGCACCGCCGGGAAGCTGCGCGCCGGACTGAGGGAGGCCAGTGCCGACCTGCCGCCCGACGCCCGCGCGCTGCTGCCCGGACTGGTGGTCGGGGACACCTCGCGCATCCCGCCCGACCTCGACGAGGCCTTCCGCTCGGCGGACATGCTCCACCTGCTGGCGGTGAGCGGAGCCAACCTGGCGATCCTGCTGGTGCTGCTCATCGGGCCGCCGGGAGCGGCCTCCCGCGCCGAACGCGGCGGGCTGGCACCCCGGCTGGGGATGTCGCTGCGCGCCACCGCCGTCACCGGCGCGCTGCTCACCCTGGTCTTCGTGGTGGTCTGCCGCCCGGAGCCCAGTGTGCTGAGGGCGGCCGCCTGCGGGCTGATCACCATCGTGGCGATCGGCACCGGACGACGACGCTCCCTGCTGCCCGCGCTGGCCGCCGCCGTCCTGCTGCTCGTCCTGTACGACCCCTGGCTCGCCCGAGACTTCGGCTTCCTCCTCTCGGTCCTGGCCACGGGTTCGCTGCTGACCGTCGCACCGCGCTGGAGCGCGGCCCTGCGGAGCCGGGGGGTGCCCGGGCGGCTCGCGGAGGCCCTGGCCGCGGCCGCCGCGGCGCAGGCGGTGTGCGCGCCCGTGGTCGCGGTCCTGGCCGCCCATGTCAGCCTGGTGGCGATCCCGTGCAACCTGCTGGCCGAGTTCCTGGTGGCGCCCGCCACCGTGCTCGGCTTCGCCGCCCTGGCGGCGGCGCCGCTCGCACCGCCTCTGGCCGAGGCGCTGGCCTGGCTGGCGGGCTGGCCCACCGGAGCCATCGCCGCCATCGCCCGGGCGGGCGCCGCCCTGCCCGGGGCCGAGATCGACTGGCCCGGCACCTGGGCCGGCGCCCTGCTGCTGGCCGCGCTCACCGTACTGGTGGTGTCGGCCGCCCGAGGGCTGCTGCGGCGCCCCTGGCTCTGCGCCGCCTGCGCGGTGCTGCTCGTGCTGGCGGTCCTGCGGCCCGCTCCGCTGATCCGCCCCCTCACCGGCTGGCCGCCGCCCGGCTGGCGGCTCGCCGTCTGCGATGTCGGACAGGGGGACGCGCTGGCGCTGGCGGCCGGGGAGGGCGCCGCCGTCGTGGTCGACACCGGCCCCGATCCCGGGGCCGTGGACCGGTGCCTGCGCACCCTCGGGATCACCGCCGTGCCGCTGCTGGTGCTCACCCACTTCCACGCCGACCATGTCGCCGGACTGTCCGGGGTCCTGCGCGGGCGGGCGGTCGGCGCGATCCAGACCACCGCCCTGGGCGAGCCGTCCGGGCAGGCGGCGGCCGTACGGCGCACGGCGGCCCGGACGGGGGTCCCGGTGGTCCGGGCGGAGCCGGGGGAGCGGCGCCGGATCGGCGACCTGTCCTGGGAAGTGCTCTGGCCCCAGGCGCCTCCGCCGCCCGGACCGCCGTCGCCGTCGGGGGAGGACGCCAACGACGCCAGCGTCACCCTCCTCGTCCGCGCGGCCGGCCTGACGGTCTTCCTCCCCGGCGACCTGGAGCCCCCGGCGCAGCGGGAGCTGCTGACGGCGCGTCCCGACCTGCCCCCGGTGGACGTCCTCAAAGTGGCCCACCACGGCTCGGCCTACCAGGACCCCGAACTGATGGAACGGCTGCGTCCGCGCGTCGCCCTCGTCTCCTGCGGAGAGGACAACCCCTATGGCCATCCCTCCCCGAGGGTCCTCTCCGGGCTGCGCGACTCGGGCTCCGCCGTCCTGCGCACCGACACCCACGGCTCCCTGGCCGTCACGGCCGACGGCAGGGTGGTCGCGGCGGGGTGAGAGGGCCGGTGCGGCGCCGCGGGCCGCACGGCGGGCCCGCCGGAAACCGGAGGACGGGGCCGCGGCCGGTCACTAAGGTCGTCGCGTGATCCTTCGCCATGTGACCATCGACTGCGTCGAACCGTACGAACTGGCCCGATTTTGGAGCGAATTGACCGGATGGCCGATCTCCGACGAGGACGAACCGGGTGACGACGAGGTGCTTGTCGAGGCTCCCCGACCCGTGCCCGCCCTGCTGTTCATCCGGGTGCCGGAGGGCAAGACGGTGAAGAACCGGGTCCACTTCGACTGGATGCCGACCGACCGGACGCGCGACGAGGAGGTGGAGCGCGCCACCGTCCTCGGCGCGAGGGTGCACGAGGACCACCGGGTCCCCGACGGACGCGGCTGGGTCACGCTGCTCGACCCGGAGGGCAACGAGTTCTGCGTCGAGCGGAGCGAGGCCGAGCGGGCCGGTCGGACGCCAGGGACGGCACCGGGCGTCACCGGCGCCTGAACGGCCCCGCTCCGGTTGTGGGCGCGGCCGGTCGCGGGCCACGACGGCGACCGTCACGACGGCGCCGAGGACGGCCCCGGTGGACGGCCGCCGCGGCGGCGTCGCGTCCGCGCCGCTCCCCGCCGCGCGGGGTCGGTTCGTCGATCGCCTCGCGACGCCGGCCGGGCGGTGTCCTTCGGCACACCGGGACGTCGGCGTGGGGTCGTCCCGCGCCGCACCGATGCCTACTCGCTCTCCAGCCAGCCGTCGTACTTGGCGGCGAGGGCGTCCAGGTCGGCCGGGTCGTACGCGCCCGCCGGGTCGTCGAGGACGACCAGCCACTGGGCGTCCTCCGCGTCGTCCTCGCCTGCCAGCGCCTCGCGGATCGGGCGTGGTTCCTCCGGCAGGCCGAGACGCCCGGCGACCTCCTCGGCCACCTCCTCGGCGGCGTCACGGTCGGGCAGCACCAGGATGTGTCGAACGTGGCTCACCGGACCATTCTGCGGCAGGGGCCGGAACGGTCACGGGGACGGGTGGCTGTCGGCGGCTCGTGGGATGCTGGTCGGCGATGGCCACCAGAACCAGGAAGTCCCCGACCGACGATCCCCTCGCTCCCGTCACGCTCGCCGTGGGCCAGGAGGATCTGCTGCTCGACCGCGCCGTGCGCGAGGTGGTCGCCGCCGCCAAGGCGGCCGACGCGGACACCGACGTGCGCGAACTCGCCTCCGCCGACCTGCGGCCCGGCACGCTCGCCGAACTGACCAGCCCGTCCCTGTTCGCCGAGCGGAAGGTCGTGGTCGTACGGGACGCGCAGGACCTGGCGGCGGACACCGTCAAGGACGTCAAGGAGTACCTGAAGGCACCGGCCGAGGAGATCACCCTGGTGCTGGTGCACGCGGGCGGCGCCAAGGGCAAGGGTCTGCTGGACGCCGCGCGCAAGGCGGGCGCCCGCGAGGTGGCCTGCCCGAAGATGACCAAGCCCGCCGACCGGCAGGCGTTCGTGAGGGCCGAGTTCCGGACCGCGGGACGTTCCGCCACCCCCGAGGCGTGCCAGGCGCTGGTCGACGCGCTCGGCAGCGACCTGCGCGAACTGGCCAGTGCCTGCTCCCAGCTCATGGCCGATGTCGAGGGCACCATCGACGAGGCCGTCGTCGCCCGCTACTACAGCGGCCGTGCGGAGGCGTCCAGCTTCACCATCGCCGACCGTGCCGTGGAGGGCCGGCTGCCCGAGGCGCTGGAGGCGTTGCGCTGGTCCCTGGCCACGGGCGTCGCCCCGGTGATGGTCACCAGCGCCCTGGCCCAGGGGGTGCGGGGCATCGGCAGGCTGCTGTCGGCCCCGCGGGGCATGCGTCCGGGGGACCTGGCCCGTGAGCTGGGCATGCCGCCGTGGAAGATCGACCGGGTCCGCCAGCAGATGCGCGGCTGGTCGGCGGACGGAGTGGCCGTGGCGCTGCGGGCGGTGGCGGAGGCCGACGCGGCGGTGAAGGGCGGCGGGGACGACCCGGAGTACGCCCTGGAGAAGGCCGTCATGGCCATCGCCCGGGCGGCGCGTTCACGCTGAGCGGCCCGCGGACGGCGCACCGCCCGTGGCGGGGGCCCGGGCCGAGGACGTGCCCCGGAGGCCGGGCGGACAGCCCAAAGGCCCCGTACGCGCTCTGGGGAGGAGCGCCCACGGGGCCGCTGGCTCTTGATCGGCCGGGGTGGCGGTGTGCTTCCGTGCCACCACCGGTGCGTCACACCCGCGTGGCGAACGCAGGCCGCGTGTGACGCGGTGGTGCCGTCGCGGAGCGGTGAGAGGGTCCGCTGCGGCCCGCTCCGGCACCGGGTGGGCCGCCGGGGGCGGCCCGAGGGGGATCAGCCCTGGAGAGCGGAGACCTTGCGAGCGATCGCCGACTTCTTGTTGGCGGCCTGGTTCTTGTGGATGACGCCCTTGCTGACGGCCTTGTCGAGCTTCTTGGCGGCCAGACGCGCGGCCTCGGCGGCCTTCGCGGCGTCGCCGGCCTCGATCGCCTCACGGGTGCGGCGGATCGCGGTCTTCAGCTCGGACTTGACCGCCTTGTTGCGCAGGCGGGCCTTCTCGTTGGTCTTGATCCGCTTGATCTGGGACTTGATGTTCGCCACGAAAGAGCCTTCTCGGGTGTGATGAGGTGTGTTTCCGTGTCCGCCGGGCTCCTCCGGCCCCGCGTTTCCTTCACGACGGGGCCCTGTGAGGGGGCAAGACACACAGTCGGTCAGGGTACCAGCAGGCCCGATGCCCTCCCAAACCGGACCGGGGGCGCCGCTCATGGGACCATGGGGGGAGACGTATCGAACCCGAGCCATGACCCGACAGGACCCTGCGTTGCCCGCGACCCCTTCGAACGTGCCGGAGCCGAGCCGTACCGACCCGGCGCTGATCCGCAATTTCTGCATCATCGCGCACATCGACCACGGCAAGTCGACTCTCGCCGACCGGATGCTTCAGCTCACCGGTGTCGTCGAGCAGCGCCAGATGCGCGCCCAGTACCTCGACCGCATGGACATCGAGCGTGAGCGCGGCATCACGATCAAGTCCCAGGCGGTCCGCCTCCCCTGGGCGCCCACCGAGGGCGAGGACAAGGGGACGACCCACATCCTCAACATGATCGACACCCCGGGGCACGTCGACTTCACCTACGAGGTCTCCCGCTCCCTCGCCGCCTGCGAGGGGTGCATCCTCCTGGTCGACGCCGCCCAGGGCATCGAGGCCCAGACCCTCGCCAACCTCTACCTGGCGATGGAGCACGACCTCACGATCATCCCGGTCCTCAACAAGATCGACCTGCCGGCGGCCCAGCCGGAGAAGTTCGCCGCCGAGCTGGCCCACCTCATCGGCTGCGACCCGTCGGACGTCCTGAAGGTCTCCGCCAAGACCGGCGAGGGCGTCGAGGCGCTGCTGGACGAGGTCGTCCGGCAGGTCCCGGCCCCGGTCGGCGACGCGGACGCCCCCGCCCGCGCGATGATCTTCGACTCGGTCTACGACGCCTACCGCGGCGTGGTGACGTACGTGAAGGTCGTCGACGGCAAGCTCTCCAAGCGCGAGCGCATCAAGATGATGTCCACCGGCGCCGCCCACGAGCTGCTGGAGATCGGCACCAACAGCCCGGAGATGCTGCCGGCCGACGGACTGTCCGTCGGCGAGGTCGGTTACCTGATCACCGGGGTGAAGGACGTCCGCCAGTCCAAGGTCGGCGACACCATCACCCAGTTCACCCGGGGTGCCACCGAGCCGCTGGGCGGCTACAAGGATCCCAAGCCGATGGTGTACTCCGGGCTCTATCCGCTGGACGGCTCGGACTACCCCGAGCTGCGCGACGCCCTGGACAAGCTCCAGCTCAACGACGCCGCGCTGGTCTACGAGCCGGAGACCTCCGCCGCGCTGGGCTTCGGCTTCCGCGTCGGCTTCCTGGGGCTGCTGCACCTGGAGGTGATCCGCGAGCGCCTGGAGCGCGAGTTCGGGCTCGACCTGATCGCCACCGCGCCCAACGTGATCTACCGGGTGGACATGGAGGACGGCAGCGAGCACGTCGTCACCAACCCCAGCGAGTACCCCACGGGCAAGGTCGCCCAGGTGCACGAGCCGGTGGTCCGCGCCACCATCCTCACGCCCAACGACTTCGTCGGCGCGGTGATGGAGCTGTGCCAGTCCCGGCGCGGCAACCTCCAGGGCATGGACTACCTCTCCGAGGACCGCGTCGAGCTGCGCTACACCCTGCCGCTCGCCGAGATCGTCTTCGACTTCTTCGACGCGCTGAAGTCCAAGACCCGCGGCTACGCGTCGCTCGACTACGAGCCGACCGGTGAGCAGAGCGCCGACCTGGTGAAGGTCGACATCCTGCTGCACGGCGACAAGGTGGACGCCTTCTCCGCCATCGTCCACAAGGACAAGGCCTACGCCTACGGCGTCAAGATGGCCTCCAAGCTGCGCGAGCTCATCCCGCGGCAGCAGTTCGAGGTGCCCATCCAGGCGGCCATCGGCTCGCGCGTCATCGCCCGCGAGACGGTCCGGGCCATCCGCAAGGACGTGCTCGCCAAGTGCTACGGCGGTGACATCTCCCGGAAGCGGAAGCTGCTGGAGAAGCAGAAGGAGGGCAAGAAGCGCATGAAGATGGTGGGCCGCGTGGAGGTCCCGCAGGAGGCCTTCATCGCCGCGCTCTCCTCCGACTCCGACAGCGGAGGCGCTGCGGAGAAGGGCAAGAAGTAGGAACGGCGCTCATGGGGGGGGCGTCCGCCGGACGGCGGGCGCCCCCCCCATGCCGTTCCCGCCCCGGGGCGGCGGATCCGGCAGACCGCTCGGTATGTCGGGTAGGTATCGCGGAGGTCACGGCTTCGGGAGGCCGGGTGCGACCTCTTTCACACCGCAGCCTTCCGCCCTAGTCTGATCACCCACTCGGTTGTTACTCGTGGGTTACGCAGTACACACAGGAAAACACGCACAGAACAGATTCCGAGCACCTCTTCACCACTGCCCACCGCTCCCGGTACACCGAGTCTTGGAGCCACCCCCTGCACCGTCGCGGGCCCCGGAGGATGTCGTGAGCGACCCACAGACCCTGATCGAGAACCGTCCGCCCTCGGTGGCGAACCTCTTCCTGGAGCGCGTCGAGGCCACACCGGACGGGGAGGCGTACCGCTATCCCGTGTCTCCCGCCTCGGGCCAGGGCCCCGACGACTGGCGCTCCTACACCTGGGGGGAGGCCGCGCGGAAGGTCTTCGCGACCGCCGCCGGCCTGATGGACCTGGGCGTGAGGCCGGAGGAGCGGGTCGCCATCGCCTCCAACACCCGGGTCGAGTGGATCCTGTGCGACCTCGGTGTGCTGTGCGCCGGGGCGGCCACCACCACCGTCTACCCCAGCACCAACGCGGGGGAGACCGCCTACATCCTCTCCGACTCCGAGAGCAGGGTGCTGATCGCGGAGGACGCCCAGCAGCTCGCCAAGGCGCGCGAGCGCCGCGCCGAGCTGCCCGACCTCGCCCATGTGGTCGTCATCGAGCCCGGCGACGCGGTGCCCGCCGAGGGCGACCCGGAGGGCTGGGTGCTCTCGCTGGACGAGCTGCGGCGGCGTGGCGAGGCGTACCTGGAGCAGCACCCCGAGGCCGTCAAGGAGACGGTCTCCTCCCTCCGCCCCGACCAGCTCGCCACGCTGATCTACACCTCCGGCACCACCGGCCGCCCCAAGGGCGTGCGGCTGCCGCACGACGCCTGGTCCTACATGGGCAAGGCCATCGCCGCGACCGGGCTGGTCCGGCCCGACGACGTGCAGTACCTGTGGCTGCCGCTGGCGCACGTCTTCGGCAAGGTCCTCACCGCGGGCCAGATCGAGGCCGGCCACGTCACCGCCGTGGACGGCCGGGTCGACAAGATCATCGAGAACCTCCCGGTGGTGAAGCCCACCTACATGGCCGCCGTGCCCCGGATCTTCGAGAAGGTCTACAACGGGGTCGCCGCCAAGGCGCGGGCGGGCGGCGCCGCGAAGTACCGGATCTTCCGGTGGGCGGCCGGGGTGGCCCGCGAGTACGCCAAGACCACCCAGGACAACTTCCGCCGCACCGGGACGGCGTCCGCGCCCGCCGGGCTGAAGCTCAAGCACGCCGTCGCCGACAGGCTCGTCTACGCCAAGATCCGCGAGGCCTTCGGCGGCAGACTGCGCGCCTGCGTCTCCGGCTCGGCGGCCCTCGCCCCGGAGATCGGCTTCTTCTTCGCCGGCGCCGGCGTCCACGTCCTGGAGGGCTACGGCCTCACCGAGTCCAGCGCCGCCAGCTTCGTCAACCCCGGCGAGGCCTACCGCACCGGCACCGTCGGCAAGCCCCTGCCGGGCACCGAGGTGCGCATCGCCGAGGACGGCGAGATCCTGCTGCGCGGCCCCGGCATCATGCAGGGCTACCACAAGCTGCCCGAGAAGACCGCCGAGGTCCTGGAGTCCGACGGCTGGTTCCACACCGGCGACATCGGCGAGCTGTCCGACGACGGCTACCTGCGGATCACCGACCGCAAGAAGGACCTGATCAAGACCTCCGGCGGCAAGTACATCGCCCCGGCCGAGGTCGAGGGCCAGTTCAAGGCCATCTGCCCGTACGTCTCCAACATCCTGGTGCACGGCGCCGACCGCAACTACTGCACCGCGCTCATCGCGCTCGACGAGCCCGCCATCACGGGCTGGGCGCGGGAGCACGGCCTCGGCGGCAGGGGCTACGCGGAGATCGTCTCCTCCGACGAGGTGCGCGAGCTGATCGACGGCTACGTCCAGCGGCTCAACGCCGGCCTCCAGCGCTGGCAGACGATCAAGAAGTTCCGGATCCTGCCGCGCGACCTGGACGTCGAGCACGGCGACCTCACCCCGAGCCTGAAGCTCAAGCGGCCCGTGGTGGAGAAGGAGTTCGGCCACCTCATCGAGGAGATGTACGAGGGCGCCCGCGAGCACTGAGGACCGGGCGCGGAGGCCGCCCGCCGCACGGGCGGCCTCCGCACCTCCCCTGTTCTCAGGGCTTGCGCCCCACCCCGCAGAAGGCGTCCACGTCCTCCTCGGCGGCCTTCCCGGGCCCGCCGCCCGGAGCGGGGTCGGGCCGCCACCGGTTGCACGGCACCACACCGGGCTCGACCAGTTCCAGGCCGTCGAAGAAGGCGGCGATCCGCTCGGGGC
Source organism: Streptomyces glaucosporus (assembly GCF_039533345.1). Classification (NCBI taxonomy): domain Bacteria; kingdom Bacillati; phylum Actinomycetota; class Actinomycetes; order Kitasatosporales; family Streptomycetaceae; genus Streptomyces; species Streptomyces glaucosporus. The sequence goes on along the minus strand of NZ_BAAATJ010000003.1, from coordinate 234,295 downwards.
TGCGCAGGACCAGCGGGGCGTTGCCGGAGGCGTTCCACACCTCCACGATCCTGTCCGACCGCTCGCCGTGGATGACGTTGGTGCCGTCGTACAGCACCAGGTGGCTGCCGGAGGGCAGGGCGTCCGTCAGCCGGCGCACGATGCCGTACGCCTCCTCGTCGTCCGTGACGAACTCCATGATCCCCATCAGCAGCAGGGCGACGGGCCGGGTGAGGTCCAGGGTCTCCGCCGCCCCGGCCAGGATGGTCCCGGGGTCGCGCAGATCGGCGTGGAGGTACTCGGTGGCGCCCTCGGGGGTGGAGGTGAGCAGGGCGCGGGCGTGCGCCAGCACCAGCGGATCGTGGTCGACGTAGACGATCCGCGACTCGGGGGCCAGCCGCTGGGCGATCTCGTGGGTGTTCTCCACGGTGGGCAGCCCGGTGCCGACGTCCAGGAACTGCCGGACGCCCGCCTCGGTCACCAGGTACCGCACGGCGCGGCCGAGTAAGGCCCGGGAGGCGCGGGCCAGGCGGGGCACGTCGGGGAGGATCGCGGTGATCCTGTCGCCCACCTCGCGGTCCACCTCGTAGTTGTCCTTCCCGCCCAGCCAGTAGTTCCAGATCCGGGCCACGTGCGACACCGTGGTGTCGATCGCGGGCGGTGCCTGCGGTCCGGGAGCGGCCGGTCCTTCTCTCACGGGGAGCCTCCTGTCACGCGGTGCGCGGTCGGTGATCGCCGCCCAACGTAACCCGAACGCCCGTGGGAGAGCGCGGAACCGGAGCCGGCCTTCTCCCCGCCCGTGCTCCCGCGAATCTCCCCGTCGCCGGTGCGCGGCGCGGAACCACCTGTGAGGATGCGCCGGTGACCCGTCTCGTCAGCGCGTTGATCTCGGCCTTCGGAGTCCTGGCCGCTCTGCTGCTCCTCGCCGTCGCCGCCGGCGACCACCGGGCCGGGGCGTCGCCGCTGTGGGTGGTGGCCGGGGCCGTCCTCCTCCTCGGCGCCCTCTTCGCGCTCGTACGGGACGTCCGGGCCCTCCGCCGGGCGCCCGGCGGGCGGGGGAGGGACTGAGGCGGCTCAGTCCACCAGGTCGCGGACGACCGCGTCGGCCAGCAGCCGGCCGCGGAGGGTGAGGGCCGCGCGGCCCCGCCCGTACGCCTCCGGGCGCAGCAGGCCGTCGGCCAGCGCCCGCTCGGCGGCCCGCGCCCCGGCGGGGGCCAGCACGTCCAGCGGCACGCCGTCCACCAGGCGCAGCTCCAGCAGGATCCGCTCCACACGGCGGTCCTCGCCGGTCAGCACCTCGCGGCCCGCGCCCGGCGAGCGTCCCTCGGCGAGCGCCTGGGCGTACGCGCCGGGGTGCTTGACGTTCCACCAGCGGACGCCCCCGACGTGGCTGTGCGCCCCGGGGCCGGCGCCCCACCAGTCGGCGCCGGTCCAGTACAGCTCGTTGTGGCGGCAGCGGGCGTCCCGCGAGGTGGCCCAGTTGGAGACCTCGTACCAGCCGAAGCCGGCCTCCGCCAGCTTCTCCTCGGCGATCAGGTAGCGGTCGGCGTGCACGTCGTCGTCGGTCATGGGGATCTCGCCGCGCCGGATGCGGCGGGCCAGCCGCGTGCCCTCCTCGACGATCAGGGCGTACGCCGAGACGTGGTCCGGCCCGGCGCCGATCGCGGCGTCCAGCGAGGCCCGCCAGTCGTCGTCGCTCTCGCCCGGGGTGCCGTAGATCAGGTCCAGGTTGACGTGCTCGAAGCCCGCCGCCCGGGCCTCGGCCACGCACGCCTCGGGACGGCCGGGGGTGTGGGTGCGGTCCAGGACGGCCAGCACGTGCCGCCGGGCGCTCTGCATCCCGAACGAGACCCGGTTGAAGCCCGCCTCGCGCAGCCGCGCCAGGTACGCCGGGTCGACGGACTCCGGGTTGGCCTCCGTGGTGACCTCCGCGCCGTCCGCCAGCCCGAACTCCTCGCGGATCGCGGCGAGCATCCGCCCCAGGTCGGCGGCGGGCAGCAGGGTCGGGGTGCCGCCGCCGACGAAGACCGTCTCCACCGGCCGGGGGTCGTCGCCGAGCGCCTTGCGGGCCAGCCGGACCTCCTCGACCAGGATGTCCGCGTAGTTCTCCCGCGAGGCGAGCACCCCGCCCGAGCCGCGCAGCTCGCTCGCGGTGTAGGTGTTGAAGTCGCAGTAGCCGCAGCGCGTGGCGCAGTACGGAACGTGCAGGTAGAAGCCGAGGGGGCGGTCCGCCGCGCCCGCCAGGGCGTGTGCGGGCAGCGCTCCGTCGGCGGGGACGGGCTCGCCGTCGGGCAGTGCGGAAGGCATGGGACCCATTGTCCGCCATCCGGGCCGTTACCCGGCGGCCGCGGGCTCACGGCCCGGCCGGGCCGCCCACGGTGACGTGGTCGATCAGCCGCTCGACCGGCCCGAGGAGGCCCGGCTCCAGGTCCCGGTAGTCGCGCACGCAGCCCAGGATCCGCTGCCACGCCGCGCCGGTGTTCCCGGGCCAGCCCAGGGCCCGGCACACCCCGGTCTTCCAGTCCTGGCCGCGGGGGACGTCCGGCCAGGCGCCGATGCCCAGCGCGGACGGCTTCACCGCCTGCCAGACGTCGACGTACGGGTGCCCGACCACCAGCACGTTCTCGTCGGTGACCCGCTCCGCGATCCGGGACTCCTTCGAGCCGGGCACCAGGTGGTCCACCAGCACCCCCAGCCGGGCCTCGGGGGTGGGGCCGAAGGCCTCCACGACCGCGGGGAGGTCGTCGACGCCCTCCAGGTACTCCACGACGACGCCCTCGATCCGCAGGTCGTCGCCCCAGACCTTCTCCACCAGCTCCGCGTCGTGGCGCCCCTCCACGTAGATGCGCCCCGCCCGCGCCACCCGCGCGCGGGCGCCCGGCACGGCGATCGACCCCGAGGCCGTGCGCCGGGGAGCGGCGGGGGCGGGCGGCGCGACCGCCCGCGGCCGCACCAGGGTCACGGCCCTCCCCTCCAGCAGGAAGCCGCGCGGCTCCATCGGGAAGACGCGGTGCCTCCCGAAGCGGTCCTCCAGGGTGACGGTGAACCCCTGCGCGGTCTTCTCGCAGCGGACCACGGCCCCGCAGAACCCGGTCGTGACCTCCTCCACCACCAGGCCGGGCTCGGCGGGCACCTCGGGTACGGGCCGGGTCCGCTTCCACGGCGGGGTCAGGTCGGGGTCGTACCGTCTGCTGCGCATGCGCTCATTGTGATACGCGGGAGCCGCCGCGAAACGCCCCTCGCGGAACGCCGGTCACGGAACGCCGAAGCGGTGTGCCAGGGCGTCGCGCTGGGCGCGGACGAAGGCGGCGTCCACCACCGCGCCGTGGCCGGGCACGTACAGGGCGTCCTCGCCGCCCAGGGCGAGCAGGCGGTCGACGGCGGCCGGCCAGTGGACGGGATGGGCGTCCGGGCCGGCCTGCGGCTCGCCGGACTCCTCCACCAGGTCGCCGCAGAAGACGACGTCCCGTCCCCCCGAGACGCCCGGCACCAGGACGGCCAGGTCGTAGGCGGTGTGCGCGGGGCCGACGTTGACCAGGGTCACCTCCCGGTCGCCCAGCGGGACCGTCAGCTCGCCGACCACCCGGTGGTGCGGGTGGACGAGCACGTCCACGGCCTGGGCCGCCTCCTCGCGGTCCGCCCCGTGCCGCATGGCGTCCGCCAGCAGCTCGTCCTTCGACCGCGCCATCCACTCGTCGGCCCCCACGGCCGCGTACACCTCCACCCCGGAGAAGGCGGACGTGCCCAGGACGTGGTCGAAGTGCGGATGGGTGAGCGCCACGTGGGTGATGCGGCGGCCGAAGCGCTCGCACAGCTGCCGCCGCAGGCGCGCGCCCTCCCGCAGCGAGGCCCCCGTGTCGACCACGAGCACGCCCGCCGTGCCGCCGACGGCCCCGACCGTCTCGTCCCAGCCGGGCATACGGTGACGAACGACTCCCGGTGCCAGCTCTTCCCATCCGGCCTCCATAGGGCGACGCTAACGCCAAAGCGCGGGCGATGCCCGCCGGGCGGCAGAGGCCGGTCGCCACCGCTTCCCGGCCGCCCTTGCCCTGGCCGTGGTCACCGGCCGTACACTGGCACAGGGAAACTGGCACTCGCCTGCCGAGAGTGCCAGGGCAGGAACGGAAGACACGGCCGGACGGGAGGTGCGCCGAAGTGCTCAGCGAACGCAGACTCGAGGTCTTGCGCGCCATCGTCCAGGACTACGTCGGCACGCAGGAGCCGGTGGGCTCCAAGGCCCTGACCGAGCGGCACAACCTCAAGGTCTCCCCGGCCACCGTGCGCAACGACATGGCGGCGCTGGAGGAGGAGGGCTACATCGCCCAGCCGCACACCAGCGCGGGCCGCATCCCGACGGACAAGGGATACCGCCTGTTCGTGGACCGGCTGGCGGGCGTCAAGCCGCTGTCCAAGCCCGAGCGGCGGGCGATCCAGAACTTCCTGGCGGGGGCCGTCGACCTCGACGACGTCGTCAGCCGCACCGTGCGGCTGCTGGCCCAGCTCACCCGGCAGGTCGCCATCGTCCAGTACCCGTCGCTGACCCGTTCGACCGTGCGCCACGTCGAGCTCCTGCTGCTCGCGCCCACGCGCCTGATGCTCGTGCTGATCACGGACACCGGGCGGGTCGAGCAGCGCGTGGTGGACTGCCCTGCCCCCCTCACCGAGACGACGCTGGCGGACCTGCGGGCCCGCCTCAACAGCCGGGTGGTGGGCGAGCGCTTCTCCGAGGTGCCCAGGCTGGTGCAGGATCTCCCGGAGTCCTTCGACCAGGACGACCGCGGCACGATCTCCACCGTGCTGGCGACCCTGCTGGAGACGCTGGTGGAGGAGCCCGAGGAGCGGCTGATGATCGGCGGCACCGCCAATCTCACCCGCTTCGTGCACGACTTCCCCCTGACGATCCGCCCGGTGCTGGAGGCGCTGGAGGAGCAGGTCGTGCTCCTCAAGCTGCTGGGGGAGGCCAAGGACTCCGGCATGACCGTGCGCATCGGTCACGAGAACGCCCACGAGGGGCTGAACTCCACGTCGGTCGTCTCGGTCGGTTACGGTTCGGGCAACGAGGCGGTGGCCAAGCTCGGTGTGGTCGGACCGACCCGCATGGACTACCCCGGAACGATGGGAGCGGTACGCGCAGTGGCACGTTACGTCGGACAGATCCTCGCGGAGTCGTAAGTGGCGACGGACTACTACGCGATCCTGGGCGTGCAGCGCGATGCCTCACAGGACGAGATCAAGAAGGCCTTCCGGCGGCTCGCGCGCGAGCTGCACCCGGACGTCAACCCGGACCCGAAGACGCAGGAGCGGTTCAAGGAGATCAACACCGCCTACGAGGTGCTCTCCGACCCGCAGAAGAAGCAGATGTACGACCTCGGCGGCGACCCGATGGGCGGCGCGGGCCGGGGCGGCGGCTTCGGCGCGGGGTTCGGGAACTTCTCCGACATCATGGACGCCTTCTTCGGCACCGCCTCGCAGCGCGGGCCGAGGTCCCGTACGAGGCGCGGCCAGGACGCGATGATCCGGCTCGACATCGAGCTGGACGAGGCCGCCTTCGGCACCACGAAGGACATCCAGGTCGACACGGCCGTCGTCTGCACGACGTGCAACGGCGAGGGCGCCGCCCCGGGCACGTCGGTGCAGACCTGCGACATGTGCCGCGGCCGCGGCGAGGTCTCGCAGGTCACCCGGTCCTTCCTGGGCCAGGTCATGACCTCGCGGCCGTGCCCGCAGTGCCACGGGTTCGGCACGATCGTGCCCAACCCCTGCCCGGAGTGCGCCGGCGACGGCCGCGTGCGGGCGCGGCGCAGCCTGACGGTGAAGATCCCGGCGGGCGTGGACAGCGGCACCCGCATCCAGCTCGCCGGCGAGGGCGAGGTCGGCCCGGGCGGCGGCCCGGCCGGCGACCTGTACGTGGAGATCCACGAGGTCCCGCACCCGGTCTTCCAGCGCCGCGGCGACGACCTGCACTGCACGGTCACCATCCCCATGACGGCGGCGGCGCTGGGCACGAAGGTCCCGCTGGAGACGCTGGACGGCATGGAGGAGGTCGACATCCGGCCCGGCACCCAGTCCGGCCAGTCCATCCCGCTCCACCAGCGCGGTGTGACGCACCTGCGCGGCGGCGGCCGGGGCGACCTGGTCGTCCACGTCGAGGTGCAGACCCCGACCAAGCTGGACGCCGAGCAGGAGGAGCTGCTGCGCCGACTGGCCAAGCTGCGGGGCGAGGAGCGGCCGATGGGCCAGTTCCAGCCGGGGCAGCAGGGACTGTTCTCCCGGCTGAAGGACGCGTTCAACGGGCGGTGAGCGGCCGTCCGGCCGGGGGCCGCTGCCCCGGGGGTGCCGCCGGCCGGGAGCGTCCTGACGTGCCCGCCCGGCGCCGGCGGCCTTGGGGCCGGGCGCGGCGTCCCGCCCGGACGGGGACGTGGCAGGATGCCGCCATGTCCTCCCCGCCGACCACGCCCTTCTCCAGGATCCGGTCCCGGATCGAGCATCCCGTCGTCCAGGCCCCCATGGCCGGGGGCGCGTCCCGCCCCGAGCTGGCCGCAGCCGTCGGCGAGGCGGGCGGGCTCGGCTTCCTCGCCGCCGGGTACAAGAGCCCGGAGGCGATGCGCGGGGAGATCCGGCGGCTGCGGACGCTGACCGACCGCCCCTTCGGCGTCAACCTCTTCATGCCCCACACCGTCGGCGCCGGTCCGCGCGCCGCCGTGGCGGCCTACCGCGAACGGCTCGCGGGCGAGTTCGCCCGCTACGGCGCCGAGCCGGGCGGGCACGGGGACGACGGGGACGACGACGCGTACGGCGCCAAGCTGGAGATCCTCCTGGAGGAGCCCGTTCCGCTGGTCTCCTTCACCTTCGGCTGCCCGTCGCGCCGGGTCCTGGAGGACCTGGCGGAGGCGGGCACCGCCACCGTGGTGACCGTCACCTCGGTCGCCGAGGCCCGGGCCGCCGAGGAGGCGGGCGCCGACGCGCTGTGCGTCCAGGGCGTCGAGGCGGGAGGCCACCGGGGCACGCACCGCGACGACCCCGCCTCGGACCCCGCGCCGGACGGCGCCGGACTCGGCCTGCTCGCGCTGCTGGGCCGGGTGCGGGAGGCCGTGACGCTCCCGCTGATCGCGGCGGGCGGGCTGATGCGCGGCGGGCAGATCGCCGCCGTGCTGGCCGCCGGCGCGGTCGCCGCGCAGTTCGGCACGGCCTTCCTGCCCTGCCCCGAGTCGGGCGCCCACGAACTGCACAAGCGGGCGCTGACCGACCCCGCGTTCCCCCGCACCGAGCTGACCCGCGCCTTCTCCGGCCGCCCCGCGCGCGCCCTGGTCAACCGCTTCTCGGCCGAGCACGGCCCCCACGCTCCCGCCGCGTACCCCCGGGTGCACCACCTCACCGCCCCGCTGCGCAGGGCCGCCGCGGAGGCCGGCGACCCGCAGGCCATGGCGCTGTGGGCCGGGCAGGGGCACCGGCTGGCACGCGCCCTGCCCGCCGCCGAGCTGGTCGGGGTGCTGGCCGGCGAGCTCGCGGCGGCCCGCGACGCGCTCACGGGACGGAGGGCCGCGTGACCGCCCCCGTCTTCGTCGCGGACTCCCTCGCCGGGGCCGCCCCCGGCGCCACGCTCACCCTGGACGGCCCCGAGGGCCGGCACGCCGTCGCGGTGCGGCGGCTGCGGGTGGGGGAGGAGATCGTCCTCACCGACGGCGCGGGCACCGGGGCCTTCGGCACCGTCGCGGCCGTCGAGGGCAGGGAGCGGCTGGAGGTCGCCGTCGCGGAGGTCCGCGTCGAGCCGGAGCCCGAGCCGAGGATCACCGTCGTCCAGGCCCTGCCCAAGGGCGACCGCGGGGAGCTGGCCGTGGAAACGATGACCGAGACGGGCGTGGACGCGATCGTGCCCTGGTCGGCCGCGCGCTGCGTGACGCAGTGGCGGGGCGAGCGCGGGGCGAAGGCGCTCCGCAAGTGGCGGACGACGGCGCGCGAGGCGGGCAAGCAGTCCCGCAGGCTGCGCTTCCCGGAGGTCGCCGAGCCGGCCTCCACCCGGCAGCTCCTGCCGCTGCTGGCCTCGGCGTCCTTCGCCGCGGTCCTCCACGAGGAGGGTTCGCGGCCGCTGGCCGCGGCCGAGCTGCCCGAGCGAGGCGAGCTGGTGATCGTCGTCGGCCCGGAGGGCGGGATCGCCCCGGAGGAGCTGGAGGTCTTCGCCGGGGCCGGGGCGCGGCCGTACCGGCTGGGTCCGAGCGTGCTGCGCACCTCCACCGCGGGGACGGCCGCGGCGGCGCTGCTGCTGGGACGCACCGGCCGCTGGTCCTGAGCGGCGCCCTCCGTCCGGGGGGCCGCCGGGCCGTGCCCCCCGGGCGGGACCGGCGCCCCAGCGGGTACGATCCGCTGCGTACCGACGGATCAAGCCCATCCACAGCGGAGGCGCCACCGTGGCGGGAGAACCACAGGCCGACTGCCTGTTCTGCAAGATCGTCGCGGGCGAGGTCCCGGCGACCGTCGTCCGCGAGTCGGAGACGACCCTGGCCTTCCGGGACATCAACCCCCAGGCGCCCACCCACGTGCTGGTGATCCCCAAGGCGCACTACCCCGACGCCGCGTCGCTGGCCGCCGCCGCCCCCGGGCTGGCCGCGGACGTGCTGCGCGAGGCGGGCGAGGTCGCCGCCCAGGAGAAGATCACCGCCGAGGAGGACGTGCCCAGCAAGGGCTACCGCATCGTGTTCAACACGGGCTCGGGCGCCGGGCAGACGGTCTGGCACGCGCACGCCCACGTGCTCGGCGGGCGCGGCCTGAACTGGCCGCCCGGATAAGGACCGGTTCCCCTCCCGCATGTCCGTACGCGAACTGGTCGTGCTGGGCACCGCCAGCCAGGTGCCCACACGACACCGCAACCACAACGGCTACGTCCTGCGCTGGGACGGCGAGGCCCTCCTGTTCGACCCCGGCGAGGGCACCCAGCGCCAGCTGCTCCGCGCGGGCGTGGCCGCCCACGACCTCACCCGGCTGTGCGTGACGCACTTCCACGGCGACCACTCCCTCGGTCTGGCCGGGGTGATCCAGCGCATCAACCTCGACCGGGTGCCGCACCCCGTCACGGCGCACTACCCGGCGAGCGGGCAGCGGTTCTTCGACCGGCTGCGGTACGCCACGGCCTACCGCGAGACGGCCGACCTGCGCCAGGAGCCGGTGTCCGGGGAGGGCGGCACACTGGCCGCCACCGGCGCGTTCACCCTCCGGGCGCGGAGGCTGTCCCACCCGGTGGAGTCCTACGGCTACCGCCTGACCGAGCCCGACGGGCGCCGGATGCTGCCCGAGCGGCTCGCCGCCCACGGCATCACCGGCCCGGACGTGGGACGCATCCAGCGGGAGGGCGAGCTGCGCGGCGTCACCCTCGACCAGGTGAGCGAGCCCAGACCGGGACAGCGCTTCGCGTTCGTGATGGACACCCGGCTGTGCGACGGCGTGTACGAGCTCGCCGAGGGCTGCGACATGCTGGTCATCGAGTCCACGTTCCTCGACGGGGAGGCGGAGCTGGCCGAGGAGTACGGCCACCTCACCGCCGGCCAGGCCGCGTCCGTCGCGGCGGAGGCGGGCGTGCGGCACCTGGTCCTCACGCACTTCTCCCAGCGCTACGACGACCCGGCCGAGTTCGCCCGGCAGGCACGGGAGGCCGGGTACGCCGGGGAGCTGACCGTGGCCGAGGACCTGATCCGGGTGCCGGTGCCCCGGCGGCGCTGACCGTCCCGCCCCGCCGCGGGAGGCGGGCCGCCCCCGCCTCCCGCGGCGGGCGCCGGCCGTCGGGCACACTGGCCGCATGCTGGACCCGCTCGCCTCGCTCCGCACCCCCGGCGACCCGCCCTGCGACGTCTACCTGACCGGGACCGTCTTCCTGGACATCGTCTTCACGGGACTGGACTCCGCGCCCGTGCGCGGCACCGAGTCCTGGGCGAAGGGCATGGGGTCGAGCCCCGGCGGCGTCGCCAACATGGCCACCGCCCTGGCCCGGCTGGGGCTGCGCACCTGGCTCGCCGCCGCCTTCGGGGACGACGTGTACGGCGAGTACTGCTGGGAGGCCCTCGAACAGGGCGAGGGCATCGACCTGTCGCTGTCGCGCACCGTGCCCGGCTGGCACTCCCCGGTCACCGTCTCGATGGCGTACGAGGGCGAGCGGACGATGGTCTCCCACGGGCACGAGGCGCCGCCGCCGGAGGAGCCCGCCCCCGGCGTGCCGCCCCCGTCCCGCGCCTGCGTGGCCTCCCTGCAGCCGGGCGTCCACCAGGAGTGGGTCGAGGCGGCGGCCCGCCGCGGCAGCCGGGTCTTCGCCGACGTCGGCTGGGACGAGAGCGGCCGCTGGGACCCCGCGGACCTGTCCGACCTGCGGTACTGCGAGGCGTTCCTGCCCAACGCGGAGGAGGCGATGCGCTACACCCGCACCGACTGCCCCCGCGCCGCCGCCCGCAGGCTCGCCGACCTGGTGCCGCTGGCCGTGGTCACCCTCGGCCCGGAGGGCGCCTACGCGGTGGACGGCGGCAGCGGCGAGACCGCCGAGGTGCCCGCCATCTCCGTGGAGGCGCTGGACCCCACCGGCGCCGGGGACGTGTTCATGGCCGGCTTCGTCACCGGCACCCTGGCCGGCTGGCCGCTCGCCGACCGGCTCGCCTTCGCGGGCCTCACCGCCGCCCTGTCGGTCCAGGAGTTCGGCGGCTCGCTGTCGGCCCCCGGCTGGGCCGAGATAACGGCCTGGTGGCAGCACGTCCGCTCCTTCGACGACCAGGACCGGGAGGCCCTGCGCCGCTACTCGTTCCTGGACGCCCTGCTGCCGGGCGCCGCACGGCCCTGGCCGCTGCGCCGGGCGGTGCCGACCATCGGTTTCCGGCGGGTGTGAGCGGGCGCCGGGGAGCGGGAGCGGGCCGCGCGGCGGGGTGAGGCAAATCCCTACTGGTCTGTCAGCCTCACGGCGTACTCTTGAGGGCGAAGCGCACGGCAGCCACAGAGAGGGACGCGCAGGCCACAGAGCCGGCCCATGACTCAGACACAGACAGACCAGGCACGGTCGAATTCCACGAGCGCCCAGTTCACCGTTCCGGCCAAGCACCCCATGGTGACGGTGCTGGGTTCGGGCGACTCCCTCCTCCGGGTGATCGAGAGGGCCTTCCCGTCGACCGACATCCATGTCCGCGGCAACGAGATCAGCGCCACGGGCGACGCGGCGGAGGTAGCTCTCGTCCAGCGGCTCTTCGACGAGATGATGCTGGTGCTGCGCACCGGCCAGCCGCTCACGGAGGACGCGGTGGAGCGCTCGATCGCCATGCTCCGCGAGGCGGACCCCGAGTCGGAGACGCCCGCCCAGGTCCTCACCCAGAACATCCTGTCCAACCGCGGCCGCACGATCCGCCCGAAGACGCTCAACCAGAAGCGCTACGTGGACGCGATCGACAAGCACACCGTCGTGTTCGGCATCGGCCCGGCGGGCACGGGCAAGACGTACCTGGCCATGGCCAAGGCGGTGCAGGCCCTCCAGGCCAAGCAGGTCACCCGCATCATCCTGACCCGGCCCGCGGTCGAGGCGGGGGAGCGGCTCGGCTTCCTGCCGGGCACCCTCTACGAGAAGATCGACCCGTACCTGCGCCCGCTGTACGACGCGCTGCACGACATGCTCGACCCGGACTCGATCCCGCGGCTGATGGCCGCCGGGACGATCGAGGTCGCCCCGCTGGCGTACATGCGCGGCCGGACGCTCAACGACGCGTTCATCATCCTCGACGAGGCGCAGAACACGAACCCCGAGCAGATGAAGATGTTCCTCACCAGGCTCGGGTTCGACTCCAAGATCGTCGTCACCGGCGACGTCACGCAGGTGGACCTGCCGGGCGGCACGAAGAGCGGTCTGCGCCAGGTGCAGGAGATCCTCGAAGGGGTGGAGGACGTCCACTTCGCGAGGCTCACCAGCACCGACGTCGTCCGCCACAAGCTGGTGGGCCGTATCGTCGACGCCTACGACCGCTACGACGTCCGCAACGGCACGACCGACGGCGGCGACCGCAGAAAGTAGCGACCGCGGAGAGCCGCGGTCGCGGAGAACAACGGAGAGCGTCCACCACCCCCATGTCGATCGACGTCAACAACGAGTCCGGGCGGGAGATCGACGAGCGCGCGATCCTCGACATCGCCCGCTACGCCCTCGCCCGGATGCGCATCCATCCGCTCTCGGAACTGTCGGTGATCGCCGTCGACACCGACGCCATGGAGCAGCTCCACCGGCAGTGGATGGACCTCCCCGGCCCCACCGACGTGATGTCCTTCCCCATGGACGAGCTGAGGCCGCCCGCGAAGGACTCCGACGAGCCCCCGCAGGGCCTCCTGGGCGACATCGTCCTGTGCCCGGACGTCGCCGAGAAGCAGGGCGCCGAGGCCCCGACGAAGCACTCCATGGACGAGGAGCTCCAGCTCCTCACCGTCCACGGCGTGCTGCACCTGCTCGGCTACGACCACGAGACCCCCGCCGAACGGGCCGAGATGTTCGGCCTCCAGGCGGCGATCGTCGACGGCTGGCGCGCCGAGCGCGGCCTGACCGGGCCCTCGCCGGCCCCCACCACGACGTGAGCGTCCAGCTGATCGTCGCGGCGGTCGTCCTGGTGGGCGTCGCCTGGCTCGCGGCCTGCGCCGAGGCCGGCCTGGCCGGCGCCACCGGCTACCGCGCCGAGGAGGCCGTACGGTCCGGGCGGCGCGGCGGCGCCAAACTGGCCGCCGTCGCCGCCGACCCCACCCGCTACCTCAACCTGGCGCTGCTGCTGCGCGTCGCCGCCGAGATGGGCGCGGGGGTCCTGGTCACCTACGGCTTCCTCCACACCTTCGACGAGACCTGGCAGGCCCTGGCCGCCGCCATCGCCGCGATGGTGCTCGTCTCCTACGTCGCGGTCGGCGTCTCGCCGCGCACCATCGGCCGCCAGCACCCGCTGAACACCGCCACGGCCGCCGCGTACGTCCTGCTGCCGCTGGCCCGCGTGCTGGGCCCGCTGCCGCAGCTCCTGATCCTCCTGGGCAACGCCCTCACCCCGGGCAGAGGCTTCCGCAAGGGCCCGTTCGCCACCGAGGCCGAGCTGCGGGCGATGGTGGACCTGGCCGGACGGGAGTCGCTGATCGAGGACGAGGAGCGCCGGATGGTGCACTCCGTCTTCGAGCTGGGCGACACCCTGGTGCGCGAGGTGATGGTGCCGCGCACCGAGCTGGTCTCCATCGAGCGGTTCAAGACCATCCGCCAGGCCCTCACCCTCGCCCTGCGCTCCGGCTTCTCCCGCATCCCGGTGACGGGGGAGAGCGAGGACGACGTCGTCGGCATCGTCTACCTCAAGGACCTCGCCCGGAAGGTCCACATCAACCGCGAGGCCGAGACCGAGCTGGTCTCCACGGCGATGCGGCCGGCCGTCTTCGTCCCCGACACCAAGAACGCCGGGGACCTGCTGCGCGAGATGCAGCGGGACCGCAACCACGTCGCGGTCGTCATCGACGAGTACGGCGGCACGGCCGGGATCGTCACCATCGAGGACATCCTGGAGGAGATCGTCGGCGAGATCACCGACGAGTACGACCGGGAGCTGCCGCCGGTGGAGGACCTGGGAGAGGGCCGCCACCGCGTCACCGCCCGCCTCGACCTCGGCGACCTGGGCGAGCTGTACGGCCTGGACCTGGAGGACGAGGACGTGGAGACGGTCGGCGGCCTGCTGGCCAAGCTGCTGGGCCGGGTCCCCATCGCGGGCGCCACGGCCGTCGTGGACGTCACCGGGGCCCGCGCCGACCGCAGCGCCGACCCGGCGCTGGAGGCCCTGCGGCTGACCGCCGAGTCCACGGCGGGGCGCCGCAACCGCATCCTCACGGTCCTGGTCGAGCCGGTCCGCGCGGCCGTCCCCGAACCGGAGGAGGAGCACGCCGCGGGGAGCGGCGGCTGACCGCCCGGTCCGCGCCGGTACGTACCGCCGGACTCCCTCCACCCGCGGCGGGGGGAGAGCATATGCTCGGCCCCATGAGCGAAGCCGCCGCCCTGGACCCCGAAGACCGCAAGATCATCACCCTCGCCCGCAGCGCTCGGGCCCGCAACGGCGTGCCCGAGGGGGCGGCCGTCCGGGACGAGACCGGACGCACCTACGTGGCCGGGACCGTCGCGCTGAAGTCGCTCAGGCTCAGCGCCCTGCAGACGGCGGTCGCCATGGCGGTGGCGTCCGGGGCCCAGTCCCTGGAGGCCGCGGCCGTGGTCTCCGAGGCGCCCGCGGTGCCCTCCGCCGACCTCGCCGCCGTCCACGACCTGGGCGGGCCGGCCACGCCCGTGCTGCTCGCCGGGCCCGACGGCGCGCTGCGCTCCACGGTCACCGCGGGCTGAGCGGCCCGGGGCGGCCCGGAGCGGCGCGGAACACTCCGCCGATCGGGGAGAATGGCCACCATGAGCGACCGTTCCCCCTCATCCCGGCCCGCCCAGCGGACGGAGCCCGCGCCGCACCGCGCGGGTTTCGCCTGTTTCGTCGGCCGCCCCAACGCGGGCAAGTCGACCCTCACCAACGCCCTGGTGGGGACGAAGGTCGCGATCACCTCCAACCGCCCCCAGACCACCCGCCACACCGTGCGCGGCATCGTCCACCGCCCCGACGCCCAGCTCGTCCTCGTGGACACCCCCGGCCTCCACAAGCCGCGCACCCTGCTGGGCGAGCGGCTCAACGACGTGGTGCGCACCACCTGGGCCGAGGTCGACGTGATCGGTTTCTGCCTGCCCGCCGACCAGAAGATCGGCCCCGGCGACCGGTTCATCGCGGGGGAGCTGGCGTCCCTCAGGCGCACCCCGAAGGTCGCGATCGTCACCAAGACCGACCTGGTGGACTCCAAGGCCCTGGCCGAGCAGCTCCTGGCCGTGGACCGGCTCGGCAAGGAACTGGGCATCGAGTGGGCCGAGATCGTGCCCGTCTCGGCCACCGAGGGCACGCAGGTGGGCCTGCTGGCCGACCTGCTCGTCCCCCTCCTCCCCGAGGGGCCGTCGCTCTACCCGGACGGCGACCTGACCGACGAGCCCGAGCAGGTCATGGTCGCCGAGCTGATCCGCGAGGCCGCGCTGGAGGGCGTGCGCGACGAGCTGCCGCACTCCATCGCCGTGGTGGTCGAGGAGATGGCGCCCCGCGAGGGCCGTCCCGCGGACCGGCCGCTGCTGGACATCCACGCCAACCTCTTCATCGAGCGCCCCAGCCAGAAGGGCATCGTCATCGGCCCCAAGGGCAGCCGGCTGAAGGAGGTCGGCACCAAGTCCCGCCGGCAGATCGAGGCCCTCCTCGGCACGCCCGTCTACCTCGACCTCCACGTCAAGGTCGCCAAGGACTGGCAGCGCGACCCCAAGCAGCTTCGGAAGCTGGGCTTCTAGCCCCCGTGCCGCGCCCGTGCCGCCGTCCGCCCCCCGAGGCCGGGGCGGCGGCCCGGGGCGGCCGCGTGGAGACGGACGAGGAGGTCCCGCCGGGCGGCGGGACCTGCGGGGCACTGGCCCCCGACGACCTGGCGGACGACTTCGGCTTCCCCCGGTGCGGCCTCCCCCGCGGCCACACCGGCCGGCACCGGGAGCCGGCGAGCGGCGCCGCCCGGCACGGGGAGGACCGAGCCGCACCCGCCGCGGGGCGGACACGGGGGCGGACACGGGGGTGAACCCGCGTCCGTCCTGTGAGTTCTCGCATACTGATACGCGCCGCCGTACGCATTCGCCCTCGGTTATGTTTGAGAGGTCATGCGTTTTGGGCTGCTTCTCCTTAGCTGCCGCGGCGAGGGCCTGTAGACATACGGCCGACCCCCTCACCGCGGAGTCCGGTGCTGCCGTCGTCGGCCACCTTTGAAGCCACCTCACTCCGCGATCAGGAGACAAGCCCACCATGAGCGATTCCTCTTCCCGCGTCGGCCGTCCCACGCCCGTCACCGCGGCGACCGTCACCCAGAAGCCGTCGGGGATGCCGATCCACAAGTACCGCGGCTACGAGGCCGTGGAGCTGCCCGACCGCACCTGGCCGGACAAGCGCATCACCAAGGCCCCCCGCTGGCTGTCCACCGACCTGCGCGACGGCAACCAGGCGCTGATCGACCCGATGTCGCCGGCCCGCAAGCGCGCGATGTTCGACCTGCTGGTCCGCATGGGCTACAAGGAGATCGAGGTCGGCTTCCCCTCTTCCGGGCAGACCGACTTCGACTTCGTGCGCTCCATCATCGAAGAGGGCGCCATCCCCGAGGACGTGACGATCTCCGTCCTGACCCAGGCCCGCGAGGAACTGATCGAGCGGACCGTGCAGTCCCTGGTGGGCGCCCCCCGCGCCACCGTCCACCTGTACAACGCCACCGCGCCCGTCTTCCGCCGCGTGGTCTTCCGGGGCAGCCGGGAGGACGTGAGGCAGATCGCCGTGGACGGCACCCGCCTGGTGATGGAGTACGCCGAGAAGATCCTGGGCGACGACACCGTCTTCGGCTACCAGTACAGCCCGGAGATCTTCACCGACACCGAGCTGGACTTCGCCCTGGAGGTCTGCGAGTCGGTGATGGACGTCTGGCAGCCCGAGGAGGGCCGCGAGATCATCCTCAACCTGCCGGCCACCGTCGAGCGCTCCACGCCCTCCACCCACGCCGACCGGTTCGAGTGGATGTCGCGGAACCTGTCCCGCCGCGAGTTCATCTGCCTGTCCACCCACCCCCACAACGACCGCGGCACCGCCGTGGCCGCGGCCGAGCTGGCGGTCATGGCCGGCGCCGACCGCGTCGAGGGCTGCCTGTTCGGTCAGGGCGAGCGGACCGGCAACGTGGACCTGGTCACCCTGGGGATGAACCTGTTCAGCCAGGGCATCGACCCGCAGATCGACTTCAGCCAGATCGACGAGATCCGCCGCACCGCCGAGTACTGCAACCAGATGGAGGTCCACCCGCGCCACCCCTACGCGGGCGACCTGGTCTACACCGCCTTCTCCGGCTCCCACCAGGACGCCATCAAGAAGGGCTTCGAGGCGATGGAGGCCACCGCCGCCGAGCAGGGGAAGACGGTGGACGAGATCGAGTGGGCGGTGCCGTACCTGCCCATCGACCCCAAGGACGTCGGCCGCTCCTACGAGGCCGTCATCCGCGTCAACTCCCAGTCCGGCAAGGGCGGCGTCGCCTACGTCCTGAAGAACGACCACAAGCTGGACCTGCCGCGCCGGATGCAGATCGAGTTCTCCAAGATCATCCAGGCGAAGACCGACGCCGAGGGCGGCGAGGTCACCCCGCAGCAGATCTGGGACGTCTTCCGGGACGAGTACCTGCCCAACCCGGAGAACCCCTGGGGCCGCATCCAGGTCAAGAAGGGCCAGACCACGACCGACACCGACGGCGTGGACAACCTCACCGTCGAGGCCACCGTGGACGGCGCCGAGACCGTGCTGACCGGCAGTGGCAACGGCCCGATCTCCGCCTTCTTCGACGCGCTGGCGAAGATCGGCGTCGACGCCCGGCTCCTGGACTACCAGGAGCACACCATGAGCGAGGGCGCCTCCGCGCAGGCCGCCTCGTACATCGAGTGCGCCATCGACGGCAAGGTGCTGTGGGGCATCGGCATCGACCCCAACACCACCCGCGCCTCCCTGAAGGCCATCGTCTCCGCCGTCAACCGCGCCTACCGCTGACGGACGCGGCGCCCACCGCGGCCCGCGCCGAACCCGCCGCCCCCGCCGGACGCCGTCCGGCGGGGGCGGACCCGTTCCACGCCCCCGGGGAGGGGCTCACCGGACGTCCAGCTCGGCCCAGACGGTCTTGCCGGGCGACGGACCCGGTTCCCGCCCGCAGACGCCCCAGCGATCCGCGAGAGCCCCGACGAGGAGAAGTCCACGGCCGTGCTCGTCGGAGGGCGCGGGGGCGATGGGCGACAGGGACGGACGCTTCTCGCCCCGGGCGTCCGCAACCTCGACGCGCAGGGTCGCGGGCAGAGGAGGAGGGGCGGAGAGAGCGAGCCGGAGAGCGAAGTCCCGGCCGGGCACGCGGCCGTGGACGACGGCGTTCGCGGCCAGCTCGGCCACCAGCAGGCAGGCCGTTCCGGCGGCGTCCCCGTCGTAGGGGAAGCCCCACTCGTCGAGCCGCACCGCGGCCAGGTGCCGCGCGAGCCGCGCACCACGCGGAGTCGGACTGAACCGCATCCGGAACTCGTACGGACCGCACGGAGGGGTGTGGGCGCGGAGGCCGAAGAGAAGGCGGCTTGAGGGGCTTTCAGGCGTCATGCCCACCAAGGAACAGCACCACCGCGTGAGTTGGGGATGGCCGCCGCGTCCCTACCGGGAGGTGTACGCGTTTGTACGAGGTCCTGTACGCGCCACGCGCCGTAACGGCGACTCATGAGGCCGAGTTGTCCATGCGAAGCCTGCGGACGGGGTGGTGTCACATGGGTGAGCAGAGCGACTACGGGGCGACGACGCTCAGGTACTTCGGCAGCCAGATGAAGCTGTTCCGCCGGAGGGCGGGGCTGTCCCGCGCGGAACTCGGCGACCGGATCGGGTACTCGGAGGCGACGGTCGCCTCCGTCGAGCAGGGGCGGCGGATGCCGCAGCAGGAGTTCGTCGACCAGGTGGACGAAACTCTGGGCGCGGGCGGGGTGTTGCGAGCGGGCATGCCGTACCTGCTCCAGTCCCGCTACCCGACATGGTTCCGGGACTTCGCCCTGCTGGAGGCGGAGGCGGTGAGCCTGTACTCGTACGAGAACCACGCGGTGCCGGGGCTATTGCAGACGGAAGAGCACGTACGCGAAGTGATCTCGGCTCGCTGCCCACCGCTCGACAACGAGGAGATCGAGAACCGTGTCGCTGCCCGAGTCGATCGGCAGGGACTCCTGAACCGTAGTCCAGCGTGCGTACTGGGTTTCGTGATCGAAGAGGTCGTGCTGCGGCGCCCTATCGGGGGTAGGAACGTGCACAAGAGGCAGCTTCGGCGCTTGTTGGAGTGTGCGGAGATGCGCAATGTCTCGGTGCAGGTCATGCCGACGTCGCGGGAGACCCACATGGGCTTGGATGGGCCCTTCGTCCTGTTGGAGACTCCAGACGGCCGGAACCTGGCTTATGCGGAGGGACAGAGCGGGAGCTTCCTGGTCTCCGACCGGAAACGAGTGAGTGTGCTCGCGCAACGGTATGGAATCATCCGGGCACAGGCTTTGTCCCCGGAAGAATCAGCGCATCTCATCGAGCAGGCGGCGGGAGACCTATGAACACCGAGCGGGCCACGGGAACCAGCGGATTGGTGTGGCGCAAGAGTAGCTACAGCGGCAACGAGGGTGGCAACTGCGTCGAGGTCGCGACCGACCCTGGCACCGTCCACGTGCGGGATTCCAAGGAGCCGGGACGAGAGCCGTTGGCGTTCCCGCGTACGGCTTGGAGTGCGTTCGTCGGCTTCGCCGCGGAGTGACCTCCGTGTCGGGGTCACTCGGGTCTACCGGGCGGCCCCGATGTGTTCGAGCAGGGCGCGGAAGGTCCTCGGCGTGGGTGTTGGGTTTCTGATCGAAGAAGTCGTGCTGCGGCACCTCATCGGGAAGGAGCGCGCACAGGAGGCAGCTTCGACACGTGTCGGAGTGCGCGAAGATGCGCACTGTTTTGGTGCAGGTGATGCCGACATCGCGGGAGACCTATGAACAGCGAGCAGCCCACGACCGCGCCCGACGGACTGTCGTGGTTCAAGAGCAGCTACAGCGGTGGGGATGGCGGCAACTGCGTCGAGGTCGCGGCCGGCTCCGACACTGTCCGCGTACGCGACTCGAAGGACAGGGCGGGCGGGACGCTCGCCTTCGTCCCTGCGGCTTGGAGCGCGTTCGTCGGCCTCGCCGTGAAGTGAACCCCGTGTCGGGGCCACCTGGATCTACCGGGCGGTCCCGATGCGTTTCAGCAGCGTGCCCAGGATCTCCTCGGCGTGCGTCCACAGCACCGCGCCCCCGATTCCGGGGACGAGACGGCGGACGGCTCCGGGGATGCGTGACGCCAGCGAGGCGCCCCGGTCGGGGGAGTGGGAGGTGTCCTCCGCGCCGTACCACAGGTCCACCGGCACGGCGATCTCCGACAGGTCCAGCCCCACCGCTTCCAGCGGCCCATGACCAGGGCGGTGTCGCGGGCGTAGCCCTCCGGTCCCTGGGCGAAGCCCTCCTCCAGCGCCCGCCGCCAGGCGGCGGCGAACGCCGGGTGCCGGTAGACCGCCAGGTCGCACTCCGGGCTGCCCGCCAGCACCATGTCCGCCATGGCCCGAGGCGTGAAGCCGGCGAGGATCCGCTCCGCGGCGGCCGGGTCGGCGACGGCGGTGCCGACCAGTCGCCGCAGGCCATCCGGCAGTGCGTCGGCGAACCGGGGATCGGCGATCTCGTCCGCCCCGGAGACCACGGCGAGCGCGCCCACCACGCCCCGCGCCGCGCAGGCGAGGGCGAACGGCGCGCCCTGCGAGTTGCCCACCATGGCGGGACGTCCGAGCCCCCGGGCGGCGGCGAAGACGCGGACGTCCTCGGCGAAGCCGGCGAAGGTGCGTCCCGGGGACGGGGTGGAGGCGCCCAGGCCGGGCCGGTCCAGGGCGATCAGCCGCACCCCGAGCGCGGTCACGGCGCCGCTGCCGAACCCCAGGTGCCGGCTCGTGCCCGCGCCCGGGGAGAACAGCACGGGGACGCCGTCCTCCGGTCCCCACTCCGCCCAGCCCAGCAGCCTCCCGCCGGGAAGCCGCTCCTCGCCCGTCCGCTCCGGATCGGTCACGCCCACGTCCATGCGCGCCATCCTGCCGAGCCGGCCGGCGGGTCCGCGACGGCATTTCGCCCGCCCCGGTCGCTCCCGAGGTCACCCCCCGGAGGTGCCGGGGAACGCCGTCCGACCGGCGGGAACACCCCTCGGACCGGTGCGCAGGGGCCGGACGGGGCGGGGATATGTCCCGTCCGGGGTACTGACGTCACCTCAAGAATGTGGTTAGCATCACGTTCACGCGGCAATGGCGCTGAAGCGTGACGGAGGTACGTCAGTGGTGCACTCCCGGAGCCGGGACGGCCGGAAACTGCGTGTGGCGGGCGTCCGTACGACATGGCGCACGGTCGACGACGGCGAGTTCTTCTGCCCGTCGTGCGGAGGGGACCGCAACTACCGGCGCCGCACCGGACGCCGCCGGCTGGTCGTGCTCGGCGTGCCCGTCCTGCCGCGCGGGGACGCCGGTCCCGTGCTGGAGTGCGCCGAGTGCCGCGAGCACTTCGGCACCGACGCCCTGGACCACCCCACCACCACCCGGCTGGGCGCCATGCTCCGCGACGCCGTCCACACCGTCGCCATGGCGGTGCTCGCCGCGGGCGGGTCGGAGTCCCGCGCGGCCCGCGAGGCGGCCGTCGAGGGGATCAGGGGAGCCGGTTTCCCGAACTGCTCCGAGGAGCAGCTGGTCGCCCTGCTCGCGGCGGTCGGGGCCGACAGCGTCGCCATGGACATCGAACTGCACGAGGCCCTGGCCCCGCTCGCCCCGCACCTCGCCCCGCCGGGCCGCGAGAGCCTGCTGCTCCTGGGCGCCCGCGTCGCCCTCGCCGACGGCCCCTACACCCCCGCCGAACGCACGGTGCTGACGTCCGCCGGACAGACGCTGAGCCTGTGCCGGGAGGACACCGAGCGGCTGCTCGACACCGCGCGCACCACCCTCTCCTGAGCCCCTTCCCCCGGCGCCCGCCGCCCCACCGCGGGAGCGCGGGTGGGGGAGAATGGGGGAATGAGCCTGTTCCGCGACGACGGTGTGGTCCTGCGAACCCAGAAGCTGGGCGAGGCGGACCGCATCATCACGCTCCTCACACGCGGACACGGCAGGGTGCGGGCCGTGGCGCGGGGGGTGCGGCGCACCAAGTCCAAGTTCGGCGCGCGGCTGGAGCCCTTCTCGCACGTCGACATCCAGTTCTTCGCCCGCGGCAGCGACCTGGTCGGCCGGGGGCTGCCGCTGTGCACCCAGACCGAGACCATCGCGCCGTACGGGCGGAACATCGTCACCGACTACGCCCGCTACACCGCCGGGACGGCGATGCTGGAGACGGCCGAGCGGTTCACCGACCACGAGGGCGAGCCGAACGTCCAGCAGTACCTGCTGCTGATCGGGGCGCTGCGGACCCTCGCCGCGGGCGAGCACAGCCCCGGGCTGGTGCTGGACGCCTTCCTGCTGCGCTCCCTGGCCGTCGGCGGCTACGCGCCGAGTTTCGAGGACTGCGCCCAGTGCGGGCTGCCCGGCCCCAACCGGTTCTTCTCCGTGGCCGCCGGCGGTGTGGTGTGCGCCGACTGCCGGGTGCCGGGCAGCGTCGTGCCGTCCCCCGAGGCGCTGCGGCTGCTGGGCGCGCTCCTCACGGGCGACTGGGCGACCGCCGACGCCGCCGAGCCCCGGCACGTGCGGGAGGGCAGCGGCCTGGTCTCCGCCTACCTCCACTGGCACCTGGAGCGCGGCCTGCGTTCCCTGCGCTACGTGGAGAAGGGCTGACCGGCTACTCTCGCCGTAGTCCCCCGACCCACCGAGCCCGTTACCCGGGCGTGGCCGCGGCGGCCCGCACGGGTGGAGAAGAGAGCACCATGGCACGGCGCGGAATGCTGTCCCGGCAGCGTCGCGAGTACCTCACGCCCGATCCGCACCCCTCCGGCGCGCGTCCGCCGAAGATCCCCGGCAGCCTGGTGCCGAAGCACGTGGCGGTCGTCATGGACGGCAACGGCCGCTGGGCCAAGCAGCGCGGGCTGCCGCGCACCGAGGGGCACAAGCGGGGCGAGGGCGTCGTCATGGAGGTCCTCAAGGGCTGCCTGGAGATGGGCATCGAGAACCTCTCGCTGTACGCCTTCTCCACCGAGAACTGGAAGCGCTCGCCCGAAGAGGTCCGCTTCCTGATGAACTTCAACCGCGACGTCATCCGCCGCCGCCGCGACGAGATGGACGCCCTGGGCATCCGCATCCGCTGGGTGGGCCGGATGCCCAAGCTGTGGAGGTCGGTCGTCCAGGAGCTCCAGATAGCGCAGGAGCAGACCAAGGACAACGACGCCATGACGCTGTACTTCTGCGTCAACTACGGGGGCCGGGCCGAGATCGCCGACGCCGCGGCGGCCATCGCGGCGGACGTGCGGGCCGGACGGCTGGACCCGTCGAAGGTGACGGAGAAGACCGTCGCGAAGTACCTGTACTACCCGGACATGCCGGACGTGGACCTGTTCGTCCGGCCGTCCGGCGAGCAGCGCACGTCCAACTACCTGATATGGCAGAGCGCCTACGCCGAGATGGTCTTCCAGGACGTGCTCTGGCCGGACTTCGACCGCCGCCACCTGTGGGACGCCTGCCTGGAGTACGCCCGGCGCGACCGCCGCTTCGGCGGGGCGGAGCCCAACCAGGTGCCCGCCGCCGGCGAGCGGCAGGACGGCGGACCGGAGGAGCCCGGGCAGGCGGGGGAGCCGGGAGAGCCGGGGCAGGTGGCCCCGTCCGGCGTCTGAGCGTTTGGGCGTCCCGGCATCCGGGCGCCCACGCGGGACGCGCCGCGGCCCCGCCGCACCTGCGGGTGCGGCGGGGCCGCGGCGCGGGTGCGCGGTCCTTGTGCTCAGGCCTTGGAGCGTCCGGCGGCGGCGCACTCGCCGCAGGTGCCGAAGATCTCGACGGTGTGGGCCACGTCGACGAAGCCGTGCTCCTCGGCGATGGAGTCCGCCCACTTCTCCACGGCGGGGCCCTCCACCTCGACGGCCCGGCCGCAGTGGCGGCAGACCAGGTGGTGGTGGTGGTCGCCACTGCTGCACCGGCGGTAGACGGCCTCGCCGTCGTCGGTGCGCAGGACGTCCACCTCGCCCGCGTCGGCCAGCGACTGGAGGGTGCGGTAGACCGTGGTCAGACCCACCGAGTCGCCTCGGTGCTTGAGCATGTCGTGCAGCTCCTGGGCGCTGCGGAACTCGTCGACCTCGCTGAGAGCCGCCGCCACAGCGGCGCGCTGCCGGGTCGACCGGCCGCGTACGGGGGGACCTGCGGTCGCCACCATTGCCTCCTCATGTCGGCGCTACCTCGCGTAGCTGATCGGCCATTGTGCCAGGGTGTGGCGGGCGCGGTGGGGGAGCACCCCTTACCGGTGCGCCGTGCCGGTGGATCCCACCGGCGCGTTCCCGCCCGTGCCGCCACCGGCGACCGTGGTCACCTCACCGCACGACCGTAGCGCCCTCGGGTGCCTCCTGCGTCCTGTGGTGTTCCTCATGCCGGGCCCCCGCTCTGCTCCGTACCCGGTCTAGGAGGGGCGCCACCACCGCCAGGAGCGCGAACAGCGCGATCGCCAGCAGCACGATGCTCGCGCCGGGCGGCACGTCCGCGTAGAAGGACGTCGCGGTGCCGGAGAGGGCGACCAGCACGCCGGTGGCCACCGACAGCGCCAGCGTGGTGGCGAAGCCGCGCGTGACCTGCTGGGCGGCGACGACGGGCAGCACCATCAGGGCGCTCACCAGCAGCAGCCCCACCACCCGCATCGCCACGGTCACCGTGACCGCCGCGGTGACGGCCAGCAGCAGGTTGAGCATCCGCACCGGCAGTCCGGTGACCCGGGCGAACTCCTCGTCCTGGCAGACGGCGAAGAGCTGCCGCCGCAGCCCCAGGCAGACCGCCAGCGCGAACGCGGACAGCGCCACGATCGCGGTGACGTCCTCGGGGGAGACGGTGGTGATGGACCCGAACAGGTACGTCATCAGGTCGGCGTTGGAGCCGCCCGGCGACAGGTTGACGATCATGACGCCGCCGGCCATGCCGCCGTAGAACAGCAGGGACAGCGCGATGTCGCCGCGCGCCATGCCGTACCAGCGGATCAGCTCCATCGCGACCGCGCCGAGGGCGGAGACCAGCACGGCCGTCCACACCGGGTTGGTGCTCAGCAGGAAGCCCAGCGCCACACCGGTCATCGCCACGTGCCCGATGCCGTCGCCCATGATCGCCTGGCGGCGCTGGACGAGGTAGATGCCGACGGCCGGGGCGGCGACGCCGACCAGCAGCGCGGCCAGCAGGGCGCGCTGCATGAAGGGGTAGTCCAGTAGTTCGATCATGTGAGCAGTCCGGTCCGGGCGGGGGCTGAGGGGTCGGGGTGCGGGTGGCAGGCCTGGTCGTGGAGGTGGGTGGTGCCGTCCACGCGCTCGACCCGGCCGTCGTGGAGGACGACGGTGCGGTCGATCAGCGGGGCGAGCGGACCCAGCTCGTGCAGCACCAGCAGGACGGAGGCGCCCCGCTCGGTCTGCTCGGTCAGCGCGTCGGCCAGGACGCGCTGGCTGAGCAGGTCCACCCCGGCCAGCGGCTCGTCCATGACCAGCAGCTCCGGCTCGCCGGCCAGCGCGCGGGCGATCAGCACGCGCTGGTGCTGGCCGCCGGAGAGCGCGTCGACCGAGTCGCGGGCCCGGCCGGCGAGCCCGACCAGCTCCAGGGCGCGGTGCACGGCTTCCCGGTCCGCGCGCCCGAGCGGCCTCAGCCGCCTGCGGGCCAGCCGCCCGGCGGAGACCACCTCGCGCACGGTCGCGGGGACGCCGGCGGCGGCGGTCGAGCGCTGCGGCACGTAGCCCACGCGCCGCCAGTCGCGGAAGCGCCGCAGCGGGGTGCCGAACAGCTCCAGCTCGCCGCTCGTGGGCCGCACCTGGCCGACGACGGTCCGCACCGTCGTCGACTTCCCCGATCCGTTCGCGCCGAGCAGGGCGACGACCTCGCCGCGCGCCACGTCCAGGTCGATCCCGCGCAGCACCTGCCGCCCCCCGAGCGAGGCGGTCACGCCCCGCAGGGACAGCGCCGGGGGCGCCGTGGTCCGCTCGTCCGCCATGGGTGGCCTCCTCATCGGGCTGGTCGGGCTGGTGGGTTTCGCCGGGCTGGTGGGTCCCGCCGGGCCGGCCGCCGGGTTCACTCGGCGCCGAGCGCCGTGCGCAGGGCCTGGAGGTTGGCACGCATGACCTCGAAGTAGTCGTCGCCGCGGGAGTCGTCGCCGATGCCCTCGACGGGGTCGAGGACATCGGTGCGCAGGCCCAGGTCGTCGGCGAGGGTCCCGGCCGTCCGGTCGCTGGCGGCGGTCTCGAAGAAGACGGTGTTCACCTTGTCCTCCTCCGCGATCTCGTGGAGCTCCTTCATCCGGGCGCCGCTGGGCTCGGACTCGGGGTCGAGGCCGGCGATGGACTCCTCGTGGAGGCCGTAGCGCTCGGCGAGGTAGCCGAAGGCGGAGTGGGTGGTGATGAAGGTGTCGGTCCGGCGGTTCTCCAGGCCCTCGCGGAAGTCCGCGTCGAGGGCGTCCAGCTTCTCCGCCAGCGCCTCGGCGTTCTTCCGGTAGTCGGCGGCGTGCTCCGGGTCGGCCTTCGCCAGGGCCTCGCCGACGCCCTCGGCGATCTCGGCGTACTTCACCGGGTCGAGCCAGACGTGGGGGTCGAGGGCGTCCTCGCCGTGGCCGTGGTCGTGGCCCTCGTGCTCCCCGCCGTGCTCGTCCCCGTGTCCTTCCTCGTGTCCCTCATGTCCTTCCTCGTGCCCGGAGCCGTGCGTCTCCAGTTCGGTGTACGAGCCGGCCTCGGCGACGTGCTCCGCCCCGGACTGCTCGATGGCCTTGTCGACGGCGGGCTGGAACCCCTCCAGGTAGACGACGAGGTCGGCCTTGCCCAGGTCGGCGATCTGCCGGGGGCTGAGCTCCAGGTCGTGCGCCTCGACGCCGGGCTTGGTCAGGGTCTCCACCGTGACGTGCTTCCCGCCGATCTCCTCGGCGAGGAACCGCATGGGGTAGAACGAGGCGACGACGTCCACCCCCTTCCCCCCGCCGTCCGCCGTGCCGGTGCCGCACGCGGTCAGGCCGAGCGCGCCCAGGGCGACGGCCCCGGCCAGGACGGCGCGGGAGGCGGTGCGGGGACGGGGTATGAGGGGGCGTCGTCGAGCGTTCATGACAGTCATTTTCAGCCGAGATGGAAATGATTGTCAAATGAAATGAGGGGATCTCCGTCCGGCCCGCCCGGGTGCCCGCCCGGCGGTGCCCGAACCCCGGACCGATTTGGTCAGGCCCCCTCCATCGCCGGTAACCTGAGGTATTCCGTCGTCTGTACCGAAGAGAGCACCGTGGCCGCCGACAAGATCGACACCATCGTCAGCCTCAGCAAGCGCCGTGGCTTCGTCTACCCCTCCAGCGAGATCTACGGAGGGACGAGGGCCGCCTGGGAC
This sequence comes from Streptomyces glaucosporus, assembly GCF_039533345.1. Classification (NCBI taxonomy): domain Bacteria; kingdom Bacillati; phylum Actinomycetota; class Actinomycetes; order Kitasatosporales; family Streptomycetaceae; genus Streptomyces; species Streptomyces glaucosporus. The sequence continues at coordinate 207,181 of NZ_BAAATJ010000003.1, read as the reverse complement.
TACGGTCCGCTGGGTGTGGAGCTGAAGGAGAACATCAAGCGCCAGTGGTGGCGCTCCATGGTCACCTCGCGCGACGACGTGGTCGGCATCGACTCGTCGGTGATCCTCGCCCCCGAGGTGTGGGTGGCGTCCGGTCACGTCGCCACCTTCACCGATCCGCTCACCGAGTGCACCTCGTGCCACAAGCGGTTCCGCGCGGACCACCTGGAGGAGGGGTACGAGGCCAAGCACGGCCGTCCCCCGGCGAACGGCCTGGCCGACGTCAACTGCCCCAACTGCGGCAACAAGGGCCAGTTCACCGAGCCCAAGCAGTTCTCCGGCCTGCTGTCCACCCACCTCGGCCCCACCCAGGACTCCGGCTCCGTCGCCTACCTCCGCCCGGAGACCGCGCAGGGCATCTTCACCAACTTCGCCGCCGTCCAGCAGACCTCGCGCAGGAAGCCGCCGTTCGGCATCGCGCAGATGGGCAAGTCCTTCCGGAACGAGATCACTCCGGGCAACTTCATCTTCCGGACCCGCGAGTTCGAGCAGATGGAGATGGAGTTCTTCGTCAAGCCGGGCGAGGACGAGAAGTGGCAGGAGTACTGGATGGAGCAGCGCTGGAACTGGTACACCGGCCTGGGGCTCCGCGAGGAGAACATGCGGTGGTACGAGCACCCCGAGGAGAAGCTCTCCCACTACTCCAAGCGCACCGCCGACATCGAGTACCGCTTCCAGTTCGGCGGCAGTGAGTGGGGCGAGCTGGAGGGCGTGGCCAACCGCACCGACTACGACCTCACCGCGCACTCCAAGGCCTCCGGCCAGGACCTGTCGTACTTCGACCAGGAGGCCGGCGAGCGCTGGACGCCGTACGTCATCGAGCCCGCGGCCGGTGTCGGCCGCACGATGCTCGCGTTCATGCTCGACGCCTACGTCGAGGACGAGGCGCCCAACGCCAAGGGCAAGATGGAGAAGCGTGTCGTGATGCGCCTCGACCCGCGCCTGGCGCCGGTCAAGGTCGCCGTCCTGCCGCTCTCCCGCAACCCGCAGCTCTCGCCGAAGGCCAAGGAGCTGGCGGCCGCGCTGCGCAAGCACTGGAACATCGAGTTCGACGACGCGGGCGCCATCGGCCGCCGCTACCGCCGCCAGGACGAGATCGGCACGCCGTACTGCGTCACGGTCGACTTCGACACCCTCGAGGACAACGCGGTGACCGTGCGCGAGCGCGACTCGATGAAGCAGGAGCGGGTCTCGCTCGACCAGGTCGAGTCCTACCTCGCCGGCCGCCTGCTGGGCTGCTGAGCGAACCGTCAGCCTTCCGTGGCACGGGCGGTGCACCGCGTCACGGAAGCGGAAGGGAACCGGCCGGTTCACCGGCCCCGAACCGCTCCCCCTGCCGGGATCCGGCAACCGGGCGGCCCCCGACACTGCTGCCATCGCCCCTGCCGCCGCGTCCGGCCGCCTGCCAGGATCGGCCGGGACGCACGGCGGTGTCCGGAAGGGGGATGAGGGACGGATGCCGACAGTGAGCATGGTCAGCGGCTACGGCACGGACGGGCGCCTCCACGAGGTGCGGATCGTCCGCGACATCTCCCTCCGCCGCGGGGCGGGGGACGCCCACATCGTCTGCGGCACCTGCGACCACCGGGAGGCGGCCCCGTGCGGCGGCCCCGCCCGGGCCGGGGCCGCCCACCACCTCGCCGAGCACGGCGGCGGGATGCCGCAGCGGCTGAGCCCCGCGCCGTGGATCCTGGGGCTGGTCGGGGCGGCGGGCTTCCTCGCCGTCCTCGCCGCCGCCGTCCTGGGGCACTGAGGCGGCGGCGCGGGCCGGTCCGGGGCCGGCCGGAGGGCGGGGCCGCGAACGGGCGACGGCGAATGGGGGACAATGGGGGACCGTCCCCCCGGAACGACCGTCCCGAAGCGACAGAGGATGCCCACGCCCATGACACAGCAGCTCGCCATCGGCCCGCACACGGTCCGGCCGCCGGTGGTCCTCGCGCCGATGGCCGGGATCACCAACGCGCCGTTCCGGACGCTGTGCCGCGAGTTCAGCGGCGGCAGGGGGCTGTTCGTCAGCGAGATGATCACCACCCGGGCGCTGGTGGAGCGGGACGCGAAGACCATGCGTCTCATCCGCTTCGATGCGAGCGAGAAGCCGCGCTCCATCCAGCTCTACGGCGTGGACCCGGCGACCGTCGGCAAGGCCGTCCGCATGATCGCCGACGAGGACCTGGCCGACCACATCGACCTCAACTTCGGCTGCCCCGTCCCCAAGGTGACCCGGAAGGGCGGCGGCTCCGCGCTGCCCTACAAGCGCCCCCTGCTGCGGGCGATCCTGCGCGAGGCCGTGGCGGGCGCGGGCGGACTGCCGGTGACGATGAAGATGCGCAAGGGCATCGACGACGACCACCTCACCTATCTGGACGCCGGGCGCATCGCCGTGGAGGAGGGCGTCACCGCCATCGCCCTCCACGGCCGCACCGCCGCCCAGCACTACGGCGGCACCGCCGACTGGGAGGCCATCGCCCGGCTGAAGGAGGCCGTCCCCGAGATCCCGGTGCTGGGCAACGGCGACATCTGGTCGGCCGACGACGCCGTGCGGATGATGCGCGAGACCGGCTGCGACGGGGTCGTGGTCGGACGCGGCTGCCTGGGGCGGCCGTGGCTCTTCTCCGACCTGGTCAACGCCTGCGAGGGGTCCGGGGAGCGCGCCCGGCCGTCGCTGCGGGAGGTCGCGGCGGTGATGCTGCGGCACGCCCGGCTGCTGGGGGAGTGGCTGGAGGACGAGGCGCGCGGCGTGATCGACTTCCGCAAGCACGTCGCCTGGTACACCAAGGGCTTCTCCGTCGGCTCCGAGATGCGCCGGAGGCTGGCCGTGGCCTCCTCCCTGGCGGAGCTTGAGGACCTGCTGGGCGAGCTGGACCTGGACCAGCCCTGGCCGGCGGGCGCCGACGGGCCGCGCGGGCGCACCTCGGGCCGGAACCGGGTCGTCCTGCCGGACGGCTGGCTGGACGACCCGAACGACTGCGCGGGCGTCGCGGCGGACGCCGAGCTGGACACCTCCGGCGGCTGATCCGGCGACCGGACCCAGGGCGGGACCGGGGCCGGTCCCGTCACCGGGGCGGCCCGGGGTCACCGGGCCGCTTCGCCGCTCCCCACCGGGGCCTCGGCCCGCGCCTCGGCCTGTCCTTCGGCCCGCGCCTCGGCCCGTGCCTCCGCCCGGACCCGGGCGCGCGGCCGGGCGACGGCGGCGGGCACCGGGGCGTGCTCCCCGGCCCGCGCGGTCCGGTGCAGCAGGTCCAGGACGAGCGCCGCCGTCCAGCTGAACTCCCGGCTGCCGTGCCCGGCTCCGGTGTGGGGGTCGACGTACTCGGCGAAGTCCGAGGAGGCGGCCGCGGCCAGTACCGCGGCCCGCAGGGCGTCGGCGTCGGCGGTCCGCCCGTGCTGCCGCAGGCCGCGCTCCATCAGCCAGTTGATGTTGAACCAGGCCGGGCCGCGCCAGTAGCGGCGCGGGTCGAAGGCGTGTCCGCGCAGGTCGTAGCTGGGCACCAGCCGTACGGCGCCGCCCAGCCCGAAGTGCTCGCCGCGGACCGTGTCCAGCAGGGCGCCGACGACGTCCCGCGGCAGGCCCGGCACGATCAGCGGCAGCAGTCCGGCGACGCTGCGCTCGGCGATCGGCCGCCCGGAGCGCACGTCGAAGCAGAGGAACTGCCCGGCCTCCGCGTCCCACAGCCCGTCCACCAGCGCGGCGGTCAGCTCGCGGGCCCGGCGGCGGTGGGCGTCGGCGTCGGCGCGCAGCTCCTCCCGGGCCCCGGAGACGGGGGCGATCTCGGGCGCGATCTCCTCGGCGATGTCCGCGAGGGCGTGCTCGGAGGCGATCAGCAGGGCGTTGACGCCGGGGTCCTCGACGGCGAACCGGTGCGGCGCCCGGGCGTCCAGGTAGCCGTGGTCGCGGTAGTCGGCGGCCAGCCGCACGTACCGGGCGTAGTCCAGGTCGGTGGGGCGGTCGGCGGCGGAGCCGTGGTCGAGGTCGGCGCGGCGGAAGGAGCCCGGCGGGGCCGGCTCGACACGCGCCAGCGGCCCGTCCCAGCAGGGGCTGTTGTCCATGCCCGGCTCCCACGGGTGGACGACCGACACCAGCCCGCGTCTTCCCAGGTCGCGGTGGGCGGTGAGGTAGTGGTGCCAGGCGACCAGCTTCGGGTACAGCCGCCGCAGGAAGCCGCGCCGCCGCGAGAGCGCCGGGTCGGCCCGGTGCACCAGCCAGGCGGCCAGCGCGTGGACGGGCGGCTGCACGATGCCCGAGGTCTCGACGTCCGCGGGCGCCCCGGCCGCGGCTCCGGCGGTGGAGGACCGCCAGAAGTCGGGGCTGGGGAAGTAGGCGTCCAGGGGGACGGCCGGGTTGAAGACGATGTGCGGGACGCGTCCGTCGCCCCACTGGGCGGCCAGCAGCGTCTCCAGTTCGCGCTGGGCGCGTTCCGGCGACAGGTGGCGCAGGCCGATCGCGACGAACGCCGAGTCCCAGCTCCACTGGTGGGGGTACAGGCTGCGCGAGGGGACGGTCGAGCCGCCGGTCCAGTTGCGCAGCAGCACCCGCCGCGCGGCGTCGCGCAGCCCGTCCGCCGCGGAGCCGGACGCGGACCGCTGGGCGGGGACGTGGAGCCGGACGGGCGGGATCTCCCTCATCGGACCGCCGCCCGGCGACCGGCGCGGAGGACGGCCGGTGCGGACCCGGTCCCGCCGTCCGGCGCGTGTGCGCCGGTGGAGGGAACGGCCGGGTGCACACGGTGGAACCGCGGGTATCCGGTCGAGGGCCGGGGGACGTCCCCCGGAACGGCTGTGGGCCGGGGAGGGTCGGTGAACGGTGCGACGCGCTCCACGAGGACTCCGGATCTGAAGATGACGTCTGGGTTACGCCTATGTAAGCCTAGGGTTTTGTCTTACGGAAAGGCAGAAATGGGGTTGTGAGGCCTGACACAGGGGGCGCGAAGAGGGTGAAAGGGGGCGTATGCGGGTCAATGCGTGCCCGTCAACTCCGTTGCGTCGCAGCGGCGCTGGCCGCGGTGCTGCTCTGCGCCGGTCCGCTGTCCGGCTGTTCGAGTGAGGCGAACACCACGCCCGACAACAGGATCACGGTGTGGTCCCTGGAGAACCTCCCGCCGCGGATGGCCGCCACCGAGGAGGTCGTCGCCCGGTTCGAGGAGAGGACCGGGGTCGAGGTCGACCTGGTCGGCGTCGCCGAGAACCAGCTCCCCCAGATGGTCATGTCGGCCGCCGCCGCGGGCGACCTGCCCGACGTCATCGGCGCGGTGACCCTCGGGCAGGTCTGGCAGATGTACGCCAACGACCTGCTGAACACCGAGGTGGCCGGCGACGTCGTCCGCGCGCTGGGCGCCGACACCTTCACCGCCGGGGCCCTGGAGCTGACCGGCGACGGGGACCGGCGGCTGGCGGTCCCCTCCGATGCCTGGCTGCAACTGGTCGTCTACCGCGCGGACCGCTTCCGCGAGGCGGGCCTGCCCGCCCCGGACACCTACCGGAACCTGCTGCGCGCCGCCGGGGAACTGGACGGCGGGGGCCGTACCGGGATCTCCCTGCCCACCGACCCCGCGGACGTCGCCACCCAGCAGAGCTTCGAGTACCTGGCCCTGGCGGACGGCTGCGAACTGGTGCGCGCCGACGGGGACGTGGCCCTGGACTCACCCGCCTGCCGCCGCGCCTTCGCCCTGTACGACACCCTCGCCCGCGAGCACGGCGCCCCGGGCACCCAGACCGTCGACACCACCCGCGCCGCCTACTTCTCCGGCTCCTCCTCGGTGCTCGTCTGGTCCTCCTTCGTCCTCGACGAACTCGCCGGGCTGCGCGACGACGCCCTGCCGAGCTGCCCGGAGTGCGCCGGCGACCGCGGCTTCCTGGCGGAGAACAGCGGGATCGTCACCGCCGTGGAGGGCCCGGACGGCACGGGGCCCGCCCGGTTCGGCGAGATCACCTCCTGGGCCGTCACCCGGACCGCCGAGACGGAGGCGTCCCGGGCCTTCGTGGAGTACATGATGAGCGAGGGCTACCGGGACTGGTTCGGCATGGCCCCCGAGGGGAAGATCCCGGTGCGCACCGGAACCCCGGGGGACCCCGGGGAGTTCCTGCGCGCCTGGCGCTCCGGCTCCCTCGGCGTGGACCGGCGCGAACCCATGGACCGGGTCTACCCGCCCGAACTCCTCGACCGGCTCGCCGACGGCGTGACGGGCATGAGGCGCTGGGGCATCCCCCAGGGCCAGGGCACCCTCGTCGGCGCCATGAGCGGCGAACTGCCCGTGCCCAAGGCCGTCGGGGCCATGACCGGCGGCCGGCTCTCCCCCGGCGAGGCCGCGCGCGACGCCGACGAGGAGGTCTCCGCCCTGCGGGACTCCCTGCGGTGACCCCGCCCGGGCCCCTGGCCCCGTACCCGTCCCCGTACCCGTCCCCCCCCCCACACGCCCGAGGTACGCAGCCCATGACGACGACGCACCGCCGCGCGGCCCGGCGCCGCGACCGGCCCCTCACCGCCGCCCAGCGGGAGAACCGCGCGGGACTGGCCTTCGTCACCCCCACCGTCCTGGTGGTCCTGGTGGTGGTCGTCCTGCCCATCGCGTGGACCGTGCTGCTGGCGTTCCAGGACGCCCGGCTGGTCGACATCCAGGGCATGGGGCTGCTCGGCGACTGGACGTGGGACAACTTCACCGCCGTCTTCGGCGCGCCCGGCTTCTGGAGCAGCCTGGGCACCACCCTGGTCTACGCGGTGGGCGGCACCGCCGGATCGATCCTGCTGGGCCTGGCCGCCGCCCTCGCGCTGCGCAGGCCGTTCCGCGGCCGGGGCCCGCTGCGCGCCGCGATGCTCCTGCCGTACGTCGCGCCGGTCGTCGCGGTGGCCTTCGTCTGGCAGGTGGCGCTCAGCCCGCAGTACGGCATCGTGGGCGAGTGGGGGCGGCGGTTCCTCGGCTGGGAGCGGGCGCCGGCCTTCCTCTCCACCCGCGGCCACGAAGTCTCCCTGCTGGGCCTGGAGTTCGAGATCCCCCTGGCCCTGCTGACCGTCATCGCCTTCGAGACCTGGCGCTACTTCCCGTTCGCCTTCCTCTTCCTGCTGGCCCGGCTCCAGGCCGTGCCCGCCACCCTGGAGGAGGCCGCCACGGTGGACGGCGCCACCGTCTCCCAGCGCTTCCGGTACGTCCTGCTGCCGCAGCTGATGCCGGTCGTCGCGCTGCTGAGCGTGCTGCGCTTCATCATGACGTTCAACAAGTTCGACGACGTCTACCTGCTCACCGGCGGCGGGGCGGGCACCGACGTCGTCGCGGTGCGCGTCTACGAGTTCCTCACCGCCCGCTACGACGTGGGCGCCGCCGCGGCCCAGGCCCTCGTGCTGGCCCTGGTCCTGGTGGCCCTGCTGGGCCTGTACTTCCGGTTCTTCGCGGGCAGGACGAGGGAGGAGGCGTGATGAGCCGCGCCCGGGTGGAGGAGAGGGTCTTCGCGGTCCTGCGGTGGGTGGTGATCGCCTTCCTCGCGCTGATCACGGTCGCGCCCTTCTGCTACATGCTGCTGCTGTCGGTGAAGCCGATCGACGCGCTGCTGCTGGACCCGGGGAGGCTGTGGGTGAGCGCGCGCGAGTTCACCGCCGACACCTACCGGGAGGTGCTGCGGCCCGCCTCCGAGGGCGGCCAGGGGTTCGTGCGGATGCTGGCCAACTCCGCCGCGGTCTCCCTCGGCACCGTCGCGCTCACCCTGCTCGCGGCGGTCCCCGGCGCGTACGCCGTCGGACGGCTGAGGTTCTTCGGCGGCCGGCACGTCGGCGCGCTCTTCCTGGCCGTCTACCTCTTCCCCGCCACCCTGCTGGCCGTGCCGCTGTTCGTGCTGTTCGCCAGGATGGGACTCCAGGGGAGCCTGACCGGGCTCGCGATCGTCTACATCGCGCAGACCGTGCCGGTGTCGATCTACATGATGAGGAACTACTTCGCGACCGTCCCCCGCAGCGTCGAGGAGGCGGCGGCGCTCGACGGCTGCACCCGGCTGCAGACGGTCCGCAAGGTGGTGCTGCCGCTCTCGGTGCCCTCCCTGATGGCCACGGGCCTGTACATCTTCATGATCGCCTGGAACGAGTTCCTGTTCGCGCTGCTCTTCCTCGTCGCGAAGCCGGAGAAGTGGACGGTCTCCCTGGGGCTCCAGCAGCTCGCGGGCGGGATCGAGGTCTCCAAGACGGTGCTGATGGCCGGGTCGGTGGTGCTCACCGTGCCGGTGGTGCTGCTGTTCTTCGCCGCGGAGCGGATGCTGACGGAGGGGCTGACCAGCGGCGCCGACAAGGGGTGAGCGGCGGGGAGCCCGCGCGAGCGGCGAAGATTGCGGCATGATCGAGAACCAGTCGAGCGCGGGACACCTGCTGCACCTCATCCGCAGCGGCGAGGCGACCACCCGCGGCGAGCTCCAGCGGGTCACCGGGCTGTCCCGCTCCACCGTCGGCAACCGTCTCGACCGGCTCTTCCGGGCGGGCTGGATCCGGGAGGGCACCACCGTCCCCGTCGGCGGGGGCGGCGGACGCCCCGCGGGACGGCTGGAGTTCGACGGCACGCACGCCGTGGTCCTCGCCGTGGACCTGGAGACCCGGTACGGGCGGGCCGCCGCGCTCGACCTGAGGGGCAGGGTGCTGGCCGAGCACACCGGCCCCCTGAACGTCGAGGACGGCCCCGAGACGGTGATCGACCGGCTGGCGCGCTGGTTCCCGTCGCTGCTGGAGCGGGCCGGGGCCGTGCCCGGGGACGTCTGCGGCATCGGCCTGTCGGTGCCCGGGCCGGTGGAGTGGGAGTCCGGGCAGGTGGTCCAGCCGCCGATCATGCCGGGCTGGGACCGCCATCCGATCCCCGAGCGGACGCGGCGGGCGTACGCCGAGCACGTCCTGGGGGACGCCGGGGCGGAGGACAGGGCGCCCGTCGTCCTGGTCGACAACGACGCCAACCTCATGGCGTACGCCGAGCAGCGCGCCCACTACCCCGACTGCGGCGCGTTCCTCCTGGTGAAGGTCTCCACCGGGATCGGCGCCGGGCTGGTGGTGGGCGGCGAGGTGTACCGCGGCATCGACGGAGGCGCGGGGGACATCGGGCACATCCGGCTGCACGACCGGCCGGACGCCCTGTGCATGTGCGGGTCGTACGGCTGCCTGGCGGCGGTCGCCAGCGGCCGGGCGCTGGCCGCGCAGCTCGGCGCGGCCGGGGTGGCGGCCGGCACCGGAGCCGGGGTGCGGGACCTGCTCGCCGCGGGCCGGCCCGAGGTCGTCCGGCTGGCCCGGGAGGCGGGCCGCAGGGTGGGGGAGGTGCTGGTCACGGTCGTCACGGTGCTCAACCCCGGGGTGCTGATGATCGCGGGCGACCTCGCCGGGACGCCGTTCGTCACGGGGGTGCGCGAGCTGCTCTACCAGCGGGCCATGCCCCGCAGCACCGCTCATCTGACGGTGGTCACCTCCCGGCTCGGGGACCGCGCGGGCCTGATCGGGGCCGGGGCCATGGTGGTGGAGCACCTGTACGCCCCCGGCCGGGCCGACGCCCGCCTCGCCGCCATGGGCCTGTGACGAAGGCGGACGGAACGGGGCGGAACGGAAGGGCGGGAGGGGCGCCGGCCCGGTCTGCGGCCACTGATCGCTCATCGGAGCGGGAGGGAGCGCGAATGTGTCCGATGACTGAGACGAGGCGGTTACCGAGGGCGTGATTCTCGCCACTTTGATAGGAGCCCTGCTCATATGAGCGAGAAAAGGTACCCTGCACTTCTCCAAGGGGTGGCACTGAGTGCCACCCCTGCTCATTTCAAGAGTTGACGCCGGATGTCACCCATGGTGGCGATGGAGCGCTCCATCCGCGACCGACGGTGCAGAAGACTTTGGACGGTGAACTCGCCTTTCCCCGGCTCTTGGGAAGCCCTTTGCTTTTGATCCTTCACCTGATGGGCGGTTACACCCTCATGGCCTAATGGTGGCCGTACTCCAAACCCTTCGATCTGGGTACTCTCCCCGCCGTCAGGGCAGCCTCCCCCGGACCCGTCCGGGGGGATCCAGCGAGGAGCGCGATTCTCGTGCCGGAAAACGAAGAGCCTCACGTAACCAGGAAGTTCGTCTACGACTTCACCGAGGGGAACAAGGACCTCAAGGACCTCCTCGGCGGCAAAGGGGCCAACCTCGCCGAGATGACCAACCTCGGCCTCCCGGTCCCTCCCGGGTTCACCATCACCACCGAGGCGTGCAAGGTCTATCTCGAATCCGGCGCCGAGCCCCCGGCGCTCCGCGACGAGGTGAGTGCGCACCTCGACGCCCTGGAGCGGAAGATGGGCAAGAAGCTCGGCCAGGCGGACGACCCCCTCCTCGTGTCCGTGCGGTCCGGCGCCAAGTTCTCCATGCCCGGGATGATGGACACCGTCCTCAACATCGGCCTGTCCGACGCCTCGGTCGCCGGGCTCGCCGCCCAGGCCGGGGATGAACGTTTCGCCTGGGACTCCTACCGCCGCCTCATCCAGATGTTCGGCAAGACCGTGCTGGGCGTCGACGGCGACCTGTTCGAGGAGGCGCTGGAGGAGGCCAAGCGCGCCAGGGGCGCGGCCACCGACGTCGACCTGGACGCCGGCGACCTCAGGAAGCTCGTCGAGCGGTTCAAGGCCATCGTCTCCGAGGAGACCGGGCGCGAGTTCCCCCAGGACCCGCGCGAGCAGATGGACCTCGCCATCCGCGCGGTCTTCGACTCCTGGAACGGCGAGCGGGCCCGCCTCTACCGCCGCCAGGAGCGCATACCCCACGACCTGGGCACGGCCGTCAACGTCTGCTCCATGGTCTTCGGCAACCTCGGCCCCGACTCCGGCACCGGCGTCGCCTTCACCCGCGACCCCGCCGGCGGCCAGCAGGGCGTCTACGGCGACTACCTCGCCAACGCCCAGGGCGAGGACGTCGTCGCCGGCATCCGCAACACCGTGCCGCTCGCCGAGCTGGAGAGGATCGACAAGAAGTCCTACGACCAGCTCATGGAGATCATGGAGACCCTGGAGAACCACTACAGGGACCTCTGCGACATCGAGTTCACCATCGAGCGCGGCAAGCTGTGGATGCTCCAGACCCGCGTCGGCAAGCGCACGGCCGCCGCCGCCTTCCGGATCGCCACCCAGCTCGCCGACCAGGGCCTGATCGACGACGCCGAGGCGCTCCGCCGCGTCACCGGCGCCCAGCTCGCCCAGCTGATGTTCCCGCACTTCGACGAGGCGAAGGCCGGCGACGGAGGGGCCGAGCGGATCGGCAAGGGCATAGCCGCCTCGCCCGGAGCCGCCGTCGGCCGGGCCGTCTTCGACTCCGCCACCGCCGTCAGGCGGGCACAGGAGGGCGAGAAGGTCATCCTGGTCCGCCGCGAGACCAACCCCGACGACCTCGACGGCATGATCGCCGCCGAGGGCATCCTCACCAGCCGCGGCGGCAAGACCTCGCACGCCGCCGTCGTCGCCCGCGGCATGGGCAAGACCTGCGTGTGCGGCGCCGAGGAACTGGAGGTCGACACCAGGCGGCGCCGGCTGACCGCGCCGGACGGCACGGTCGTCGAAGAGGGCGACGTCATCTCCATCGACGGCTCCACCGGCAAGGTCTACCGCGGCGAGGTCCCCGTCGTGCCCTCCCCCGTCGTGGAGTACTTCGAGGGCCGCATCCGGGCGGACGAACAGGCCGGCGAGCTGGTCAGGGCCGTGGACCGGATCATGACCTACGCCGACGGCGTCCGCCGCATGAAGGTGCGGGCCAACGCCGACAACGCCGAGGACGCCGCCCGGGCCCGCCGCTTCGGCGCCCAGGGCATCGGCCTGTGCCGCACCGAGCACATGTTCCTCGGCGAGCGGCGCGAACTGGTCGAGCACCTGATCCTGGCCGAGACCGAGGAGCGGCGCGAGTCGGCGCTGGACGCGCTGATGCCGCTCCAGAAGGGCGACTTCGCCGAGCTCTTCGAGGCCATGGACGGCCTGCCGGTCACGGTGCGGCTGCTGGACCCGCCGCTCCACGAGTTCCTCCCGGACCTCACCGAGCTGTCGGTGCGCGTCGCGCTCGCCGAAGCCCGCGGCGAACGCGACGAGAACGACCTGCGCCTGCTCCAGGCCGTCCGCCGCCTCCACGAGCAGAACCCCATGCTGGGTCTGCGCGGCGTACGGCTCGGCCTGGTCATCCCGGGCCTGTTCACCATGCAGGTGCGGGCCATCGCCGAGGCCGCGGCCGACCGCCGGGCCGCCGGCGGCGACCCGCGCGTGGAGGTCATGATCCCGCTGGTGGGCACCGTCCAGGAACTGGAGTGCGTCCGCGAGGAGGCCGAGAAGGTCGTCGCGGAGGTGGAGCGGGCCCGCGGCGCGGATCTGAACCTGGCCATCGGCACCATGATCGAGCTGCCGCGCGCCGCGGTGACGGCCGGGCAGATCGCCGAGTGCGCCGACTTCTTCTCCTTCGGCACCAACGACCTCACCCAGACCACCTGGGGCTTCAGCCGGGACGACGTGGAGGCGAGCTTCTTCGCGACCTACCTGGAGAAGGGCATCTTCGGCGTCTCCCCCTTCGAGACCATCGACAAGGAGGGCGTCGGAGCGCTGGTGCGCACCGCCGCCGAGGCCGGCCGGGCCGCCCGCCCGGACATCAAGCTCGGCGTCTGCGGCGAGCACGGCGGCGACCCGGAGTCCGTCCACTTCTTCCACGAGGTCGGTCTGGACTACGTCTCCTGCTCCCCGTTCCGCATCCCGGTCGCCCGCCTGGAGGCCGGCCGCGCGGCGGCGATGGAGACCGGCGGGGGCAGCGACAGCCGCTGACCCCGCGACCCGATACCACCACCCGACGCCGGAGCCCGTCCCCGTCAGCCCCTACCCTCACCGGCGGGGACGGCCCCGGCCACCGAAAGGAAGGGGCGGCGCCTGTGCGGAGGCGCCGCCCCTTCCGCCATGGCCTGCTCGGATTCCCGGGACGAGGGGGTGCGCGGGGGCGCGGGGCCCGGGCCGGACGGGCGCGGTGGACGGCGGCGCGGGCCCCGGCGAGCATGACCCGGACGGGAACCGACCCGGAGGGAGACACGCGGATGACCGTGATCAGGACGCCCCGGCTGGTGCTCCGGCGCTGGCGCGAGGAGGACGTCGAGCCGCTGGCCGCCGTCAACGCCGACCCCGAGGTGATGCGCTGGATCGGGGACGGATCGGTCCGCGACGTGGAGCGGACGCGCGCGGGCGTCGAGGAGATGGAGCGCGAGTGGGAGGCGGAGGGGTTCGGCCTGTTCGCGGTCGAGGTCCGCGCCACGGGCGAACTGGCCGGGTTCGCGGGCCTGTCGGTGCCCCGCTTCCTGCCGGAGGTGATGCCCGCGGTCGAGGCCGGCTGGCGGCTGGGGAAGCGCTTCTGGGGCAGGGGGCTGGCCGGTGAGGCGGCCGCCGCCGTGCTGCGGTTCGGCTTCCTGGAGTGCGGGCTGGACCGTGTGGTGAGCATCGTCCAGGTCGGCAACGACGCCTCCGAGCGCCTCGTGCGGAGACTGGGCATGCGCTGCGAGCGCGAGACCGTCGACCCCTCCTGCGGGCGTCCGGTCCGGGTCCACGCGATCACCGGGACCGAGTACACCGAGTACGGCGCGACGCGGTGACAGGCGCCCCGGCGGAACCGGCGGGGACGGCAGGGCCGTCCCCGCCGCCGTACGCGACCGCCGACCGCCCGAGGACGACTCCATGACCGCAGCGACCGCCGCCCGCCACCTGTACCTCGCCCGGCACGGCGAGGCGACGCCCGACGAGAGCGCGCTGACCCTGGCCGGACGCCGCCAGGCGGAGCTGCTGGGGGAGCGGCTCCGGGGCGTTCCGCTGTCGGCGGTCCACCACGGGCCGCTGCCCAGGGCGGAGGAGACGGCCCGCTTGGCCGCCGGGCGGCTGGACGGGGTGCCCCTGCACCGGTCGGAGGCGGCCGGGGACTACGTGCCGTACGTGCCGGCGCCGGAGGAGCTGCCGCCGGAGTGGGCCGGGGGGATGCCGCGCCGGCTCGGCGGTGTCGCGGCGGAGGAGCGCGAGCGGGGAGCGGAGCTGGCGCGGGAGGCCCTCGCGCGGTTCACCGGTCCGGTGCCGGGGGAGGAGCCCCGCCACGAGCTGGTCGTCACCCATGCCTTCCTGGTCGCCTGGCTGGTCCGCGACGCCCTGAGCGCACCCCGGTGGCGCTGGATGGGGCTGAACCACGCCAACGCCGCGCTGACCGTCATCCGGTACGCGCCGGACGGGCCGCCGTCGGTGCTGCTGTACAACGACACCGGTCACCTCCCGGAGGGGCTCCGCTGGACCGGGTTCCCGCCCGGGCTGCGGGTCCGGTGAGCCCCGGCGGGGTGACGAAAGGGAGATACGGCGTCAACTCTTGAACGAGTGACGCCAGTTGCAGATCGTTTCCGTCCAACATCTTGACGGCTGTTTATCTCAACTTTACGTTGCCGGAATCTGAGAGCGCTCTCAAACCCCCCGCACTCCCCCACGAGGAGCCGTTCATGAGATTCCGCAGACGTCCCGCCGCGCTGCTGGCGGCGGTGGCGGCCACGGCGGCCGCCGCCACCGGCCTCGGCGTCGTCGGGGCGGGCACCGCCGGCGCCGCCACCGTCCCCGTCGGCCAGGGCGGCTACAGCGACACCCGGCCCGCCGGGGCCGCCGGGCCGGAGAACAACGCCGGCGCCTCCGTCAAGCCGAAGGTCACCTCCGCCGCCGCGGGCAAGCCGGTGCCCACCAACGACTGGTGGTCGTCCCTGGTCTTCCAGCGCTACCCCGACAACCCGTACTCCGAGAACATGTACGGGCACCCGCTCACCTACCGGGCCGTCTCCGGCGGGCTGGAGGTCGGCTACCCCACCTCGCACGCGATCGTCGGGGACGGCCGCCAGTACGAGTTCACCCACAAGCGGGACCTGACCATCGGTCTCCAGGGCCTCAACTCCCCCGACGCCAGGGCCGACTCCTGGAGCGACTGGACCGTCACCCCCTACTGGTCCGACGGCACCCGCACCCTGCGCACCACCATCGGCCACGGACTGCCCTACGTGTACGCGCAGGGCACCGGCGGCGCCGCGCAGATCTCCGCCGCGAGCACCCCGAACGTCTTCGCCGACGACGGCAACGTCCTGGGCGTCACCGTCGGCGGCCACCACTACGCGCTGTTCGCCCCCACCGGCAGCGACTGGACCGTCTCCGGCAACGACATCCGCGCGAACCTGGGCGGCAAGGACTACTTCTCCCTGGCGGTCCTGCCGAGCACCGACGCGCTGGCCACCTACCGCAAGTACGCCTTCAGCTTCGTCACCGGCTCCAAGGTCACCTGGGACTACGACCGGGCCGCCGGCCGGATCAAGGCCACCTACGCGCTGACCACGACCGCCAAGGAGGGCAGCCAGACCGGCACCCTCCAGGCGCTCTACCGCCACCAGTGGCTCCACACCTCCGACCCGCTGACCTCCTACACCTACGTCTCGCCGCGCGGGACGATGAAGGTCCGCGAGGGCACCTCCTTCACCACCTCCCAGAAGGTCACCGGGGTCCTGCCGGGCCTGCCCAGGACGTCCGGCGTGGACAAGGCCAGGCTCACCGGCTACCTGAACGAGGTCGTGAACGCGGCCGACCCGTTCGACGGGGCCACGGACACCTACTGGACGGGCAAGCAGCTCGGCAAGCTCGCCCAGCTCGTGCCCATCGCCGACCAGATCGGCGAGACCGGCATCCGCGACAGGCTGCTCGGCCTGATCAAGGGCCGGCTCCAGGAGTGGTTCACCGTCGGCGGGGCCTCGGAGTTCTCCTACGACCGCGACTGGAAGACCCTCATCGGCTACCCCGCCTCCTACGGCAGCGACAAGGAACTCAACGACCACCACTTCCACTACTCGTACTACGTGATGGCCGCGGCCATCGTCGCCCAGTACGACAAGGCGTGGGCCGCCGACTCCGCCTGGGGCGGCATGGTCAAGACCCTCATCAGGGACGCCGCCAACCCCAGCCGCACCGACGAGAAGTTCCCCTTCCTGCGCGGCTTCGACGTCTACGCCGGCCACAGCTGGGCCGCCGGCCACGCGGGCTTCGCCGCCGGCAACAACCAGGAGTCGTCCTCCGAGTCGATCAACCTCAGCGCCGGCCTGGTCCTGTGGGGCTCGGCCACCGGCGACACCTCCCTGCGCGACCTGGGCGTCTACCTGCTGACCACCGAGGCCGAGGCGATCGCCCAGTACTGGTTCGACGCCGACCAGCAGGTCTACCCCGGCAACTTCGACCACGACGTCGTCGGCATGGTGTGGGGCAGCGGCGGCGCGTACTCCACCTGGTGGACCGCCAACCCCGAGGAGATCCACGGCATCAACGTCCTGCCGGTGACCGGCGGCTCGCTCCACCTGGCCCGGAACAAGGACGCCATCCGGCGGAGCATCGCCGAGATGGAGAAGGCCAACGGCGGCCCGGCCGTCGAATGGCGCGACATCTTCTGGGAGTTCCAGGCCCTGGCCGACCCCGCCAAGGGCAAGGCCGCCTGGGACGCGCAGGGCGGCAACTACGGCCCGGAGGCGGGCGAGAGCAAGGCCCACACCTACCACTGGGTCGCCACCCTGGACGCGATCGGCGCCCCCGACCCCTCCGTCACCGCCGACAGCCCCACCGCCGCGGTCTTCACCAAGAACGGCACCCGCACCTACGTGGCGCACAACTTCTCCGACTCGGCGAGCACGGTGACGTTCTCCGACGGCGGCAGGCTGACCGTCCCGGCCCGCTCCACGGCCACCGGCACCGGCACCGCGGACCCGGGCGACCCCGGTGACCCGGGCACCCCGGCCACCGGCGACACCCTCCACCTGCGCTCCGGCGGAACGCTGAGCACCACGTCCGGTTCCGCCACCGCCGACACCATCCCCTCGGCGGGCGGCGCCAACCACGACGGGACCCCCAACCGCCCGCTGGTCTACGAGATCAGGAACGTCAACGGCACCCACAAGGCGGGCGGCACCACCGACTTCCGGCTGAAGGTGGACGCGGGGACGGCCGTCGGCCTCGGCCAGCAGGCCCGGGTCTCGTACGACCTGACCGGCGACGGCACCTTCGACCGGGTGGAGACCTACCGCTACTTCGCCACCGACCCGGTGGACGGCTGGGAGGAGTACGCCGCCTCCCGCGCCGGACTGAAGTCGGCCTCGGGCAGCCTGGGCAACCTGCGGGGCGGAACGGTCCGCGTCGAGGTGTGGAGCGCGATCGGCAACGGCCCGTCGAAGCTCCAGGTGGGCTCCGGATCGGTGCTCACCATCCCCTTCGGGTGACCGGTCCCTGGCACCGGACCCCGACAGGGCGCCGTGCCCGCACCGCGTCACGCGGTGCGGGCACGGCCGCTCCCGGCCGGCGCGGGGAGCGGAGTAGCGTGCACTTCGTGGCCCCGGTCCGGGTGAACGCGGTCCGGTGAACTCCGGTGGTTCGTCGGACAGTTCGCCGATGACCGGAGACCGCGCCATGCGCACCCTTCGCGCCCGTGCCGCCGCCCTCGCCGTGCCCCCGGCGTCATGCCTGGCATGCCTGTCGCTCCTGTCGGCCTGCTCCACCGGTTCGGACACACCGGTGGACGGCGGCCCCCCGGAGAGCGTGGAGAGCGCCGCGGCCCCGAGTTTCTCGCCGCACCCCGAACCGGAGGGGCGAGAGGAGCGGGAGGAGCGGTGGAGACTCGGCCAGGCGGGCCCGAACGGCGAGACGCCGTGGCCGCCCTCGCCCGGACCGAAGGCGGTGCGCGACGCGTTCGCCGGTCTGCAGGACACCCTGGACGACTCCTGCGACACCCCGGGGAACTGCGAGTACCTCCCGAACCGGGTGCTGGACGAACTGGCGGACCCGGACGAGGCGATGAAGGCCGACGCCAAGGGCCCCGGCCGCTTCCCCGAGCCGATCGCCTGGATGGCGGCGCTGCGCGAGGACGCCGGCGACGACCCGTCCTACCAGCACCTCAAGGCGCACCAGGAGGAGATCTTCGGCACCCGCGACCGCATCAACGTCTGGATGCAGGACCATCCGGACGACTACCGCTGGCGGGCACGGCGGGCCCGGTCCCCCGGCGGCGCGCCGCCGGGGGACCGGGGGGGGAGGGGGGAGGAGCCTCAGGAGCGGAACGGGCCCCGCACCTCGTAGGTGATGCCGCCCGAGCTGCTGCCGCTGGTGCCGCGCTGGCTGGAGAAGTACAGCCGGCTGCCGTCGGGGGAGAAGGCCGGGCCGGTGATCTCCGAGGACGACTGGCCGCCGATCCGCAGGAAGGGCGCCACCACACCGTCCGGGGTGATCACGCAGATCTCCATGTTGCCGCCGTCCTCGGCGACGAACAGGTCGCCGGAGGCCGAGCCGGTGACGTTGTCCACGCCCGTCAGCGGGGCGCCGCCGGTGACCAGGGAGTCGTCGTAGGCGAGTTCGATGGTGTCGCTCGCCGCGTTGAGCCGCCACACCCGGCCGTCGCCCTTGGTGGTGAACCAGCAGATCCCGTCCGCGTAGTGGCAGCCCTCACCGCCGTTGAAGTGCTTGGCCGCCGAGACCTGGTGGCGGGTGGCGGTGGAGGAGGCGGACGGGTCCGGGACGCGGGCCCAGCCGATGGAGCCGGAGGTGCCCGTGCCGCCCGTCATCACCTCCAGCGTCCCCGAGGAGAGGTCGCCCCAGGTGGTGGGGCGGAAGCGGTAGAGGCAGCCGTCGGAGACGTCCTCGGTCAGGTAGATCACCTTGCGGACCGGGTCGGCGGCCGTGGCCTCGTGCTTGAAGCGGCCCATGGCGTCGCGGCGGACGGCGGCCTTCACGCCCCACGGGTCGGTCTCGTAGACGTAGCCGCGGTCCACCTCCTCGCAGGACAGCCAGGTGTTCCACGGTGTCGCGCCGCCCGCGCAGTTCTGCCGGGTGCTCGACAGGATGCGGTAGGCGCCGGTGACGGTGCCCGAGGAGTCGAAGCGGACCGCGCTCGCGCCGCCGCCGGGGTTGATCTCGGAGTTGGAGACGTAGATCCAGCCGGTGCCGTCGGGGTAGCAGGCGCCGCCGTCGGGGGCGTTGTGCCAGGTGTAGGAGGTGCCGGGGACCCTCTGCCCGGAGCGGGCGATCACCCGGCTGGTGAAGCCCTGGGGCAGCTGGATCCCGTTGGCGTCGGCCGATCGCAGGGCCCCGTAGGGGCTCGGGCCGGGCTGGGCGGGGGCGGCGTGCGCGGCGCCCCGCCACAGGGAGCCGCCGAAGGCGGCCACCGATCCGGCGAGGACGGCACCGCGCAGGAAGTCACGACGTTCCACGATCACTCCACCGAGGTCGTCTGGCCCCGCGACCGGCCGGCCGCGGGGTCGAACGATCCGGAAAGGTAGGGACCCTGCTTTGACGGGACATGAACAATCGACCGCTCCGGGTGGCCGGTTGCCCCAACACCGTTCGTCCCGCCCGGGCTTCCGCGGTCCGGTCGCCCGCCCGGCCGGGCGGACGGCCGCCGCTCACCGGGCCGCCGCTCACCGGTACGGCGGGAACTCGTAGCGCACGCCGGTGAGGCGCTCGGACACCGCCCACAGGCGCTCGGCGGCGGCGTTGTCGCGGGTCCAGGGCGCGCGCCAGGACGGGCCGGGCTCCCCGCGCACGCCCAGCCGGCTCGGCCCGGTGAAGGAGTCCTGCCGGACCATCGGGGCGGTCGCGGCGTGGAGGATGGGGAGGGCGCCCGCCTCGGGGGAGGAGGCGAGGAGCCGGTTGAGCAGGCGCGCGGCCCTCTCCCTCCCGTGGCGGCCCGCCAGCCGCGGCCCCTTGGCCTGGAGCTCGGTCGAGGAGTACCCGGGGTGCGCGGCGGCGGAGAGGATGTGGTGGGGGGCGGCGCGGCGGGCCAGTTCGCGGGTGAACAGCAGGTTCGCCGTCTTCGACCGGGCGTAGGCGATCCAGGGGTGGTAGCGGTGCTCGGCGTTCGGGTCGTGGAGGTCGACGTTCGCCATGGCGTGGGCGAGGCTGGAGACGGTGATCACCCGGGCGCCGCGGGCGGCCAGCAGCCGCGGCAGCAGCAGGCCGGTCAGCGCGAAGTGGCCGAGGTGGTTCACCCCGAACTGCGTCTCGAAGCCGTCCGCGGTGCGGGAGCGGGGGAGGGCCATCAGCCCGGCGTTGTTGACCAGCAGGTGGAGTTCGTCGAAGGGCAGGGCGTCGGCGAAGGCCCGCACCGAGGCCAGGTCGGCGAGGTCCAGCAGCCGCATCTCGGCCCGCGCGTCCGGCACCTGGTGGAGCAGCCGGCACAGGGCCGCCGAGCCCCGCCGCCGGTCGCGGCAGGCGAGCACCACCCGCGCGCCGTGCCGGGCCAGCTCACGCGCGGTGACCTGGCCCAGGCCGCTGTTGGCGCCGGTGACCACGGCGGTCCGCCCGCCGAGGTCGGGGATGTCCCGCGCGGTCCAGCCCATGCCCTGTCGCTCCTCGCCTCGGCCCCGCCCGGTCTACCGTGACGGCGCGATCGGTCACCTTCGCGGGGCACAGCGTAGGCCGGGCGGGAGGCCGGGGCGAGAAGTCCGGCGCCACCGGAGTGGGGCGCCGGGGCCGGATGGGTCGGGGGCGGTCAGGAGGCCAGGACGCGCACCTCCGTGCCGCAGGACATCCGGCGGTCGTGGCCGACCGTGCGCTCCGGCCCGGTCAGGGTCAGCGGCACGGTGTGGCGGACGTCGGCGCTGGAGGCGGCCAGGCGCAGCTCCACGGCGCCGGGTTCGACGATCCGCTGCCCGGGGCGCAGGGTGTACGAGGTCAGGTCGGCGTGGAAGTCGAAGACGACCTCGGCGGCCTGGCCCGGCTCCAGCGTCACCCGCGCGTAGCCGATCAGCCGGCTGACCGGCTGGACGGTGCGGGCCACGGGGTCGTGGAGGTAGAGCTGGACGACCTCGGTGCCGGCCCGCTCACCGGTGTTGCGGACGGTGAGGCGGACGCCGGTGCCGCCGTCCGTCGGCACGGTGTCGGAGTCGGCCCCGGCGGCCTCCCACGCGAAGGTGGTGTAGGACAGGCCGTGCCCGAAGGGGTACAGGGGCGTCGGGTCGATGTTGCTGGCCGCGCCCTTGAGGCCCAGCGGCGGCGCGAGGTAGGTCCAGGGCTGGCCGCCGTTGCCGCGCGGCACGCTGACCGGGAGCCGGCCCGAGGGGTTGACCCGGCCGGTGAGCACGCCGGCGACCGCCGGTCCGCCCTCCTCCCCGGGGAAGAACGCCTGCACGGTGGCGGCGAGCCGCCCCTCCCACCGGCCGAGCGCGTAGGGGCGGCCGGTGAGGAGCACCAGCACGACCGGGCGGTCGGTGCTCTCCAGCAGCTCGTCCAGGAACGCGGCCTGACCGTCGGGGAGGGTGAGGTCCTCGGCGTCGCAGCCCTCGCCGGAGGTGCCGCGCCCGAAGAGGCCGGAGCGGTCGCCGAGCACGGCGACGACGACGTCGGCGTCACCGGGGTCCCCGGTGAGGGCCGCGCCGGGCAGCTCGGCGCCCAGGGCGTCCAGCAGCGTGGGGATCTCCACGCCGACGGGCAGCTCGGGGTGCTCGACGCCGACGTGCCGGGGGAAGGTGTAGCAGCCGAGCATGGCGGACTGCTCGTTCGCGTACGGGCCGACCACGGCGATGCGGGCCGTGGGGTGGAGCGGCAGGACGCCCTCGCGGTTGTCCAGCAGCACCACGGACTCCTCGGCCACGCGCCGGGCCAGGGCCCGCATCGCGGGCGGGTCGAGGTCGATCGGCCCCTCCGAGACGGGCGAGGACTGCGTCCAGTCGGGGTCCAGCAGCCCCAGCTCGCACTTCTGCCGCAGGACCCGCAGCACGGCCCGGTCCACCAGCTCCTCGGGGACCTCCCCGGACCGCACGGCCTTCAGCAGGGGCTCGCCGTAGCAGCGCACGCTCGGCAGCTCCACGTCGACGCCCGCGGCGAGGGCCAGGGCCCCGGCCCGGGCGGGGGAGTCGGCGACGCGGTGGTTCCGCTCCAGGAACGAGATCCCGAAGTAGTCGGCGACGACCGTGCCGTCGAACCCCCACTCCTCGCGGAGCAGACCGGTGAGGAGGTCGGGGTTCGCCGCCGCCGGGACGCCGTCGATGTCGTTGTAGGCGTGCATCACCGAGCGCGCGCCGCCCTCGCGCAGGGCCATCTCGAAGGGCGGGAGGATCACGTCGGCCAGCTCGCGCGGGCCGATCGAGACGGGGGCGTGGTTGCGGCCGCCCCGCGAGGCCGAGTAGCCGGCGAAGTGCTTGAGCGTGGCCACGATCCCGCTCGACTCCAGGCCCGCCACATAGGCGGTGGCCACGGTTCCCACCAGGTAGGGGTCCTCGCCGATCGACTCCTCGGTGCGGCCCCAGCGCGGGTCGCGCACCACGTCCAGGACGGGGGAGAGGCCCTGGTGGATGCCGACCGAGCGCATCGAGGCGCCGATGGCCGCGGCCATCTCCCGGACCAGGGCCGGGTCGAAGGTCGCCCCCCAGGCCAGGGGGGTGGGGAAGATGGTGGCCTGCCAGGCGGTGAAACCGGTCAGGCACTCCTCGTGGGCGAGGGCCGGGATGCCGAACCGGTTGGCCGCGGCGACCTTCTTCTGGAAGGCGGCCAGCGCCCGGGCGCCCTCGCCCGGCTCCACGGGAGCCGTGCCGAAGGGGCGGGTGATCTGGCCCAGGCCGTGGGGCAGCAGGCCGTCCAGGTCGACGGCCTCGGAGACCTCGTGCTGGAACGGAGCGACGTCCTCGCCCTCGGCCTCGGAACCGGGCCAGATGCTGGAGAGCTGGGCCAGCTTCTCCTCCAGCGTCATCCGGGACAGCAGATCGGCGGCGCGTTCCTCCGCGGGGCGGGAGGTGTCCTGCCAGGGGTGGTGATGCATGAGGCTCCTTGTTCAGCGTCAGGCGTGTCTCGCGCGGTCCCCGCGCGGCTCAGCGCCCGCCTGCGCCCATGAGGCCGTTGATGAGCTGACGGCGGGCGAAGAGGTACACGACGAAGATCGGCACGATCGACAGCACGACCGCGGCGAGCAGGGCCGGGATGTCCACCCGGAACTGGCCCACGTAGTCGTAGAGGCCGAGGGTGAGCACCCGGCTCTCCCGGGACTGCGTGAGGATCAGCGGGAAGAGGAAGTTGTTCCAGGCCTGCAGCGCCGCGTAGACGCCGACCGTGGAGATCCCGCCGCGGGAGAGCGGGACGACGAGCTGGAGGAGGACGCGGGTCTGGCTCGCCCCCTCCAGCGCCATCGACTCGTACATCTCCTCCTCGATGTCCCGCATGGTGCCGGCCAGGATCAGCACGCAGACCGGCAGGCAGAACGCCGCCGTCGGCAGGATGATCGCCAGCAGGCTGTCGTACAGGTTCATCTGGGTGATCAGCAGGTAGATCGGGATGATCACCGCCTGGGCCGGGATGGCCAGGCCCAGCAGGAAGAACTGGAAGATCTTCTGCGAGGTGCGGCTGAGGGTCCGCACCACGGTGTAGCCGACGCCCACCGAGAGGACGACGACGATGGCCGCGGTGGCCACCGTGACGATCGCGGTGTTGAGCAGGTACGTGAAGAAGTCGCTCTCCAGCACCTTGCGGTAGTTGTCCAGCGTCAGGTTCGTGGGCAGGGCGAGCGAGCCCTCGTCGAAGTAGGCGTCGCGGTCCCGGAGGGTGGTGAGGACCAGGACGTACAGCGGCAGGCCGACGATGACCAGCCAGACGACGGAGGCGACGCCCGCCGGGATGTTCCACTTGCGGACGCTCCGGAGCCTGCCGCGCAGGCCCCGGTCGTTCCGCCGCTGAGGGGTCCGCGGGAGCGGCTCGGCGGGCCGGGGCTGCTGCTGCTCCGGCCGGGTTGCGGTCTTCACATCCCCTCCCGGGTGCTGCGCATGGCGCTGAAGCCGGAGATCCGGACCATCAGCAGGGAGATGGCGGTGGCGACCACGACGAGGACGGTGGCGATGGCGCTGGCGTAGCCCATGTCGTAGGCCTGGAAGCCGGTCTCGTACATCAGGTAGGGCACGATCGTGGTGTCCGTTCCCGGCCCGCCCTCGGTCAGGATGAGGACGGTGTCGAAGAAGGTCAGCGCGCCGACCACCATCAGCACCGAGGAGGTGACGATGGTGTTGCGCAGCTGCGGCAGGGTGATGGAGAAGAACTGCCGGACGGTTCCCGCCCCGTCGAGGGAGGCGGCCTCGTAGAAGGACTTGGGGATCTGCCGGGCGCCGCCCTGGTAGAGCAGGGTGTGGAACGGGATGAACTGCCAGGCGGCGACGAAGGCGACCGCGGCCATGGCGCCCTGCCCGGAGCCGAGCAGGTTTCCGTCCTCCAGGCCGAACCACGGGCCGATCTCGGAGATCAGGCCGAAGTTGGGGTCCAGCAGCGACTTCCACAGCAGCGCCAGGGCCACCGAGGACGCGAGCAGCGGCAGGAAGAAGATCGCGCTGAGAACGGCCCGGTTCTTCTGCCGCCCGGCCGACCACACCCCGAGCAGCAGGGCGATCGGCGTCTGGATCAGCCAGCTGGCCGCGGTGAGCACGACGCTCAGCCAGATGGCCTGCCGCATGGTGGGGTCGCTGAACAGGCGCTCCCAGTTGCCGGTGCCGCTCACCGAGGGGAAGGAGCCGAGGCCGTCCCAGCTGGTGAAGGAGAGGTAGACGACCAGGGCCATGGGGCCCACGGCGAACAGGACGAAGAACAACACGCCGGGAACCGCCCAGGCAATGCCCGGGCGGCCCACGCGCGGCGACGCGGTCGGTGCTGCTTGCTTCACTTGAGAGCCTTCATGGCGTCGACGAACTCTTCGGGGCTGAGCTGCTTGTTGAAGAGCTTCTGGATGTTGGTGAGCATCGGCGAGGCCTGCTGCGCCGGCAGGGCCTGGTCCCACGAGAGGGTGAAGGACGGGGCGTCGCGCACCATGTCGTACTGGTAGATGGCGTAGTCGGGGGCGTCGTGCCCGGCCACCAGGTCCTCGGAGTCCGAGGTGGTGGGGACGTCGCCGTTGTCGACCAGGGACTCGGCGTACCAGTCCTCGCTCGCGGTCTTGACGAACTCGATGGCCGCCTCGCGCTGCTTGCCCTTCAGCTTGGAGCTGATCGACCAGAAGTTGGTCGGGTTGCCGACCACGCTCTTGGGGTCGCCCTTGCCGTCGGGGAGCGAGGGGAAGGTGGTCCAGCCCAGGTGCTTCTCGGCGAACTCCGGCTGGTTGGCCTTCTGGTTGGAGAACTCCCAGCTGCCCATCAGGTGCATGGCGGCCTTGCCCTTGGCGAAGAGGGTGGAGGCGCCGTCGGCCGTGTAGTTGACCGACTTGTAGTTGTTGCCGAACGCGCCGCGGTCGACGAGGTCGCGGATGGTCTCGGCGGTCTTCAGGACGGCCGGGTCGCCCCAGGCCTTGGAGTCGCCGTCCTGGATGCGCTGGAAGACCTCGGAGCCGCCGATGCGGTCCAGCAGGTACTCGACCCACATCAGCTCGGTCCAGGCGTCGGTGCCGGCGAGCGCGAAGGGGGTGACGCCTTCCTTCTTGAAGGTGTCGATCAGCTTGAGGACGTCTTCCCAGGAGTTCGGCGGCTCGGCGCCGGCCTTCTCGAAGACCTCCTTGTTGTAGAAGAGGATCACCGGCTGCATGCCCCGCATGGGGACGCCGTAGTACTTCCCGTTGACCTTGCCCGCCTCGAGGATCGAGGGGATGAAGGACTCCTTGAATTCGGCGTCCTTCTCGAACTCGGGCGTGAGGTCGACCAGCATGTCCTTCTCGACGAAGTTGCTGATGCTGCCGCCGCCCCAGTTGAAGAAGACGTCCGGGGCGTTGGGGGTGCCCATGGCGCTGCGCATCTTGTCCTGGTAGCCCTCACCGGGCACCTCGACGAGCTTGGCCTTGACGTCCGAGTTCTTGTTGAAGCGCTCGACCGCGTCTCGCTGCACCTTGGTGGAGGCGTCCTGGTAGACCCAGACCTCCAGGGTGTCGGCCTTCGACTCGCCGGGGCCGCCGCTGCCGCAGGCGGTGAGCAGGGAGGCGGCCAGAGCGGCTGCCGTCACCGTGGCGGCGTGGCGCCGCCGGAACCCTCTACGGCCCGCCTTCGCAGAGCCCAGCACTGCTGTTCGCATCGCGCATACCTTCCGGAAGGAATCCGAAAATTATCGGTAGTGGTGTGGGGAACGTACGGATGCGCCATGCGTGTGTCAACGGGTCTGACAAAGAAACGGGAGGAGCGGGCCGGGATGTGATGTTCCCGTGACCTCCGGATGTCCGGCGGGACGCCCCGGGCTCAGGCCCGCGGGGGCGCCGTGCTGGCACGAACGACCAGCTCGGTGGCGAGTTCCACGCGCGGGGAGTCCACTTCCTCGCCCCGGGCCTGGCGCAGCACGGTACGGGCCGCCACCTTGCCCATCTCCACCAGCGGCTGACGCACCGTGGTCAGGGGCGGAGCGGACCAGCGCACTTCCGGAAGGTCGTCGAAACCGACGATGCTGACGTCCTCCGGCACCCGCATCCCGCGCCGCCGCAGCGCCTCGATGGCGCCCAGCGCCATCTGGTCGCTGGAGGCGAACAGCGCGGTGGGCGGCTCGTCCAGGTCCATCAGCCGGTTGCAGCCGGTGAAGCCGGACTCGTGGTAGAAGTCGCCGGGCACCATGAGCCGGTCGTCCACGGGCACGCCCGCCGCCTCCAGCGCGGCGCGGTAGCCGTCCAGCCGGGCACGGCTGCACAGCAGGCGCGGCGGGCCGGCGATGAAGCCGATCCGGCGGTGGCCGAGCCGGAGCAGGTGCTCGGTGGCCGCCATGCCGCCGGCCCAGTTGGTGGCTCCGACGGTCGGCGCGTCCAGGGCGAGCGACCCGGCCGGGTCCACCACGACCAGCGGCACGCCCAGCCGGTGGAGCTCCTCGTGCAGCACCGGCTCCAGGACCGAGGTCACCAGGATCACGCCGCCCGAGGCCCGGGCCCGCAGGTTGCGCATCCACTGCCGGGCCGAGCCGGCGCGGTCGTGGATCGCCGAGACCACCGTGCCGAAGCCGACCTCGTGCGTGGTCTCCTCCACCCCGCGGATGATCTCCACGGCCCACGGGCTGTCCAGGTCGTTGAAGACCAGGTCGATCAGGGCGGGACGGTCACCGGAGGAGGAGGTGCGGCGGCGGTACCCGTACTGCCGCAGCAGCTCCTCGACCCTGGCGCGGGTCGCGGGCGCGACGTCCGACCGGCCGTTGACCACGCGCGAGACGGTGGGGACCGAGACCCCGGCCTCCTGGGCGATCGCCGTGATCGTGACCTTCTGCTCCACCTTCGGCGCGATTCTCTGCTCGGCGACCCCGCCGGCCGTGCCCGCCGCGCTCTCCGTCATGCCGTCTGTCATGCCCTTGCTCCTCCACCGTTGACGGGCGTTCCCATCGGCTCTACCGTTCCCGGCGCACCCTCGAAACCTTCCAACAGTCTTCCGGAAAGTGTTCCGGGGCGTCGAGAGAGGGACACCCCAGCATGAGGTCACACCGTGTACGCACCGTACGTCGTTTAGCCAGGGCAGTCGTAGCCGCGTCCGCGGCGGCGGCCACCCTGGCCTTCGGTTTCGCCGGCACGAGTCAGGCGGCCGTACCCACCTTGAGGGAGGAGGCCGAGCCCACCGGCCGCTTCATCGGCACGGCGATCAACGACGGGCTGCTGAGCAACAGCACCTACCGGGGCATCGCCGCGACCGAGTTCAGCAGCGTCACGGCCGAGAACGCCATGAAGTGGGACGCGGTCGAGCCGCAGCGCGGCCAGTTCAACTGGGCCGGCGGCGACCGGCTGGTGCAGTTCGCCCAGCAGAACGACCAGCTCGTCTACGGCCACACCCTGGTCTGGCACAGCCAGATGCCCCAGTGGCTGCAGAACGGCTCGTTCTCCAACACCGAGCTGCGCACCATCATGACCGACCACGTCACCACCCAGGCCGGCCGCTACCGGGGCCAGGTCCAGCGCTGGGACGTGGTCAACGAGGCGTTCAACGAGGACGGCACCTTCCGGCAGAGCAAGTTCTACCAGCAGCTCGGCGAGTCCTACATCGCCGACGCCTTCCGGGCGGCCCGCGCCGCGGACCCGAACGCCAAGCTCTTCATCAACGACTACAACACCGAGGTCCGCAACGCCAAGAGCGACGGCCTGTTCCGGCTGGTGCAGCGGCTGAAGTCCCAGGGCGTGCCCATCGACGGGGTCGGCTTCCAGAGCCACCTGATCGTCGGCAACGTGAACGGCCCCGCGATCCAGCAGAACCTCCAGCGCTTCGCCGACCTGGGCCTGGAGGTCGCGATCACCGAGCTGGACATCCGGATGCGGACGCCCTCCGACAGCACCAAGCTCCAGCAGCAGGCCCGGGACTACCGGGCCGTGGCCGACGCCTGCCTGGCGGTCTCCGCCTGCTCCGGCATCACCGTCTGGGGCATCAGCGACCGCGACTCCTGGGTGCCGGGCACCTTCCCCGGCGAGGGCGACGCCTGCCCCTGGGACAGCGACTACCGGCCCAAGCCCGCCTACGAGGCGCTGAAGGCCGCCTTCGCCGATGCGGGCGGCGGCCCGGGTGACGGCCCGGACGACCCGGGTGACGAGCCGGACGAGCCGGACGAGCCGGACGACCCCAACGCCTGCACCGCCGTCTTCACCGTCTCCAACCGCTGGGCCACCGGCTCGGTCGTCTCCGTCACCGTCCGCACCACCCAGGCCCTGAACGGCTGGCGCGCGGAGTTCGAGCTCCCGGCGGGCGTGACCGTCGCCAACGGCTGGAACGGAAGCTTCTCCCAGAGCGGCAACCGCGTCACCGTGACCAACGCCGCGTACAACGGCACGGTCCAGGCCGGCGGGACGGTCTCCTTCGGTTTCCAGACCGGCGGAGGCTCGGCCCAGGACGGCACCGCCGTCAGCCTCGGCGGCCAGAGGTGCGCCGCGGGCTGACCCCCGGTCTCCCGGCCGGCGCGCCGACCGTCAGGGCAGGGCGGACGGTGCGCCGGACGGGGCCGCCCCGGTCGCGGCCCGCCCCACACGGGCCGCGGCCGGTTCAGCGGGTGCGGACGGCGTAGACGGGCACCGACACCCCGTCGTCGTCCAGACAGCGCCCCGTGGCCAGGTCGAACCGCTGCTTCAGCAGCGGCGACGCCACGAACGCCCGGCCGCCGGCCGAGCCCAGCAGCCCGCGCGAGAGGACGCAGGCGCCGGTGAACGGATCGCGGTTGCCGACGGCGTAGGTCCGGCCCGCCCGGTCCCGGAAGAGGGCGATCTGGCGGCCGTCGGGCAGCAGCGCCGCCACCCCCCGGCCGGGCAGCAGGTCGGACAGGGCGCACACCGCGGCCCAGTCGCCGCCGGCCCGCACCTCCACGCGCGGGTCGGCTGCCGCGGCGGTCGTGACGTCCTCGGAGGCGGTGACGGTCATCGGGAAAGGCTCCCTTCGGGAGTGCGGACGGGGATGTCCGGGCCGGACAGGATCGTCAGGTCGGGCCTGACCTGCTCGCGTTCGGGGACGAACCGCACCGAGGGGTCGGGCGTGCCCGGCGCGTTGACGAAGGACACGAAGCGCCGCAGCCGTTCGGGATCGTCCAGGGTCTCCGCCCACTCGTCCCGGTAGTTCGCCACGTGCCCGGCCATCAGCGCCTCCAGCTCGTCGCACAGCCCCAGCGAGTCGTGGACGACCACGTCCCGCACGTGGTCCAGGCCGCCCTCGATCCGCTCCAGCCAGGCCGCGGTGCGCTCCAGCCGGTCGGCGGTGCGGACGTAGAACATCAGGAAGCGGTCGATCAGCCGGACCAGTTCGGCGTCGGACAGGTCCTGGGCCAGCAGGTCGGCGTGGCGCGGGGTCGCGCCGCCGTTGCCGCCCACGTACAGGTTCCAGCCGTTGGCGGTGGCGATCACGCCGAAGTCCTTGCTCCGCGCCTCGGCGCACTCGCGCTGGCAGCCGGAGACCGCCGCCTTCAGCTTGTGCGGCGCCCGCAGGCCCCGGTAGCGCAGCTCCAGGTCGATGGCCATCCGCACCGAGTCCTGCACCCCGTAGCGGCACCAGGTGGAGCCCACGCACGACTTCACCGTGCGCAGCGCCTTGCCGTAGGCGTGGCCCGACTCGAAACCGGCGTCCACCAGCCGCGCCCAGATCGCCGGGAGCTGGTCCACGCGGGCGCCGAACAGGTCGATCCGCTGCCCGCCGGTGATCTTGGTGTAGAGGCCGAAGTCGCGGGCCACCTCGCCGATCACGATCAGCTTCTCGGGGGTGATCTCCCCGCCGGGAATGCGCGGCACGACCGAGTACGAGCCGTTGCGCTGGAGGTTGGCCAGGTGGTGGTCGTTGGTGTCCTGGAGCGCGGCCTGCTCGCCGTCCAGGATGTAGCCGCCGGCGCCCAGCACCGGGGCGAGCGAGGCGATGACCGAGGCGACGGCCGGCTTGCAGATCTCGCAGCCGTCGCCGCCGCGGGCCTCCTCGCGGCCGTGGCCGTCCAGCAGCTCGGCGAAGGTGGTGAGCCGCCGGGTGCGGACGATCTCGTACAGCTCGCCGCGGGTGTGGGAGAAGCAGCCGCACAGGCCCTTGTCGACGGTGACGCCCCCCGCCTCCAGCTCGGCGTCGACCAGCGCGGTGAGCACCTTCACGCAGCTTCCGCAGCCGGTGCCCGCCCGGGTGCACTTCTTCACCTCGGGCACGGTGGTGCACGCGTGGTCGGCGACGGCCGCCCGGACGGTCCCCTTGGTGACGTTGTGGCAGCTGCAGATCACCGCGTCGTCCGGCAGCGCGGCCGGCCCCAGTGCCGCCGGCGCCCCGGCCCCGGCGGGCAGGACGAGCTGCTCGGGGGCGACCGGCGGGACGCCGCCGGTCATCGGGCGCAGCGTGCCGTACGCCTCGGCGTCGCCGACCAGCACCCCGCCCAGCAGGGTGCCGTCGGGGGCGACCACCAGCTTCTTGTAGACGCCGGCGCGCGAGTCGGAGTAGACGACGTCCAGGCAGCCCTCGGTCCTCCCGTGCGCGTCGCCGAAGGAGGCGACGTCCACGCCCAGCAGCTTGAGCTTGGTGGAGGTGTCGGCGCCGGTGAAGGACGCCCCCGCGCCGCCGGCGATCGTCTCCGCCGCCACCGCGGCCATCTCGTAGCCGGGCGCGACCAGTCCGTACACCGTGCCGTCGGCGGCCCTCGCGCACTCGCCGATGGCGTACACGGCCGGGTCGGAGGTGCGGCACCTCTCGTCGACGGCGATGCCGCCGCGCTCGCCGACCTCCAGCCCGCAGTCGCGGGCGAGCCGGTCGCGGGGCCGCACGCCCGCCGAGAAGACCACCAGGTCGGTGGCGATCACCGAGCCGTCCGAGAGCGTCATCGCGGTGACGGCCCCGCTTTCGTCCGCGGTGATCTCCTGCCCGCCGACGCCGGTGTGGACGATCAGCCCCATCCCCTCGACGGTCCGGCGCAGCGCCGCGCCGCCGCCCTCGTCGACCTGGAGGGACATCAGCCGCGGGTTGAACTCCACGATGTGGGTCTCCAGCCCCAGCCCGTCGAGCGCCCCGGCCGCCTCCAGGCCGAGCAGGCCGCCGCCGACGACGGTGCCGACCCGGCTGCCGCGCGCGTACTCCTCGATGGCGAGCAGGTCCTCCACCGTGCGGTAGACGAAGCAGCCGGTGCTGTCGTGGCCCGGTACGGGCGGTACGAACGGGTACGAGCCGGTGGCCAGCACCAGCGTGTCGTAGCCGATCTCCAGCCCGGCGCGCGAGGTGACGGTGCGCGCCTCGCGGTCGACCGAGACGGCCGGGTCGCCCACGTGCAGCTCGATGCCGTGCCTCGCCATGAAGCCCTCGTCCACCAGGGACAGCTCCTCGGGGGAGGTGCCGGAGAAGTACGAGGTGAGGTGGACGCGGTCGTACGCGGGCCGCGGCTCCTCGCACAGCACGACCACCCGGGCCCGCCCGGTGACCCCCCGGTCCGCGAGCTCCTCCAGGAACCGCTGGCCGACCATCCCGTGTCCGACGAGCACGATCGTGGGGTGTGGCGTTCGGGGCATGTCTACAGGCCTCCATCGTCGGTGATCAGGTGGAGCAGCGGGGCGGAGGGCAGCGGTTCGTCGTCCTCCCAGGTGCGGGCGAGCGTGCCGACGGCGCCGAGGTCGCCCAGGAGGATCCCGCCGGCGAGCCGGCCGCCGCGGACGACGACCTTGCGGTAGAGGCCGCGCGTGGCGTCGGCGAGGCGGACGACGTCGTCCTCCGGCCGGGGCACGGTCTCGCCGAACGCGGCGAGGTCCAGCGTCCGGCCCGGTCCGCCGGCGGGCGGGGCGAGGGTGAGCCGGGTCAGCGCCCGGGTGCCGGCGTACGCGGCGCCGTCCGCCCCCAGCAGGACGCGGGCCAGCGCGTCGGCCTGGTCCTGGGCGGCGCCCGCCAGGCCGTAGACCGTCCCGCGGTGCTCGGCGCAGTCGCCGACGGCGTGGATCCGGGGATCGGAGGTGCGCAGCCCGTCGTCGACGACGATCCCCTCGCGGACCTCCAGCCCGGCCGCCCGGGCGAGCCCGGTCCGCGGCCGTACGCCGCAGGCCAGCACGGCGACCTCGGCCTCCAGCCGGTAGCCGTCGGCGAGTTCGACCGCGCGGACGGCCCGCCCGCCGGTCCCGCCGGTCCGGGTCTCCAGCCCGCGCACCCGGCACTCGGTGTGGACCTCCACGCCCAGGCCCTCCAGGTGGTCGCGGAGCAGCGCCGAGGCGCGGGCGTCCAGCCGGCCCTCCATCAGGTGCTCGCCCTGGTGGGCGAGGACGGTGCGGACGCCGCGCCCGGCCAGCGCGCGGGCGGCGGAGACCCCCAGGAGGCCGCCGCCGACCACGACCGCCCGCGTCCCGGGGAGGGCCTCCGCCATCAGGGCCCGGCAGTCGGACAGGGTGCGGAAGGGGTGGACGCCCCGGGGCAGTTCGCGTCCGCCCGGGGCGGCGCCGGGCGGGCCGCCGCCGGACAGGCCGCGCAGCGGCGGCAGCACCGGGTTGGCGCCGGTGGCCAGCACCAGGGTGTCGTACGGCACCGAGGAGCCGTCGTCGCAGAGCACCTGCCGCCCGGCCCGGTCCAGGCGGACCGCCCGCACCCCCCGCAGCCAGCGGGCGGCGGGCGGCAGGGGGAGGGCCGTCACCTCCGGCCCGTACCGTCCGGCCAGCACCTCGGCCAGCAGCACCCGGTTGTACGGCGCGTACGGCTCCTCGCCGACGACCGTCAGGTCCACGGCGGCGCCGGCGGCGGACAGCTGCCCGGCGAGCCGCGCGGCGGCCATCCCGCCGCCGATCACCACCACACGTGTCGTCGAGGTCATGCGGGCAGCGTGCCGCGCCGCTGTTTCCCTCCGGCATCCCGGCTGTTTCCCCCGGGCAACGCCGCCCTCAGCGCGCACCGGCCCGGGGTGTGAGCCCCGGACGACGGCGCGGCCCGGGCGGGATCAGGCCGGTTCGGGGGCCGGCGGCGCGCACGGCGCGGACGGGCACGGCACGGACGCGCACGGCACGGCGGAGGCGGTCCGCCGCGCGGCCGGCCGGACGGGCAGCGCCGCCAGGCGCCTGGCCCAGGGCGACGACGCCCACACCAACTCCTCCTGGGGCACGGAGAGTTCCATGTCCGGCAGGTGGTTCCGGAGGACCTCCACGGCCGTCCGCACGATCAGCCGGGCCTGCGCCTGGGCCGGGCAGGCGTGCGGGCCCGCGCCGAACGCCGTGTGCGCCCGGTTCCCCGGCACCGGCCGCCCGCCCCGGGGCAGCGCCCGGGGGTCCGTGTTGGCGGCGGCCAGCCCCAGGACGAGCATGTCCCCGGCCCGGACGTCCTGCCCGCCCAGGAGCAGGTCGCGGGTGGCGTAGCGGGCGGGGAGGTGCTGGACGGGAGGGAACCGCCACAGCACCAGGTCGAGGACGTCGTCCACGGTGAGGCGCCCGTCGTCCAGGGAGGACCGCACGGCGGAGTCGGTCAGCAGGACGTGGAGGGCGGAGGCGATCCAGTCCCTGGTCGTCTGGTGGGCGATCCCGGCCGTCAGCGCCACGCTGTGCAGCACCTCCTCGTCGGTCAGCGCGGCGGGGTGCGCCAGCAGCAGGGAGACGACGTCGGCGCCCGGCCGTCCGCGCTTCTCCGCGATCAGCGCGCCCAGGAGGCGCTCCAGGCGGCGGACGGCGTCGGGGGAGTCCGCGCTGACCGCGGCGGCGCCGGCGGCGGCCTCGGCCACCTGCCAGCCGGTCCGCTCGTCCGCGCCCAGCAGCAGGGCGAGGACCGACAGCGGCAGCCTGCGCGCGTAGTGCGCCACCAGGTCGACCTCGCGCCGCCCGGCGAAGGAGCCGGCCAGCCGCTCGGCCGCGGCCCGCACCGCGCGGCCCAGTTCGTGCCCGCCGAACCGGGCCAGCGCGCCGGTGACGGCCGCCCGCATCCGCGGGTGCCGCCGCCCGCCGGCGGGCGGCGGAGCCGGGCGCAGGCCGAGGGACGCCAGCAGCGGTGAGCCGGCCGGGACGAGACCCTCGCGCAGCAGGTTCCAGCACCGCGGGTCGCGGCCGAAGTCCCGCTCGTTCCGGGCCAGCAGCAGCACCTCCCGGTAGCCCAGGACGAGCCAGGCGTGGAGGTCCGGGGCGAGGGCCACGGGGGCGACCGGACCGTATTCGGCCCGCAGCCGCTCGTACAGCGCGTGCAGGCCGTTCCCGCCGGGGCCCGGCGCGTACAGCGGGACGGGACGGCGGCGGCCCGGCGGCGGTCCGGCCGGAGGCAGGCGGTGGGGGATGGCGATCATGGCGTGGCTCCGGGGGGGGGGAGAGAGGCGACGCGGTGGGCGAGGTCCGCACCCGGAGACAACGCCCTTCCGGCGTGTGAGGTCAATCTCCTTGTCTGAAAAGCGGGTTGGGATACCCCTGACGAGTGACCGCGGTATTGCGCGGAGCGCTTCCACCTGATCGGCGGGCCCGCCCGCCGGGCTCGGTCGGCCAGGGCCCGCCCCGGATCCCGCCCGCGCGGCCCGGGGAAGCGCGGGCCGGGGGTGAACGCGGCGTCCGGCCCGGCCTTGACCGCACTCGCCACCTCGCGCAGGGCGCCGTGGCACCAGATGGCGCCGTGCGGCTCCCCGGCCCCGACGCCGTACGCGTCGGCACCGGCCGCCCGGCACAGGGCCGGCGCGCGGCGGACGTGGAAGTCCCGGCTCACCGGCGGGGCGCGCTCGACGCCGAAGATCCGGCGGGCCCGGGAGCGGGAGTCCCAGGTGTCGAAGCCCGCGTGGTCGCCGACCGCGTCCCCGGCGGGAACGCCGCGCCGCACCGGACAGGCGCGCATCGCGCCCGTCCCGCCGTAGTCGCGGCGGCTGTTGTCACCGGCCACCGGCACCGCGCGCACCGCAGGTGACGTCCCGCGGCGTGCCGGGGCCGCCCGGCTACCGTGGACCGGCAGGACCGGCAGGACCGGCAGGACCGGCAGGACCGGCAGGACCGGCAGGACGGGCAGGACCGGCAGGACGGGCGACAGGGACGAGACGAGGAGCGGCGGCGATGACGGAGACGACGCGGGCGGTGCGGACGGCGGGCGTCCTGACCGTGCTGACCACCACCGACACCCCCGAGAAGGCCGACGCGCTGGCCCGCGGCGCGGTGGAGGCCCGCCTCGCGGCGTGCGCGCAGGTGACCGGGCCGGTGACCTCGGTGTACCGGTGGGAGGGCGCCGTGCAGTCCGAGCGCGAGTGGCAGGTGCTGCTGAAGACGACGGCGGACCGCTACGACGCCCTGGAGGCGCACCTGCGCGCGGCCCACGACTACGACACCCCGGAGATCATCGCCACCCCCGTCGTCCGGGGCGGCGCGGACTACCTGGCGTGGGTCGCCGCGGAGGTGCGCGAGGCGGACGGCGGGGAGGCGGGGAGCGACTGACCGCGGCGCGCGGCGGCGTCCTCCCCGGAGGCGCTCCGCGGTCCGCCCGCCGCCGCGCTCACCCCGCCTCCGGCGTCCCCGGCGCGGCTGTGCCGCCGGAGCCGCCGTCCCCGGCGCGCTCCACCCGGACCGCGCACACCTTGAACTCCGGCATCCGCGAGACGGGGTCCAGGGCCGGATTGGTCAGGGAGTTGGCGCGGCCCGCGCCCGGCCAGTGGAACGGCATGAAGACGGTGTCCGGGCGGATGCCGGCGGTGATCCGGGCCGGGGCCACCGCCCGGCCCCGCCGCGAGACCACCGCGACCGGCTCGCCCCCGGCCACCCCCAGCCTCCCGGCCAGCCGCGGGTGGAGCTCGACGAAGGGGCCGGGCGCGGCGTCGTTCAGCTCCGCCACCCGGCGGGTCTGGGCGCCCGACTGGTACTGGGCCGGCACCCGGCCCGTGGTGAGCAGCAGCGGGTACTCCGCGTCCGGCTCCTCCGCCGGGGGCCGGTGGGCGACGGGCACGAAGCGGGCCCGGCCGTCGTCGGTGGCGAAGCGGTCCAGGAACAGGCGCGGGGTGCCGGGGTGCGGGCCGGGGGAGCCGTCCCCCGCGGGGACGTCCGGGCACGGCCAGAAGACGCCGTCCTCCTCGGCGATGCGCCGGTAGGTGATGCCGGAGTAGTCCGCCCGGCCGCCGGCCGAGGCCCGGCGGAGCTCGCCGAAGACCTCCTCCGGGTCCGTGGGGAAGCCCCTCTCCCAGCCCAGCCGGGCGGCGAGCGCGTTCAGCACCTCCAGATCGGTGCGCACCCCGGGCGGGGCGTCCACGGCCTTGCGGCGCAGCAGCACCCGGCCCTCCAGGCTGGTCGTCGTGCCCGTCTCCTCCGCCCACTGCGCCACCGGCAGCACCACGTCGGCCAGCTTGGCCGTCTCGGAGAGCACCACGTCGCACACCGCGAGGAAGTCCAGCGAGGCGATCCGCTCCTCCACATGGGCGGCGCGCGGCGCGGAGACCACCGGGTTGGAGCCCGTCAGCAGCAGGGCGCGCACGTCGCGGCCGAGCGCGTCCAGCAGCTCGTACGCGCTGCGCCCCGGCCCCGGCAGCACGTCCGGGTCCACGCCCCACACCCGGGCCACGTGCTCGCGCGCGGCCGGGTCGTCCAGCCGGCGGTAACCGGGGAGCTGGTCGGCCTTCTGGCCGTGCTCGCGCCCGCCCTGGCCGTTGCCCTGGCCGGTCAGGCAGCCGTAGCCGGACAGCGGGCGGCCCGCCCGGCCGGTGGCCAGGCACAGGTTGATCCAGGCGCCGACGGTGTCGGTGCCCTTCGACTGCTGCTCGGGACCGCGCGCGGTGAGCACCATCGAGGCGGGCGCGTCGCAGAACATCGCGACCGCCTCCCGCAGCCGCGGCACCGGCACCCCGGTGATCCGCTCCACCAGCTCCGGCCAGTGCGCCATCGCCGCGGCGCGCGCCTCGGGCCAGCCGGTGGTGCGGGCCGCCACGAACTCCTCGTCCACCCGCCCCTCGGCCACCACCAGGTGCAGCATGCCCAGGGCGAGGGCCAGGTCGGTGCCCGGACGCGGGGCCAGGTGGAGGTCGGCCTGCTCGGCGGTCCGGGTGCGCCGGGGGTCGACGACGACCAGTTTCCCGCCCCTCTCGCGCAGCTCGGCGAAGTACCGCAGGGCGGGCGGCATGGTGTCGGCGGGATTGGCGCCCACCAGGATCACGCAGCCGGTGCGGGGGATGTCCGCCAGCGGGAACGGCAGGCCCCGGTCCAGACCGAACGCCCTGTTCAGGGCGGCGGCGGCCGAGGACATGCAGAACCGCCCGTTGTAGTCGATCTGCGAGGTGCCCAGCACCAGACGGGCGAACTTGCCCAGCGCGTACGCCTTCTCGTTCGTCAGCCCGCCCCCGCCGAACACCCCGACCGCGTCCGGCCCGTGCGCGGCCCGCACCTCCGACAGGCCCCGGGCGACGCGGTCCAGGGCCTCCTCCCAGGACGCCGGCTCCAGCGGCCCGCCGGGGCGGCGGCGGACCAGGGGCCCGGTCAGCCGCACCCGGGAGGACAGCAGGGCGGGCGCGGTGCGGCCCTTGCCGCACAGGGCGCCGCGGTTGACGTCGAACGCGGTGCGCCCGACCGCCTCCACACCGCCCGCCGCGCCGTCCGCGGCCGGCCGCAGCGCCATGCCGCACTGCAGGGCGCAGTAGGGGCAGTGGGTTTCCACGGACGCCGCGGGGGAACCGGGGGCCGGACCGGCGGGCGGGGCAGTCGTCGCGCTCATGCCGCACAGCGTGCGCGGCGCGTGTTACGCCCCGCGCCCCCGCGGGTTACGGGAGGGGCACACCGGCCTCCTCCCGGCCCGGGGCGCGGCGTGAGCCGTCCGCAACCGGACGACACGGCCGCGCAACGGCGGGGCAACCGGCGCCCGCCACACTCGCCCCCATGACTCCCTCCCTCCTGCCCGGCCCCGCGCCCGTCCTGGTCGCGGTCGCCCACGGCTCCCGCGACCCCGAGGCGCTGCGCACCGTCACCGCGCTGCTGGCGCTCGTCCGGTCGCTGCGGCCCGGACTGCGGGCGGAACTGGGGCACGTCGAACTGAACGAGCCCCTGCTCACGGACGCCCTGGACGCGCTGCCGCCCGGCGAGACCGTCCTGGTCCCGCTGCTGTTCGGCCGCGGCCACCACGTCAAGCACGACCTGCCGCGGGCCGCTGCCGCCGCCCGGCACCTGCGGACGCGGATCGCCGCCCCGCTGGGCCCGCACCCCCTGCTCGCCGACGCCCTCGCCGCGCGCCTGGCGGAGACCGGCTGGACCGCCTCCCGCACCGGCGGCGTGGTGCTGGCCGCCGCCGGCTCCCGCGACCCGGAGTCCGCCGTGGACGCCGGGCGGACGGCCGCCCTGCTCTCCGCCCGCCTCGGCGGCACCCCCGTCGTCCCCGCCTACGCCTCGGCCGCCGCGCCGACCGTTCCCGAGGCGGTGGCCGCCCTGCGGGCCGCGGGCCGCCACCGCACCGCCGTCGCCTCGTACTTCACCGCCCCCGGCCTCTTCGCCGCCCGGTGCGCGCGGGCCGTCCCCGGCCTGCCCGCCGCCCGGCCGCTCGGCGCGCACCCGGCCCTGGCCCGCCTGGTGCTGCACCGCTACGACGAGGCCCGCGCCGCCTCCCTTCCCGGCCGCCTGAGCGTCGCGGCCCGCGCCTCGTGACCCCCGGACGCCGCAGCGGCCCCCGGATGTCGCAGGGCACGCGTACGGTCGGTGTGTGGACGGCGGACACGGCGATGCGTACGGCATGGACGAGACCCTGCACGAGACCGGGCACGAGACCGCGCACTACGACGCGGCGGCACTCGAACGCTGGGTGCCCGAGCCCGACAAACGCCCCGGCCGGACGGCCTTCCAGCGCGACCGGGC
The DNA here is from genome assembly GCF_039533345.1 of Streptomyces glaucosporus. Lineage (NCBI taxonomy): Bacteria > Bacillati > Actinomycetota > Actinomycetes > Kitasatosporales > Streptomycetaceae > Streptomyces > Streptomyces glaucosporus. The sequence goes on along the minus strand of NZ_BAAATJ010000003.1, from coordinate 168,060 downwards.
ACGGGTGCTCCACTCCGCCGCGCTCCGGCGGCTGGCGGGCAAGACCCAGGTCGTCGCCCCCGGCGGAGCCGCGCAGGCGTGGGACGCCACCCCCCGCACGAGGCTGACGCACTCCCTGGAGTGCGCCCAGGTCGGCCGGGAGCTGGGCGACGCGCTCGGCTGCGACCCGGACCTGGTGGAGACCGCCTGCCTCGCCCACGACCTGGGCCATCCGCCCTTCGGGCACCACGGCGAACGGGTGCTGGACGAGATCGCCGCGCCCTGCGGCGGCTTCGAGGGCAACGCCCAGTCGCTGCGGCTGCTGTCCCGGCTGGAGCCGAAGCGGTTCGCCGAGGAGCGGACCGGGGACGGCGTCCGGCCGGTCAGCGTCGGCCTCAACCTCACCCGCGCCGCGCTGGACGCCGCCACCAAGTACCCCTGGCCGCGCGGCGGCCACCCGGACGACCCCGCCTCGAAGAAGTTCGGCGTCTACGAGGACGACCTGCCGGTCTTCGAGTGGTTCCGGCGCGGCGCCCCCGGGCGCCGGCGGTGCTTCGAGGCGCAGGTCATGGACTGGTCCGACGACGTCGCCTACTCCGTCCACGACCTGGAGGACGGCCTCCACGCCGGGCACCTCGACCCCAACCTCCTGCTGGCCGAGCCCGAGCGCCGCGAGGTGCTTGCCGTCGCCGCCCGCCGCTACGCGCCGCCCGGCACCGAGGAGGCCGAACTGGCCGAGGCCCTCGACCGGCTGCTGGACCAGGAGTGGTGGCCGCACGGCTACGACGGGACGGCCGTCGCCCAGGCCCGGCTGAAGGACGCCACCAGCCAGCTCATCGGCCGCTTCTGCCTGGCCGCCGAGGGCGCCACCCGGGAGGTGTACGGTCCGGGCCGCCTCACCCGCTACGCCGCCCGCCTGGTGGTGCCGCGCGGAACACGGCTGGAGTGCGACGTGCTCAAGGCCGTCGCCGCCCGGTACGTCATGCAGCGCCCCGACCAGGAGCGGCTGCGCCGCGAGCAGCGCGCCGTCCTCCTCGAACTGGCGGACGCGCTGACCGCCCGCGCCCCGGCCGGCCTGGACCCCCAGTTCCGCGCGCTGTTCGCGGCGGCCGGCACCGACGCGGACCGGCTGCGGGTGGTCGTCGACCAGATCGCCTCCCTCACCGACGCCTCGGCCCGCCGCCTCCACGCCCGCCTCACCGGCACCGGCACCACGGTCGTCGACACCGGCGCGGGGTGAGCCGGACGCGGCCGGCGGTCACACGCGCGGCACCGGTCCGGAAGGGGTCCCGGTCCGACCGCGAACGGGGCGAGTCCCCACGGCCCCCGGGGCCCGGCGCCACCCGATCGCCCGACGGGTCCCGGGGCCGGCCACGCACCGGACCGGAGGACGGCGGCGGGCGACAACCACCCCAACGCCCCAACTGCGGTGGCAGACGGGACGGCGGGCGGATTGCATCGGGGGTGAGGCCCCACCGGGCCCGACCTTCTGCCAGTTCTTCGGAAAGGCACACCGTCCATGCGACGTATCACCACAACGCTGGGCTCCCTCGCCGCGGCGGCTCTGATGACCCTCTCCGTTCCCACCTCCGCGTCCGCGGCGGAGGGACTCCTCGTCCTCGGGGACAGGTCCTTCCAGAACCCGAGCGGCTGCTACGCCCTCCTCGGGGACCGGGGCGGCCGCGCCGTGACCCTCGAGGAAGGCGCCGCCGCCGACATCGCCGCCCAGCTGCCGGCCGACACCCCCGCCGGCACCGCCACCGACACACCCGCCACCACCACTCCCGCCACCACCCCCACCGGCGGCGGGAACGACGACGGACGCGGCGGCGACGGACGCGGCCGCGAGACGACGGTCGGCAACTACACCAACCGGGCGGCCCTGATCTTCGAGGGCGACTACTGCACCGGGTACGCGGTGGACACCGTCTACCCGGGCGAGCACGTCGAGGTGGAGGGCCGGAGTCTCTTCATCCGGTAACCCCTCCCACCGCGTGTCACCCCACGCACCGCACCCGCCGGGCACCGCGCCCGGCGGGTGTGCGGCGCCCTGGGAACGGCCCTCGGCGGGAGCCCGGCCGCACGGCGGGGCCGGGCGTCAGGAGAGGGCGTGCCCGGTGGTGCTGTCCACGTGGGAGGGGATCTCGCCCTCGTGGCGGTCGCCGGTCGAGGCCGTGCCGGTGGGTTCGAACATCAGGATCGACCCTCCCGGCGAGGACGGCTTGTGCTCGGTGCCGCGCGGCACGACGAAGACGTCCCCCTTGTTCAGCACGACGGTGGACTCGACGCCGTCGGCGTCGCGCAGGGCGATGTCGAACCGGCCGTCGAGGACGAGGAAGAACTCGTCGGTGTCCTCGTGGACGTGCCAGACGTGCTCCCCCTCGGCGTGGGCGATCCGCACGTCGTAGTCGTTGACGCGGGTGACGATCCGCGGGCTGTAGACGTCCGTGAAGGAGGCCAGCGCCTCGGTCAGGTTCACGGGCCGCGCGGGCCGCTGTGCGGGTTCGGTGTCCATAGGGCCGATTCTGGCCCGAGCCGCGCCGGGTGTCCCGGCCTTTTCCGGGCATGATCGCCGCGGGCCCGCCCGCACCGTGGGACGCCCGTATCCGTTGCCCGGTACACGCACCGGTTCCGCGGAGCCGTACCGGAAGCCGGCGGGGACCGCTAGCCTGCCCGGATGTTCGCGGAACTGACGGACCCCCTGTGGAACGGGGACCCCGAGCCCCTGCGTGCCTGGCTGGACCGCCGGGGAGTGGACACCCGGAGCCTGTGGCGTCTGCCGCGCTGGAACACCGAGCCCATCCGGGACGGCGTGCCCTCCGGCAGGCGGCCGCCGGACCGCCTGGCCCAGGCGGCGGCGGAGGTGTCGGCACAGCTGCCGAAGGTGACGGACGAGCCGGGCGGCGTGCCCCTGCTGCTGCTCTACCTGGTCCACGAGGTGGCGGAGGCGTGGGAGACCTCCTACCACTTCAGCCTGCTCTGGGACACGCTGCGGGGCGCACGCGGCTGTGTCCGCGACCACTGGACGCCCCGGCACCCCGCGGACGGGACGGCGGCGGACGCGGCGCTCCGCCTGATGGACACCCTGGACGCCAGGATCACGGCGGAGAACGCGATGGCCAGCGGCCTGTTCACCGCGCTGGCCGAGGCCACCGACAGCGCCGTGGCGCACGCCCGGGAGGCGGCCGCGCTGGCCGCGGAGCTCCCCGCGGAGTACGCGGGCGTACGGGAGTACGTGACGCGGGTGGCCGACAGGGACACCGCCCACGGCACCGCGACGGCCCTCGCGGCACGCGCGGCCGAGGCGTTCCTGCGGGACGGAACCCCGCCGGACTCCGCGATCGAGGCGCTGGCCGCGGCGGAGGACGACGACCGGATCGACCGGAGGCACCGCAGCGAACTCCGCGCCCACCGGTTCAGCCTCGCCGCCCTGAGCCGCGACGCCGGCAGGGACTGGCTGCGGCTGGACCGGGGCACGGTGGTGTACCTGTACCCGTTCTCCCTGCGGGGCGTCAGCCCCGAGGAGGCCGTCGAGTGCGCCGTACGGGAGGCGGCCGGGTGGCGTCTCGCGGGGGCCGGAGCCGTCCAGGTCCACCACTCCCTGGACCTGGACGACGTCTGGGACGGGGCGGACTCGCTCGGCCGCCGCTACGAGGGGGCCTCCGTCCACCTGCCGGAGGTGGCCGTCCGAGGCCTCGACGGAGCGGAACTGGCGAGGCTCAGGGCCGAGATCAGGTTCTCCCGGCTCGGCAACCACTGCGTCCGCTTCGAGACGGAGGCCGAGGACCTCTCCCCGGCCGGCCTCCACGCGCTGATGTTCCGGGCCGCGCCCGAACACGGCGCGGGACGCGTGGTGTTCTCGGGCGGCGCCGGGGACGGCGGCGCCGGGGCGGCGCACTGGCCGCGCCTGTCGGACCTCGCCCTGCAACTCGCCCTGGACACCGCGGAAGGACTGCGCGCGGCCGACGGGTTCGACCGGGTGAGGGCCGTCGCCCGGCCCGGCATGTTCCACGTGGTCGTCTCGGTCGACGAGGCGTCGGTGGTCCCGGGCCCGCGCGCGGACCCCTCCTCCGCCCGCCGCGAGGTGACGACTCCCGAGGAGCTCGCCGCCGCCGCGGGGGCGCAGGTGCTCACCAGCCCGGTCCCCAACTTCACGGGGGCGGTGGCCGAGTGGAGCCGTTACGTCACCGGCGAGGCCCTGTCGTCGGACTTCGTGAACGTGACCGGGAACCGGGTGCTGACCACCTGCAACACCACGGTGCTGGTCGGGTTCGGGACCGCCGACTTCGTCATGAAGGGGGACAGGGCCATGGCGGAGTTCGCCGCCTCCCTGGAGGGGCTCTTCGCCGGCTGGTCCGACGAACTGGCCGACCACTACCGGAAGATCAGGGAGCTGCAGGCGAGGGTGGCCGGGGACGGCCGGTCGTCGGCCGGCGCCGACGTCCTGGCGGACCTGTCGAGGGAGCTGGACGCGGAGAAGATCCGTCTGGACGAGTTCGCGATACAGGCCAGGTCGACCATGGCGCTCATCCGCTCCCCGTCCCTGCTCTCCTCGCCGGTCGCGGCCCACACCCTGGAGCGGATGCTGGACGCCTCCGGCTACCCGAAGCGGGTGGACGAGCTCGTGCACCGCATCGAGGAGGTGGCGCACGAGCAGCTCGGCGTGGTCGTCGACAAGATCGCCGGGCAGCGCAGGGAGCAGGAGAGCCGGGCGGAGGCGGAGGCGGAACGCCGGCGCAGGAACAGGCTGGACACCCTGCTCGCGGTGATCGCGGCGATCGGCATCTCCGGTCTCGGCCAGATCTTCCAGTCCGGCTACGAGGTGAAGGACTGGGGCGCATGGGGGATCATCGTGGTGGTCCTCACGCTGGCGGTCGTGGCGGGATGGGTGTTCCGCCGGGTGACGGACGAGAGGACGGACGGAGGGGCGTAGGCCCGTGGGCTGAGGAGGCGGCGGTGCGGGTACGGGACGTCGCCGACGGTGATCCGCTGCTGGCGCGCGTCTACGACGACCTGCTCGTCCCGTCGTTCCCGGCCGACGAGATGGAGACCCTGGAGTGGCTCCGCACCCGGCTGGCAGAGGGGACCGCGGTGGTGACCGCCGCCGTGGAGGCCGACGGCACGCCGGTGGCGGCGGCCGTCGGGGAGTGGGACCCCGGCAGCCGGGTCCTGCTGCTGTCCTACCTGACCGTCCGCCCCGGGCTGCGCTCGAAGGGCCTGGGGAGCCTCCTGCTGGAGGAGGTCGCCGGGGCGTGGCAGGAGCGCTTCCGCCCGCTGCTGACGCTCGCCGAGGTGGAGCACCCGCTGGCGCACAAGGCGGACCGGGCGTACGGGGACCCGGCCGCCCGGCTGCGCTTCTACGCCCGCCACGGCGCGCGCGCCCTGGACCTCCCGTACTTCCAGCCGGCGCTGCGGCCCGGAGCCGGCCGCGTCCACGGGATGCTGCTGCTGGTGCTCGCCCGGGCGGCCGGCGGCGGGGGACGGGAGGAGGGCACGGTCGCCCCCGGGCCGGTCCGCGCGTTCGTCGAGGACTACCTGCTGTCCGAGGGGGAGGCGGAGCCGGACGGGGCGGTGCGGCGGCTGAGGGAGGGCCTGGCGCGCCCCGGCGGCATCCGGCTGCTGCCCCTGGACCCCCCCGAAGCGCTGCCGCTGTCCACCCCTGACGGGATCTGACGCCGGCGGTCAGCGGCCGCCCCCCGGCTCCCGTGCCGCCAGGTCGGCGACGACGGCGGCGTGGTCGGAGGGCCATACGCCGTCCACGGGGGCGTCGCCCGCGCGCCGCACGGACAGCACACGGCCGGCGCCGCCGGGGCCGGGCGGGCCGACGCGGATGTAGTCGACCCGGTCGCCGGGGCCCTCGGCGGCGCGGGACCCGGCGATGTCCCGGGTGGCCGACGGCTCCCGGGGGTCGGCGTGGTCCCAGGCGTCCAGGAGGACCTGGCCGGGGACGGCGGGAGGCGTCCCGCGGCCGCCCAGCAGCCGGATCTCGTCGGAGTCCGGCCGGGCGTTGAAGTCGCCGGTGACCACCGGAGGGAAGCCGGTCCGGCCGCGGCGGGCCGCGACCAGCCCGGCGACGGCGGCCACCTGCTCGCGGCGCACGGCGGAGGCGTGGCGGGCCGAGGTCAGGTGGGCGGTGAAGAACGGCACCCGGTGGGCGGGCGCGTCGACCAGCGCGTACAAGGCCATGCGCCCGTCGTCCAGGTCCCGCGGCGCGGGCAGCCGGACCGCCTCGTGGGCGGCCACGGGCCAGCGGCTGAGCACGGCGAGGCCGATGTCGGCCGCCGGGTCGCCCAGGCGCTCCCGCCATCTCCCGGGCCTGTCCGAGGGGGCCCAGACCCAGTGCATGCCGAGTTCCCCCGCGAGCCACTCCGCGAGGTTCTCCCCGGGATCGGCCCACACCTCCTGGAGCCCGACGATGTCGGGCTCCAGGTCGCGCAGCACGGTGAGGACGGCCTTCCGCCGCTCCTGCCACGGACCGAACCGCCACCACACGTTCCACGTCAGCACACGCATTTGCCGCCCGTCCCTTTCCCGTCCCGCCGGAATCTCCGCGTCCGTCGCCCGGTACCCGGGGGAGGTGACGCGCAACGGCCCGGCGGGGGAACGGCCGGCGAACCCTGCCCCGCCGGGGCCGCTCCCGGTGGCGGACGGCACCGTTCAGGAAAGTCGGAGGCGTGTGCCATGCTGCGGCCTCAGGACCGCCGTACCGGCGGTAAGGACTGGTTGTGCGGGCGCACACGCCGCCCCGGCGACCGCTGGGCGGCGGCCGCGGCACGACCACTTCGACATGGACATCTGTGGGGCATGGTGCTGTCGTGGGAGATTCCCGGGCGACCTGGGAGTCCCTTCCGAGGAGGGATGCGCGGATGCACGGTGCGAACGCGGCACGGACGGCCGTGGCGGAACTGATCGGCGGCGCCCGCGCGGGGCGGGGCGGCGCCCTGCTGGTGCGGTCCGAACCGGGGCTCGGCACCACCACCCTGCTCGACGAGGCGGCCGCCCGCTTCGGGAGGGACGGCGGCACCGTGCTGCGCGTCCGGGGCGCCGCCGCCGAGACCGCCGTCCCCTACAGCGGGCTGCACGCCCTGCTGCACCCCGTCGCCGACCGCCTGGCGCCGGACGACCCGCGCACGGCGGCCCTCGCCGGGGCCCTGACGCTCGGCGAGGTGCCCGCCGCCGCGGCCCGGGGACCGGTGCCGGCCGCCCTGCGGGCCCTGCTGCAGGACCTGGCGGCCCGCGGCCCGCTGCTGATCTGCGTCGACGACGCCCACCACCTGGACGAGCCGTCCCGCCGGGCCCTGGGCTTCGCCGCCCGGCGCCTGGACGCGCCCCTGCCCGTGGCGATGCTCGTCGGGGCGCACGACGACGGGACCGAGGACCCGCTGCTGGCGGGCCTGCCCCGAACCGCCCTGGAGCCGATGGACACCGCCGCCGCGGCGGCGCTCCTGGACGGGCTGCTGCCCGAGGACGCCGGCCCGGCCCTGCGGGAGGCCCTCCTCCACACCGGCGGGGGGAACCCCGGGCTCCTCACCGACCTCGTCGCCTCCCTCACCCCCGAACAGCTCACCGGCGCCGTCCCGCCGCCCCACCCGCTGCCGCCGGCCGGACCCAGACTGCGGTCGTACGCCGCCGGGCTGGCGCGGCTGCCCGGCGGCGTCCGCACCCTGCTCCTGACGGCCGCCGCCGCGTACGAACTCGGCGGCACCGCCCACCGCGCCACCCTGCTGCGCGCCGCCGCCCGGGCCGGGACCGGTCCCGGGCCGCTGGACGAGGCCGAGGAGCGAGGCCTGCTGCGGCGCGAGGGGGACACCCTCCGCTTCGCCCACACCCTGCTGCGCCTGGCCGCCTACTGGGGGGAGCCGCCGGAGCGGCGCCGCACCGCCCACCGGCTGCTGGCCGGCGCCCTGGCGGAGCGCCACTCCCGCGGCCCGGGCGGGACCCCGCGGCACCTGACCGCCCTGCGCCACCGCGCGGCGTCCGCCGCGGGTCCCGACCCGCACCTCGCCGACGCCCTCGCCTCCGCCGCCTGCGACACGCCGGCCGCCGGCGAGCGCGGCCACGCCGAACTGGCCGACGCCCTGTGGCGCGCCGCCGAACTCACCGGCGACGACCAGGACGGCGACGACCAGGACGGCGACGCCCAGGACACCGGCGTCCGCGCGGCCCGGCTGACCGCGGCGGCCGAGCACGCCTGGTCGGCCGGGTTCCCGTACCGGGCCCTGGCCCTGCTGGACCGGGCCCGCGCGCTGCCCGTCCACGACGCCGTCCGCGGCCGCACCGAACTCGTGCGCGGCTCCCTGGAGTTGCGCAACGGCGTGGTCACCGACGCCCACGAGCTCCTGTCCTACGCGGCCCGGCTGCTCGCCCCGTACGACCCGCACACCGCCCGCCGGGCGCTGCTCCACGCGAGCGAGGCGTCCTGGGCGGTCGGCGACATCGGGGGCCTCCGCGCCGACCTCGCCCGCATCGCCGCCCTCCCGCACTCCGCCGGGGACCCGCTGCTGGACGACTACCGCGCCGGGCTGGACGCCGTGCTGTGCGGGGACTTCGCCCGCGGCGCCCCGCCGCTGCTCCGCGTCCTGCACCACGCCGCCGAGGAGCGGCAGCCCTGGCGGCTGATCCGGGCCGGGATCGCGGCCCTGGTCGTCGGCGACGTCGCCGCCGCCCTGGACCTCAACACCCGGGCCCTGGCCGCCGCCCGGGCGTGCGGCCCGGCCGCCCTGGTGCCGCAGGCGCTGGAGCACCTGGCCTACAGCGAGCTGCGGGCCGGACGGCACCGCCGTGCCCGCGCCCACGCCCGGACAGGGCTGCGTCTGGCGCGGCGCACCGGGCAGCGCAACTGCGCCGCCCACCACCACGCGGTGCTGGCGATGGCCGCGGCGGTGGAGGGGGACGCCGAGGCGTGCGCCGGGCACGCCCGCGCGGCGGGCGAGGACGCCGGCCCCCACGGTCTGGGCGTCGCCGCCACCCTCGCCCAGTGGGCCCTGGCCCGCTGCGACATGGGACAGGGCAGACCGCACGAGGCCGCGGCCCGGCTGGACCCCCTGGTGGGCTCCGGGCCGGGCGCCGGGCAGGGGCACTTCGCGCTCCAGGCGCTGGCCGCGCCGTGTCTGGCCGAGGCCGCCGCCCTCGCCGGCGACACCGGAACGGCCCGCCGCGCCGTGGAGTACTTCACCGGATGGGCGGCCGTCACCGCCGATCCGCTGGCGCCCGCCCAGCTCGCCCGCTGCCGGGCCCTGCTCGCCGGACCGGAGGAGGCGCCCGGGCTGTTCGCCCGCGCCCTGGAGGAACACGCCGTCACCGACAGCGACTTCGAGCGGGGACGCACCCAGCTGCTGCACGGCAAGGCGCTGCGCCGCGGGCGGCGGCCCGGCGCGGCCCGCGGCGTGCTGCGCGACGCGCTCCTGGCCTTCGAGCGGTGCGGCGCCCGGATCTGGGCCGAGCAGGCCCGCGCCGAACTGCGGGCCACCGGCGAGGCGGACGGGGCGGCGGGCGCGGACGGGCCCCGGGTCCTGGGCAGGCTGACGCCCCAGCAGCTCCGCATCGCCCGGTGCGTGGCGGAGGGGGCCACCAACCGGGAGGTCGCGCTGCGGCTGTCGGTCAGCCCCCGCACGGTCGACCACCACCTGCGCAACGTCTTCGCGGCGCTGGGCGTCCGCTCCCGGGTGGAGCTCACCCGTGTCCTCGCGGCGGCGGGCGACGGCTGACGGCCGCCGCGCCGCACCCCGCGGAACGCGGCTCCGGGGGACGCGCTCTTGACGGAGGACGCGCGGAAGCTTTGGACACCTGGGAAACTGAGCGGTCGCTAAGCAATGTCGGCGCACCCCTGGCGTCCCCGACCCCGCCCGTCCACAATGCGGCATCAGCCCCCTGATGCCCGCCAGGTGGAGGACCGTGATGCACCCCGTCGTACGTTCCCCTGTGAACGCGGAGGCCGTGGCCGTGCTGCACCGGGCCGCCCGCCCCCTGATGGACGAACTGCCGCAGCTCACCGACCGCGTCGTCGCGCTGCTGCGGAAGGAGGAGCCCGCCTACCGCGCCGCCTCGGTGGACCAGGACGAGCTGTGGCACGAGGTGCACCGCTCGCTGCGGCACAACGTGGGATCCCTGCTGCGCCCGGGGGAACTGCGCGAGGCCGCCCGGCACTGCTCCCGGCAGATCGGCGCCCGGCGCGCCGAGCAGGGACTGCCGCTGGACGCCCTGCTGCACGCCTTCCGGCTCGGCGGGGCCGTGGTCTGGCAGGCCCTGGTGGACCAGGTCACCCGGCGCGACCCCGACGGCGCCCGGCTGCTGGTCCACATGGCGGCCGAGGTGTGGGACTTCGTCGACGAGCACTGCGCGGTGGTGGCCGAGGCGTACCGGCAGACCGGGCGGCGCCTGACCTGGCGCCGCGAGAACCGCCGGCGGCTGATGGCGGAGGCCCTGCTGGAGGGCACCATGCGCGTCGCCGACCTGCCGGAGGTCTCCGAGGCGCTGGGGCTGCCCGAGCGGGGCCGGTACGCGGTGGCGGTCGTCGCCGGCCCCGGCCGGGAGACCCACCGGGCCGTCGTCCGCGCCGCCGTCCCGGCCGGGGCGCGCGTCCTGTGGCACGTCCGGGCCGACGCGGACCTGGGCATCGTCCTGCTCGGCGGGAGCGGCGACGGCAGCGGCGGGGGCGGCGCCGGGGACGGTGCGGACGGCCCGGACCTCCTGGAGGCGCTGGCCGCCGCCCTGCCCGCCCTGCCCGGTGTCCGGACCGGCATCGGCTCCGCCGTGGACGGCCTGGCCGCGGTCGGCGACGCCCGCCGGCTCGCCGAGACCGCGCTGCGCTCCGCCGCCCCCGGGGGCGACCCGGTCCTGCTGGACGAACACCTCCCGGCGGCCCTGCTGGTCTCCTCGCCCGACCTGGCGTCGGCGCTGGCCGAACGGGTGCTGGGGCCCGTGCTGCGGCTGGAGGGCGGCGACCGGGACCTGCTGCTGGACACGCTGGCGGTGTGGCTGGAGTGCGACGGATCGGCGCGGCGGGCCGGCGGCAGGCTGTTCTGCCACCGCAACACCGTCCTCAACAGGCTCCGCCGCTTCGAGCAGCTCACCGGCCGGTCGCTCAGCCGCCCGCACGAGGTGGCCGAGCTCTCCCTCGCCTTGACGGCCCGCCGACTGCTCCACACCCCGGCCCGTACCGCTGTGTGAGACCGGCGGTGAGACCGCGCCCGCCGGCGGCGTGACGGGGACGGCGGACGGGAAGGACCAAGGGGGAGGAACGCCGGAGAACGGACGAGAACCCCGGCAACACCCGCAACGCATCCGCAACACACCCGAACCGCCCATCCCCGCCCCTTTCCGGCGGCGCGGCCGATGCGGCACGCTCACGGGGGACGCACACCGGCAGGGGGGCACGCAGCGAGGAGGACCACGTGGTCGACGCACACCGCACGTTCGTCATCGTCGGCGGCGGTCCGGCCGGGGCCGGGGCGGCCGAGACCCTGCGGGCCGAGGGGTTCACCGGCCGCGTCATCCTGATCGGCGACGAACGCGACCACCCCTACGAGCGGCCTCCCCTCTCCAAGGGGTACCTCGCCGGCACCACCGGACGCGCCGACGTCCTCCTCCACGAACCCGCCTGGTACACCCGGGCCGAGATCGAACTCCACCTCGGACAGCCCGCCGTCCGCCTCGACCGCGAGGCCGGGACGGTGGAGCTCGGCGACGGCACCCGCATCCACTACGACGCCCTGCTGCTGGCCACCGGCGCCGAACCGCGCCGCCTGGACGTCCCCGGCACCGGCCTGGCCGGGGTGCACCACCTGCGCCGCCTGGCCCACGCCGAACGGCTGCGCGGCGCCCTGGCCGGACTGGGCCGCGACAACGGGCACCTGGTCGTCGCCGGGGCGGGCTGGATCGGCCTGGAGGTGGCCGCCGCCGCCCGCACCTACGGCGCCGAGGTCACCGTCATCGAGCAGCGGGCCACCCCCCTGTACTCCGCCCTCGGCCCCGAACTGGGCGACGTCCTCGCCGACCTCCACCGCGAGCACGGCGTCCGCTTCCGCTTCGGCACCCGGATCACCGAGATCGTCGGCCAGGACAGCCAGGTCCTGGCCGTCCGCACCGAGGACGGCGACGAGCACCCGGCGCACGCCGTGCTCGCCGCGATCGGCGCCGCCCCCCGCGTCTCCCTGGCCCGGTCCGCCGGGCTGGAACTGGCCGCCGACCCCGTGGGAGGCATCGCCGTGGACGCGTCCCTGCGCACCTCCGACCCGCGCGTCCACGCCGCGGGCGACGTCGCGGCCCTCCACCACCCGCTCTTCGGCGTCCGGCTGCGCGACGACCACTGGGCCAACGCGCTCGACGGCGGCCGGGCAGCCGCCCGCGCCATGCTCGGGCAGGAAGTGGTCTACGACCGGATCCCGTCCTTCTTCTCCGACCAGTACGGCACGAGCCTGGAGTACTCCGGCTGGGCGCCCCCGGGCTCCTACGACCAGGTGGTGGTCCGCGGCGACGTCGGCAGACGGGAGTTCACCGCGTTCTGGCTGGGCCGGGAGAGGGTGCTGGCCGGGCTGGGCATGAACGTCCGGGACGCCGCCGGCCCCGTCCGGCGGCTGGTGCGCTCCGGCGGCCGGGTGGACCCGGAGAAGCTGGCCGACCCCTCGGTGGCCCTGGACGACCTGACCGGCGGCTGATCCGCGCGGGCCCCGACCGGGGCCGTGGCGCGGCGGGCACGACCGGCCCCGCGATCCGCACCGCCGTGGGGCCCGTCCCCGGGGTCCTCGGCCCGCACCGCGTCTCCGCCGGGGGCGTCGGCGGCGCGCGGTGACACCACGTCCGCCCCGCCGGCGCACGGGCGCGGACGGGGCGGGACGGGGAACGGGAAGCCTCAGTTCCCGTCGGCCGGCTCGGGCCGGGCGGTCCGGCCGGCGCCGGGGGCGGCCGCGTCGTGCCGATCCGCCGGGAAGTCCTCGTCGAACGGCGGCTTCCGGTCCGTCCAGGTCATCTCCGTGATGACGGTGTAGCCGAGGAGGTCCCCCGGCTCGTGGCCGTCGTGCGCCCTGAGCGCCACGTCCTCCGTGGCCATGGGCGCTCCGGTCCTCCGGTCGAAGACCAGCCGGTGCTCCCGGTCGCCGTTCGTGCTCCCGTCCCCGATCGCGACCGCGTTGCCGACCCGGCCGTCGCGGGTCTCGACCTCGCCGAGGTCCCGCACGCCGGGCAGGGCGGCCAGCAACCGGTAGGCGGCGGCGCGCTGCCCGGACGTGGCGGGCATGTGGAAGGCGAGGTGGACGGTGGTGTGGAGCAGCATCTCGTCCATGACCCGCCGCGGGGCGTTGTAACGCCGGTCGACCAGCGCCTCCAACTGGGTGCGGAGCTTCCCGGGATCGGTGGACAGGCCGGCCAGTTCGTCCAGGCCGAACTCCCCCATGCGACCGCTGTCCGCGATGCCGCCCGGGGCGTCGGAGCCGATCAGCCCCCGGCCCTCGTAGGTGACGATCTCCCGCACATCGCCGGGTCGGGCGCCGGGGACGGTGAGGTCCCACTTCCTCGGCGAGCCGTCGGCGCGCCAGGCCTCCTCGTCGGCCGGGCTCGCGGGCCGGGCGCCCATGTCGAGGTCCTGGGACCACTGCTTGCCGGTGCCGGCGGCGACCCACCTCTTCGACAGGTGCCGGACGTCGAGCGTGTAGTCCCCGCCGGGGACGTCCCGCAGCCGGCCCCTGCGCTCCTCCCGGTACCAGTACGCGCCCGACGCGTCCGGTGTCCGCTCCACGTCGGAGGCCGCCGCCAGCAGCACCCGGGAGGGGCCGAACGACGGCCGGGCGGCGTCCGTGCCGCCGTGCCGCACCACGCCGTCCCCGGGTACGCCGGAGGCGATCACCGCCGCCGCCACCGCGGCCGCCGCGGCGGTCAGGGCCGTGCCCCACACCGGACGGGGCCGCCACAGGGGCCGCCGCGCCCGCCGCGGGACCGGTCCCGGGCCGCCGGCCGGGCCGTCCGCGGCCCCGGCCGGGAGCATCGCCCGGTCGAGTTCCCGGGCGCGCGTCCCGGGGTCCACCGGCCGGTCCGGATCGAGGTGGCCGGGACGTGCCGCGGCCAGCCGCCGCATGACGTCGTGCTTCATCTCACGCATCCTCTCCTGTGGTCCGCACCCGGAGGGGCGCGGCGGAACGCGCCGGCGCCGTGCCGCTCCCGGCGGCCCTGGCCAGCCGTCTGCGGGCCCGGTGCAGCCGCACCCGCATCGCGGCCGCGGAGCAGCCGACGACCTGCGCGGCCTCCCGCGGACCCAGCCCCTGCCACGCGGCGAGAACGAGGACCTCACGGTCCTCGTCGCTCAGCGAGGCCAGCGCGCGGCGCAGCGCCATCCGGTCGGCCACCTCCTCGGCGATGTCGTCCTCCGTCCGCTCGGTCCACTCCCGCAGCTCCGCGGCGAGCGAGGCCCGGCGGACGTCGGCCCGCACGGTGTCGCGCAGGACGTTGCGCGCCACGGCGAGCAGCCACGGCAGGGGCGGCTGCGGCACGTCGCCGAACCGGCGCCACGCCACGGCGAACGTCTCGCTCACCACCTCCTCGGCCACCTGCCGTCCCGCACGGCTCACGACGTAAGCCCACACGCGCTGCCGGCAGGCGTCGTACATGCTGGTGAAGCGTGCCGCGTCGTCGGACACCGGCCGCACCTCCGTTCCTCCGGGTGCCTTACACCGAGTAGTGGTGCGGGAGGGCCGATCGTTACAGGCGGGTCCGCCGGATCCGGGGCGTCCGGGACGCGCCGTAGACTTCTGCCGTGGCGGGCAGGATCAACGACGAGGACGTGAAGGCGGTACGGGACGCGGTCCCGATCGACGCCGTCGTCTCCGAGTACCTCCAGCTCCGCCCGGCGGGCGGCGGCAACCTCAAGGGCCTGTGCCCCTTCCACGACGAGAAGTCCCCGTCCTTCCACGTCAGCCCCAGCAAGGGCCTCTACCACTGCTTCGGCTGCCAGGCCGGCGGCGACACCCTCGACTTCGTGATGAAGGTGGACCACCTCTCCTTCTCCGAGGCCGTCGAGCGGCTCGCCTCCCAGGCCGGGATCACCCTGCGCTACGAGGAGGGCGGCTACGCGCCCGGCCGCCAGCAGGGCGAGCGCATCCGGCTGGTCCAGGCCCACAAGGCCGCCGCCGCGTTCTACGCCGAGCAGCTCGACTCGCCCGAGGCCGAGATCGGCCGCCGCTTCCTGGCCGAGCGCGGCTTCGACCAGGACGCGGCCGCGCACTTCGGCGTCGGCTACGCCCCGGCCGGCTGGGACCACCTCACCCGCTTCCTGCGCGGCAAGGGCTTCAGCGACAAGGAGCTGATCCTCGCCGGCCTCTCCCAGGAGAGCCGCAACGGCCGCCCCATCGACCGCTTCCGCGGCCGGCTGATGTGGCCCGTCCGCGACATCACCGGCGAGGTCGTCGGCTTCGGCGCCCGCAAGCTGCGCGAGGACGACAACGGGCCCAAGTACCTCAACACCCCCGAGACGGCGATCTACCGCAAGTCCCAGGTGCTGTACGGCATCGACCTGGCCAAACGGGAGATCGCGAAGACGGGCCGGGCCGTGGTCGTCGAGGGCTACACGGACGTGATGGCCTGCCACCTGGCCGGGGTGACGGGCGCCATCGCCACCTGCGGCACCGCCTTCGGCGGCGAGCACGTCAAGATCCTCCGGCGGCTGCTGATGGACAACTCCCGCTCGGAGGTCGTCTTCACCTTCGACGGCGACGCCGCCGGCCAGAAGGCCGCCCTGCGCGCCTTCGAGGACGACCAGAAGTTCGCCGCCCGCACCTCCATCGCCATCACCCCCGGCGGCATGGACCCGTGCGAGCTGCGGCTCGCCCAGGGCGACGAGGCGGTGCGGGACCTGGTGGAGGGCCGCTCCCCGCTGTTCGAGTTCGCCATCCGCTCGGTCACCGCACAGCACAACCTGGACACCGCCGAGGGCCGCGCCGCCGCCCTGGAGGAGGCCGCGCCGATCGTCTCCCGGATCAAGGACGGCGCGATCCAGCACCAGTACGCGGTCCGGCTGGCCGGGCTGCTGGGCATCCTCGACACCGAGTTCGTCGTCCGGCGGGTGGGGCAGCTCGCCCGCTGGGAGCGCGAGCGCCGCGCCGCCGCCCCCGGCGCTCAGCAGCCCCGCCCCGCCGGGCCGCCCGTGCCGCAGCCGCCGGCCGGCCCGGTCCCGCGCGGTCCCCGGCTCGACCTGCGCACCCCCCAGCGGCTGGCCGAGCGCGAACTGCTCAAGCTGGCCCTGCAGTTCCCGCACCTGGTCTCCCCGCTCTTCGACGCCTACGGCTCCGACGAGTTCACCGCCGACCCCTACGTCGCGGTGCGCGAGGCCATCGAGAAGGCCGGGGGAGTGGAGCGGGCCGACGGGGAGTACCTCGCCCGGGTGCGCGACGCCGCGCCGGACGACACGGTGCGGTCGCTGATCACCGAGCTGAGCGTGGAGCCGCTGCGCACCTCCCGCGAGCCCGACGAGGGCTACGCCGGGGAGTTCCTGGTCAAGGTGCGGCTGGAGGCGGTCAACCGCAGGATCGCCGACCTGCGCGGCACCTTCGAGCGGCTGGTCAGCACCGGCAATGAGGGCCAGACGGCCGTCGCCGAGCAGCTGTGGACGCTGGAGCGGTACGGACGCTCCCTCCGCGACCGGGGCGCCGCCGCCCTCTGGGGCTGAGACCTCCGCCCTCCGGGGCCGGGCCCCCGCCTGTCCCGCCCGCCTCCCGTCCGGGGCGGCCTCCCGCGGCCCGTCCCGTGGCGTTCCGTGCGCGTCCGGTCACGGTGGAGTCCAAAAACCGGGCGCACGACTCTCGTGGGCGGAGTGTGTCGTACCCCACACTGGGGACGGTACCCGAGTCCTCGGAGCGTCGATCTTCCGGAGAGCCGCTCATCCGACCGGGGACGGACGGCGGCCCGGCCGCGCCCGTCTCCCTCCCGTGCGTCGCCCCCGAACCGGCAGCGATCAGCTTGGAGGCCGCCCCCGTGCAGACCCAGACCCCGGCCGGCGCGACCCTCACCGCCCCCGTCGTGCCCGTGTCCCCGTCCGTCCCGTCCCCTCCGCCCGGCGTCCCCGCCGCGGACCCGGCCGGCCTCCCGACCGACGGCCCCTCCGCGGAACCGGAGCAGGACGCGCTCCCGCTCCCCGGCCGGCCCCCGTACGTCCCGCTGTCGCTGAGATCCGAGGGGTCCGGCCCCTCCGCTGACCTCTTCCGCCAGTACCTGCGCGAGATCGGCCGCATCCCCCTGCTGTCGGCGGCCGAGGAGGTCGAACTCGCCCGGCGCGTCGAGGCGGGCCTGTTCGCCGAGGAGAAGCTCCTGCGCACCCCCGGCCTCGACGACCGGCTCGCCCTCGACCTCGACCGGCTGGTCGTCATGGGCCGGATGGCCAAGCGCCGGCTGATCGAGGCCAACCTCCGCCTGGTGGTCTCCGTCGCCAAGCGGTACGTCGGCCGGGGGCTGACCATGCTCGACCTGGTCCAGGAGGGCAACCTGGGCCTGATCCGGGCCGTGGAGAAGTTCGACTACACCCGGGGCTTCAAGTTCTCCACCTACGCCACCTGGTGGATCCGCCAGGCGATGTCGCGGGCGCTGGCCGACCAGGCCCGCACCATCCGCGTCCCCGTCCACGTCGTGGAGCTGATCAACCGCGTCGTCCGCGTCCAGCGCCACATCCTCCAGGAGCGCGGCTACGAGCCGACGCCCGAGGAGGTGGCGGACCGGCTCGGCCTGACGGGGGAGCGGGTCGGCGAGGTGCTGCGCCTCGCCCAGGAGCCGGTGTCGCTGTACGCGCCGGTGGGCGAGGAGGAGGACGTCCACCTCGGCGACCTGATCGAGGACGGCGACGCGCCCTCGCCCGTGGAGTCCGCCGCGTTCCTGCTGCTGCGCGAGCACCTGGAGGCGGTCCTGTCCACCCTCGGCGAGCGCGAGCGCAAGGTCGTCCAGCTCCGGTACGGCCTCGACGACGGCCGCCCCCGCACGCTGGAGGAGATCGGCCGTCTCTTCGGCGTCACCCGCGAACGCGTCCGCCAGATCGAGTCCAGGACCCTCGCCAAGCTCCGCGACCACGCGTACGCGGACCAGCTCAGGGGCTACCTGGACTGAGCCGGGGCCGGGCCGGGCGGCTCAGCCGAACGCCCCCGGGTGGGTCTGCTCCCGCACGGCCACGTACTGCTGCCGCACCGCCTGGCCCACCGCCAGCTCCTCGCCCGCTTCCAGGACCCGGCCGGCGGGCGCGGGCCAGAGCGGGGGCTGCTGCGGCGAGAGCGTGCCCTGCGCCACCCCCAGCGCCCAGGCCGCCTGGCGGGCCGCGCCCAGCGCCGTGTAGTCCGCGGGCTGCGGGACCACCACCTGCGCCCCCAGCAGGGACGGGGCGATCGCCTGGACGGCGGGGAGCTCGGCGGCGGCGCCCAGCAGGAACACCCGCCGGACCGCCACGCCCCTGCCCCGCAGCACGTCCAGGGCGTCCGCGAGCCCGCACAGCATCCCCTCGAACGCGGCGCGCGCCAGGTGCTCCGGCTTCATGCTCTCCCGCCGCAGCCCGGCCAGGGTGCCCGCGGTGTGCGGCAGGTCCGGGGTGCGCTCGCCCTCCAGGTAGGGCAGCAGCACCAGCCCGTACGAGCCCGGGGTGGACTCCAGCGCCAGCGCCGACAGCCCCTCCAGGTCGGTGCCCAGCAGGTCGGCGGCGCCGCGCAGCGCCCGCACGGCGTTGAGGGTGTACACCACCGGCAGGTGCATCCCGGTGGCGTCGGCGAGCGAGGTGATCATGCCGCTCGGTTCCGCCAGCGCCTGGTGGTGGACGGAGAAGACCGACCCGGAAGCCCCGAGGGACACCACCGCGTCGCCGACGCCGACCCCCAGCCCGAAGGCGGCGGCCATCGTCTCGCCCGTGCCGGCCGAGATCAGCAGCCCTTCCGGGGTCTGCCCGGCGGCCTCGGCCGGGCCGATCACCTCGGGCAGCCGCACCGGCCGGCCGAGCGCCAGCTCCGCCAGGTCGGGCCGCCAGGACTCGGTCGCCGCCGACCAGTAGCCCGTCCCCGAGGCGCCGCCGCGGTCGGTGGTGCGCCGGGCGGGACGGCCCAGGAGCTGCCACACCAGCCAGTCGTGCGGCTGGAGCACCTCGGCCACGCGCTGCGCCGCGTGGGGCTCCTGCCGCGCCAGCCAGCGCAGCTTCGCCACGGGCTGCGCCGCCTGCGGCACGACCCCCACCGCCTGCGCCCACGCCTCGCGTCCGCCGAGCGCGTCGACGAGGTCGGCGGCCGCGGTCTGCGCGCGCCGGTCGTTGCCGACCAGCGCGGGCCGTACCGGGGCGCCGTTCTCGTCGAGCGGGACCAGCCCGTGCTGCTGGGCCGAGACGCCGATCGCCTGGACGCCCTCCAGCAGCCCGCCGGCCGCGGCGTCACCGAGCGAGAGCAGCCAGGCCTGCGGGTCGATCTCGGTGCGCCTGCCCGCGGCCGCGCCGTCCCCGCCGTCCGCGCCCTCCGGCACGGGATGCGGGGCGTGTCCCTGTCTGATGACGGCACCGGTGTCGGTGTCGCAGACGACGATGCGGGTGTACTCGGACGAACTGTCCAGACCGGCGACTATCCCCATGAGGGGACATGATGCCTCACCGGCGGCCTCACTGGCCTCCGGGGGACTGGAGTCCCTCCGGGGCCGCGACGGCCTGCGTCTGCGAGGCCGGCGCCTCACCGGCCGCCCCCTCGCCCTTCCGCGCCGCCGGACGCAGCAGCTGCGGGAACACGGCCCGGACCAGGGGCTCGGTCCAGCGGGCGGCGAGCGGCCCGATGACCACCAGCAGCAGGACGTACGCGGTGGCCAGCGGCCTGATCTCGCTGGAGACCCCGGCGGCCAGTCCGGCGATGACGATGGAGAACTCGCCGCGCGCCACCAGGGCGCCGCCCGCGCGCAGCCGTCCCCGCGGACTGATGCCCGCGCGTCCCGCCGCGTACCAGCCGGTGACCACCTTGGTGACGACGGTCACCACCGCCAGGATCAGCGCGGGGACCAGCACGGGCGGGATGTTGGCCGGGTCGGTGGACAGGCCGAAGAACACGAAGAAGACGGCCGCGAACAGGTCCCGCAGCGGGGCGAACAGCCGGTGGGTGTTCTCGGCGACCTCCCCGGACAGGGCGATGCCGACGAGGAACGCGCCGACGGCGGCGGAGACGTGCAGCCGCTGGGCGATGCCGGCGATCAGCAGGGTCAGTCCGAGGACCACCAGCAGCAGCAGTTCCGGGTTGTCCGAGGAGACCGACTTGCTGATCAGCCGCCCGTGGCGCAGCGCGACGTACAGCACCAGGCCCACCGTGCCCAGCGCGATGACCAGGGTGAGGCTGCCGCCCGCCAGGCCGACGCCGGCCAGCAGGGTGGTCAGGATCGGCAGGTAGAGGGCCATCGCCAGGTCCTCCATGACGAGGACGCCGAGGATGACGGGGGTTTCGCGGTTGCCGAGCCGGCCCAGGTCGGTGAGGACCTTGGCGATGACGCCGGAGGAGGAGATCCAGGTGACGCCGGCCAGCGCCACGGCGGCCACCGGGCCCCAGCCCATGACGAGGGCGGCGACGGCCCCGGGGGTGGCGTTGAGGACGAAGTCCACCAGTCCGGACGGGTACTGCGTCTTGAGGTTGTCGACGAGTTCCGAGGCGCTGTACTCCAGGCCGAGCAGGAGCAGCAGCAGGATCACGCCGATCTCGGCGCCGATCGCGACGAAGTCCTCGCTGGCGCTGAGCGGCAGGAACCCGCCCTTGCCGAAGGCGAGCCCGGCCAGCAGGTACAGGGGGATGGCGGACAGTCCGATCCGTCCGGCGAAGCGTCCGATCAGGCCGAGGCCGAGGATGATGGCGCCCAGTTCGATGAGCAGGATGGTGGTGTCGTGCATACTCAGCCCCCCGTGATGATCTGGGCGAGTTCCTCAACGCCCTCGCGGGTGCCCACGACCACGAGGATGTCCCCCGCCTCCAGCCGGAAGTCCGGGCCCGGCGCGGGGTGCGGCGCGGTGCGCCGCAGCACGGCGACGATGGACGCGCCGGTACGGGTGCGGGCGCGGGTGTCGCCCAGCGGCCGTCCCCGGTACGGGGACTTGGTGGTGACCGGGATGCGCTCGGTGGCCAGGTCCAGCTCGCCCACGGCCAGGTCCGGTCCCCTGTCGGGCGCGATCAGCGCGGCGAGCGACGCCGCCTCGTCGGGGTCGAGTTTGAAGGACGCCTGGCAGTTGTCGGGGTCGTCGGCCGAGTAGAACCCGAGGAAGCGCCGCCCGTCCTGGTGGACGACGATGGACAGGTGCTGTCCGGAGTGGGTGGTGACGTCGTACTGGACCCCGACACCCGGAAGCGGTGTGCGTTTCATGGGCAAGGCTCTCTCCGTGGAAGGCGGATCGGGCGGGCCCTGGGACCGGCGGCGGCGACGGACGAGCCCGTGCGGGTAAAGCGCCGGTAAGTTTCTCACAAAGCGCCTGGACAGCGGTCGTACAGACGTGCGCGGACCGTGCGCCACGCCGGTCGGGATCCCCGGATCCGGGGCGGAGAGGCGGCGGGAGGACGTGGGCCCCGCCGGCCGGATCCGCCGGGGACGGGCGGCCCCCGTGCGATGGCGGGGCCCGGTGACAGGGTGCCGGCCGTCCGGGCGGAGTGCCCCGGAACGCCTTCGACGGGGCTCGGTGTGGGGCGGGTGGGACTCGAACCCACGGCCGACGGATTATGAGTCCGCTGCTCTAACCGGCTGAGCTACCGCCCCCGGAACGGCGCGTCACGCACATCTGTGCGCGCCGTCTGCCGCAGCATAGCCGCTCATACGATCTGCCGCCCGTGCCGGGGTGGGCATCGGCCGGTGAGGCCCGTGATCACCGGATTGCCGGTTTCGCCGCGACGCAGAGCGCCTACCCGGAAGATCGCCCGATACGCCGAGAGGGGCCCCGTTCGGGGCCCCTCTCTCACTGCTCCCCCGACTGGACTCGAACCAGTAACCTGCCGGTTAACAGCCGGCTGCTCTGCCAATTGAGCTACAGGGGACTGCTCTGTGGAACCGCCCTTCCGGTTTCCCGGGGGCGTTCCCTGCTGGCGAGGAATACAGTAGCGCATCCCCGGGGGTGCTCTGAAATCGGTATCCGTCCCGGCCCTCGGGGTACTCGTGGGATGTCCGCCGCGGACCGCGGCCCGCACCCCGGTGCAGGGGTGCGCAGGGAGATGTCTGAGGAGAGGGTGGAGCCAATGCGCTACCGGCTCACGTTCGTCGTAGGGATGGCCGTCGGGTACGTGCTCGGCACGCGGGCCGGGCGCGAGAGGTACGAGCAGCTGCGCAAGAGCGCACGGCGGTTCATGGAGAACCCCGCGGTGCGCAACGCCTGCGAGTCCGCCGCGGTCAACGGCCGGCAGATGGCGGGCAAGGCCCTCGACACGGTGTCCGAGCGGATGGGCGACCGCCTGCCCGGCACGGTGTCCGACAAGGTCCGCTCGATGGGGGGACGCCGCGCCGCGCAGGGCTCGCCGCTCGACGACGGCTGGGGCACCAGCAACACCTGAACGGGTCCCGCCCCGCTGCCCTTCGCGCGGGGGAGAGACGGGACGGCCGTCAGCCGCCGTCCGGCAGCCGGCCCGCGCGGGAGGCGTCGAGCAGCGGGCCGAGCAGGTCGCCGTGCCGCTCCAGCCGGGGGGCGACGTCCCCGGCGGTGAAGACGAGGTCGCCGGGATCCGTGCACCCGGCGATCTCGTCCCACGTCACCGGCGTGGAGACGGTCGGCCGGGGGCGGGCGCGCAGGGTGTACGGGGCGGCCGTGGTGCGCGTCCAGGCGTTCTGGCTGTGGTCGACGAAGACCCGGCCCGTGCGCAGGCTCCGGGGCACCTGGTGCACGGCCAGGTCCGGCAGTTCCTCCGACGCCTCGCGGGCCAGCCGCTCGGCGTACCGGGCCACCGCTGCGGACTCGGTGGGGCGCAGCGGGACCAGCACGTGGAGGCCCTTGGAGCCGGAGGTCTTGGCGTAGGAGTCCAGGCCGTCCCGGGACAGCCGGTCGCGGAGCCAGCGGGCGACCGCGCAGCACTCGACGACCGTGGCGGGGGCGCCGGGATCGAGGTCGAACACGAGCCGGTCGGCCTCGCCCTCGCCGGGAAGCCGCCACTGGGGCACGTGGATCTCCAGGGCGGCCAGGTTGGCGGCCCACAGCAGGGTCGGCAGGTCCTGGACGAGGACCTGCCGGTCGGTGCTCCCGTCCACGCGGTGCACCTCGCGCACGGTCACCCAGTCCGGTGTGCCGGACGGCACGTGCTTGGCCATGAAGGGGCTGCTCTCCACACCGCCGGGGGCGCGGACGAACGACGCCGGGCGGTCGCGCAGGTGGGGGAGGAGGACGTCGGCAGCGGCGGCGTAGTAGTCCACCACGTCGCCCTTGGTGAAACCGGCGGCCGGGTAGAGCACTTTGTCCAGGTTGCTCAGGGCCAGATCACGGCCTTCCACGACGGTGTTCGGCATGGGGGACGAGTGCCACGGGCGGCGCGGTTCATGCGGCGGCGGGGCGGCGCCGGGGCGGACGGGAGGCGTTGCCGGGCGGTTCGGGCTGCGGATAACCTGTGTTCGCGATTCCGGCCAGGCTTCGGAATCTCGAACATGAAAGACCCGGGGGCCCGGGGAGAATGGGGGGAGGGCGGCGATGGGACGTCTCGTACCGGCCGTGACCAGAGCTCTCGACATACTGGAACTCTTCCTCGACGGGGACGGCACCCTGTCCGCGCCGGAGATCACACGCAGGCTGGGGCTGCCCCGCACCACCGTCCACGAGCTGGTGACCACGCTGGCCGCCCGCTCGTACCTGGTGCCCGTTCCCGGACAGCCCGGACGCTACCGCCTGGGGGTGCGGACGTACCAGCTCGGCAGCCGCTACGCCGAGCAGCTCGACCTGGCCGCCGAGGGGCAGCAGGTGGCCCGGAGCGTCGCCGAGACCTGCGACGAGACGGTGCACGTGGCCATCCTGGAGGGCGCGGACGTCATCTACATCGCCAAGGTGGACAGCACCCACGCCGTCCGGATGGTCTCCGCCGCCGGACGGCGCCTGCCCGCGCACTGCACCTCGGTGGGGAAGATGCTGCTGGCCTCGCTGCCGCCGGAGGAGCTGGACGCGCGCCTGCCCGGCCCCGGCGACGAGCCGCTGAGGGCGATGACCGAGAACTCCATCACCTCGCCGGCCGAGCTGCGCGAGGCGCTGGCGAAGATCAGGGAGCGCGGCATCGCCGTCGAGGAGCGGGAGTCCAACCCGGACGTGAGCTGCGTGGCCGCGCCCGTGCGCGACAGCACCGGCAGGGTGGTCGCGGCGCTCAGCATCTCGGTGCCCACCATCCGCTGGAGCGGGGAGCGGCGCGCCGAACTGGAGACGCTGGCGGCCAAGGGGGCCGCCGAACTGTCGGCGCGGCTCGGACACCGGGGCGCGGCGTAGGCGGACGGACGGAGGAAGGGGCGGGCATGGCCGGAACGGGCGGGGCGCCGCGGATCGAGGTCGCGGTGCGGCACGACGCGCTGCTGGGCGAGGGGCCGACCTGGGACACGGCGAACGAGCGGCTGATATGGGTGGACATCCTCTCCTCACGGGTGCACACCTGGGACCCGGCCGCCGGCCGCCGCACGGTGCTGGCCACCGAGCAGCACGTGGGCGCGGCCAAACCGCGCGCGGGCGGCGGCCTGGTGGTCAACCTCCGTGACGGGGTGGGCCTGTACGACGCGGACGGCTCCTTCTCCTGGCTCCACCGCGACCCCGTCCCCGGCCGCCGCGGCAACGACGCCGCCGTGGCCCCGGACGGCGCGCTGTGGGCGGGCACGATGGCGTACGACGAGCACGCCGGCGGCGGCACGCTCACCCGCGTCGCCCCGGACGGCTCGGCGGTGACGGTCCTGCCGGAGGTGACGGTCAGCAACGGCACGGGCTGGAGCTCGGACGGGCGGCTGATGTACTACGTCGACACCCCCACCCGCCGCATCGACGTCTTCGACGCCCCCCGGGCGGGCGGCCCCGGGGTGACCGGCCGCCGGACGCTGGCCGTGATCGAGGAGGGGGCGGGCTTCCCGGACGGGCTGACGGTGGACGCGGACGGCTGCGTGTGGGTGGCCCTGTGGGGCGGCGGCGCGGTCCGGCGCTACACCCCCGACGGCAGGCTGGACCGCACCGTCCCCGTCCCGGCCGTCAACACGACGGCGTGCGCCTTCGGCGGGCCGGGGCTGCGGGACCTCTACATCACCACGGCGCGCACCGGGACCGACCCCGCCGCGCAGCCGCTGGCCGGCTCCCTCCTGGTGCTGCCGGACGCGGGGCAGGGGATCGGGCAGCCGCCCTTCGCGGGGTGAGCACAGGATCTTCACAAGGGGAGTCTTTCGTTCGGCGCGCGCGCCCCCGTACTCTCCGGACTCCATGGCCTACTGCGTCACGTGCCGTCGCCATCTGAACGGCGCCCTCTCCTGCCCGGGTTGCGGCACACCCAGCCATGACCTGGCGCCGGCGGACCCGTCCGCCCCCGCGCCCGCCGGTCCGGCCGCCCCGGAGCCGGCCGGTCACGGCTACGGATCGTACGGCCCGTACGAGCCGCACGGCGGCTGGGGCCCCGACCCGTACCAGGCGTACCCCGGCGACGGCCGCGACGGTCCCGGCGTCCGCGACGAGGGCGCCGGCGAGAGCCATGACGGCACTCCGGACGGGCGGGACGGGCACGGCGGCGAACACGACAGCCAATACGGCGGCGAACACGACAGCGAGTACGGCGGCGAACACGCTGACGAGCGCGGTGACGGGCACGAGCGCGGCAGCGTCCCGCCGCCCGCGCGGCGCGGGCGGCGGGCGCGGTCGAACACCGGGCGCCGCCGCCGGACGGCCGTGGCGGGCCTGGTGCTCGGCGCCGGGCTGGCCACCCTGGGCATAGCGGAGTTCACCACGGAGGGCGTGCTGGAGCGGCTTCCGCTTCCCGCCCTCCCCGCCTTCTCCACGGACGGCGGCTCCGACGACGGGCCGGGCGACGCCCCGGCCGAAGACGGCGACACGGCCGAACTCCCGCCCGCCGCCGAGCGGTCGGGCGCGGGCGCGCCCTCGTCGTCCGCCTCCCCCTCCGCCTCGGGCTCGCCGTCCGAGGGCCCGTCGGAGTCCGCCGACGCCTCGGCCGGCCCGGACGAGGCGGAACCCTCCGGGTCGGCGGACTCCGGCGGGCCCTCCGCCGCCGTCACCGAGTCGGACGCCGCAGGCGGGCCGCAGCCCACCGCCGAGCCCACCGGGGAACCGGAGCCCCCGCGGACGACGCCCGCCGCCCCGCCGCCTCCCGAGCCCACCCGGGAGCCGGAACCCGAACCGGAGCCGACCTGCAACCGCTTCATGTGGTGGTGCGTCTAGCGGGGCCCGGCAGGTCGACCCGTCCGGCGTCCAGCACGCGCTTGAGCAGGTCGCGCAGGAGTTCGCGCTCCACCGGGGTCAGCTCGGCCAGGGGCTCGCGGGCGAAGTCCAGCGAGGCGCTCAGCCGTTCGGCCGTGTCGCGGCCCTCCTCGGTGACGGCGGCGAGCTTGACGCGCCGGTCGGCCGGGTCGGGGCGGCGCTCGACGAGGCCGCGGGACTCCAGCCGGTCGACTATGCCCGTCACGTTCGACGGCTCGCACTTCAGCCGCCGGGCGATCTCCCGCATGGGCAGGGGGCGCTGCCGGAGGAGGGCGAGCAGCCGGGCCTGGGCGCCGGTCAGGTCGTGCCGGGCGGCGGCCTCGTCGTACTCCTGGTGGTAGCGGGCGACGACCGCGCCGATCAGCCCGACGACCTCGGAGGTGAGCGGATCGGCGGAGGAGGGGCGGGAGGACATGGCACCAGCGTACCGATTTGCTTGACAGGATGAAATATTCAGGACACGGTTGTTTCAGGCACTGAAATTTCTGGAGGCGTTTTCATGACGTTGCCCGCGACCGGACGCGAGTGGCACCTGACCGCCCGCCCGCAGGGATGGCCCGCCCCGGACGGCTTCGCGCTGCGCGAGGCTCCCGTACGGACCCCCGGCCCCGGCCAGATCCTGGTGCGCAACCTTCACCTCTCGGTCGACCCGTACATGCGCGGACGCATGGACGACCGCAAGTCCTACGTGCCCCCGTTCCGGCTGGACGAGCCGATGGACGGCGGGGCGGTCGGCGTCGTCGTCGCCTCCGAGGCCGAGGGCATCGCCCCGGGCGACCACGTGCTGCACGGGCTCGGCTGGCGCGAGTACGCCACGCTGGACGCGCGGCACGCCTCGAAGGTCGACCCCTCTCTGGCCCCGCTGACCACCTACCTCGGGGTGCTCGGCATGCCCGGGCTGACCGCCTACGCCGGGCTGCTGGAGGTCGCCTCCTTCAAGGAGGGGGACGCCGTCTTCGTCTCGGGGGCCGCGGGCGCGGTCGGCAGCCAGGTCGGCCAGATCGCCCGCCTCAAGGGCGCCTCGCGCGTCGTCGGCAGCGCCGGGTCGGACGAGAAGGTCCGGCTGCTCACCGAGGAGTACGGCTTCGACGCCGCCTTCAACTACAAGAACGGGCCCGTGTCGCAGCAGTTGAAGGAGGCCGCGCCCGACGGCATCGACGTCTACTTCGACAACGTCGGCGGGGACCACCTGGAGGCCGCCATCGGCTCCCTGAAGGTCCACGGCCGTGTCGCCGTCTGCGGCATGATCTCGCAGTACAACGCCACCGAGCCGCCCGCCGCCCCGCGCAACCTGGCGCTCGTCATCGGCAAGCGGCTGCGGATCCAGGGGATGCTCGTGGGCGACCACTCCGCCCTGCGGCCGAAGTTCGTGGAGGAGGTCTCGGGGTGGATCCGCTCCGGTGAGCTGAAGTACCACGAGACGGTGGTGAAGGGCATCGAGAACGCGCTGGACGCCTTCCTGGGCATGCTGCGCGGGGAGAACGTCGGGAAGATGGTCGTCAGCCTCGACGACTGAGCCGGCGCCCCCCGGCGCTCCGTGTGCGGAGGCCGCCCCGGAACCTCCGGGGCGGCCTCCGCGCGCTGTGCGGCCCGTCACACTCGTTTCTGCGCAAACCATTGACGCGAACGATCGCTCGACCTAACTTCCCGTTCGGACTTCCGATCACTATTCGAAATTTCGAACGTGGGGTGGATGGTATGCGTCGAACCTCCCTGCCGGGCCGCGCCCCCAGCCGGCGGCGCGTGCTCGGCGGCATGGCCGCCCTGGCCGCCCTGGCGGCCACCGGGGCGGTCGGCACCGCGGGATGCGCCGCCCCCGCGGCCGTGGGCCGGGGCCGGACCAGGGTGCGCTTCTGGCACCTCTACGGCGGAGGCGACGGCGTGAACATGCAGACGATGCTGGACGCCTACCGCGCCGCCCACCCCGAGATCGCCCTGGAGGCGTCCACGCTCCAGTGGGGCGCCCCTTACTACACCAAGCTCGGCATGGCGGGCGCCGGCGGACGCGCCCCCGAGGTCGCCGCCCTCCACCTGGCGCGGCTGCCCGGCTTCGGCCCCGGCCGGCTGCTGGACCCCTTCGACCTCGACCTGCTGGCCGAACACGGCGTCACCGAACGGGACTTCCCCGCCGACCTGTGGCGCCGCGGCCGGATCGGCGGAGCGCAGTACGCCGTCCCGCTCGACACCCACCCGATGGTCCTCTACTACAACACCGACATCTGCGCCGAGGCCGGACTGCTCGGCCCGGACGGCAGGCTGAAGCCGATCCGCGGCACGGAGGAGTTCACCGCCGCGCTCCGCGCGGCCGGGAAGGTCACCGGCAAGCCCGGCCTGGTCGTCGAGACC
The DNA here is from genome assembly GCF_039533345.1 of Streptomyces glaucosporus. NCBI lineage: Bacteria > Bacillati > Actinomycetota > Actinomycetes > Kitasatosporales > Streptomycetaceae > Streptomyces > Streptomyces glaucosporus. The sequence goes on along the minus strand of NZ_BAAATJ010000003.1, from coordinate 139,373 downwards.
CTCGGCGCCGGAACCATCGGCCCCTGGCGGCTGTTCTCCACCTTCTACTCCCAGACCGGCGGCACCCTGCTGAACGAGGACGCCACCCGCATCACCGTCGACGACGCCAAGGCCCTGGACGTCCTGCGCTTCATGCGGCGGCTCACCGAGGAGGGCCTGGCCCACCGCCGGGTCGACTACAACGGGACGGTCGGGGTCTTCGGCGGCGGCGAGACCGCCTTCCTCCTCAACGGCGAGTGGGAGGTCAGCACCTTCGCCAACCTCGACCTCCCCTTCTCCATGACCCGGGTGCCCGCCCTGTTCGGCCGCCCCAACGCGCAGGCCGACTCCCACTGCTTCGTCCTCCCCCACCAGCGCGACCGGGGCGGCGAGACCAACGAGGCGGCCCACGCCTTCGTCGCCTGGATGCTGAAGAACACCGTCGAATGGGCCAAGGGCGGCCACGTCCCCGCCTACCTGCCCGTCCTGGAGGAGCCCGCCTACCTCGACCTGGAGCCGCAGTCGGAGTACCGGTCCGTGATCGACGACGTGGCCCTGGACCCGCCCGCCTGGTTCGCCGGCTCCGCCTCCACCATGTGGATCGAACTCGGCGCGGTCTTCTCCGGAGTGCTCACCGGCTCCCGCACACCGCGGGGAGCCCTGGAGGAGGCCAAGGCCCGCCTCCGGGAACTGCTCGACACCCCCGATCCGCTCGGAGGCCAGGCATGACCGCGACCGCGCCCACCGCTCCCGTGCCGCCCCCGGCGGCCGCCGGAACCGCCGGGAAGACCCGTCCCGTGACCGTGCGCCGCCGCTGGACCGAGCACGGCCTGCTCTTCACCGGGCCCTTCCTGCTGCTCTACGCCCTCTTCCTGGTCTGGCCGCTGCTGCTGGGCCTCAAGATGAGCCTGGGCGACGACAACATCGCCGGCACCGGCGGCGACTTCGTCGGCCTGGACAACTACGCCGAGGCGCTGCGGGACCCGGCGGTGTGGTCCTCGCTGTGGCACACGGTGTGGTTCACGCTCCTGTCCACCGCGCCGCTGGTCCTCACCGGACTGGTCATGGCCCTGCTCGCACACCACCTGCGGGTGCTCCAGTGGCTGTGGCGGCTGTCGTGGTTCGCGCCGTTCCTGCTGCCGTCGGGCGTCGTCGGCCTGCTGTGGCTGTGGATGATCTACCCCTCCGACTTCGGCCTCGCCGACCTGCTGCTGAAGTCCGCCGGCCTCAACCCCGGCATCGGCTGGCTCACCGACACCCGCTACGCGATGCTCTCCATCGTGCTGACCACCGTGTGGTGGACGGTCGGATTCAACTTCCTGCTCTACCTCGCCGCGCTCCAGGCCATCCCCCGGCACCTGTACGAGGCGGCCGAACTGGACGGCGCCGGCGCCTGGCAGCGGCTGCGGCACATCACCCTGCCGATGCTCGCCCGCACCACCGGGGTGGTGGTCGTCCTCCAGCTCCTCGCCTCGCTGAAGGTCTTCGACCAGATCTACATCATGACCAGCGGCGGGCCCGACGAGAGCACCCGGCCGATCCTGCAGTACGTCTACGACGCGGGCTTCACCGGCTACCGGATCGGCTACGCCTCGGCCGTCTCCTACGTCTTCTTCGCCCTGATCGTGATCGTCTCGCTGATCCACCTGCGGATGACCCGCCGTTCCCGTGAGGAGGCCGCCAAGTGAGCGCGACCGTGAAGACCGCACCGGCCGCCGGGGGCAGCCCGGGCGAGGCGGTGCCCGCGCCGCGGAGGACCGCGACCGGGAGGAGGGCGCCGGAGGAGGAGGCCGGACGCAGGCCGCGCTGGACCCCGGGCCGCTTCGCGATGCTCGCCGCCGCGCTCGTCCTGGTGGTCCTGTGGGTGCTGCCGCTCCTCTGGGCGGTCGCCACCTCCCTCAAACCCGAGGCCGAGACGACGCGGACCTCGCTGGAGTGGATCGGCTCGCGGATCACCTTCGAGGCGTACGAGAAGGTGTGGGCCTCCGGTGATCTGGCGCAGTGGATGCTGAACTCGGCCTACGTCTCGGTCATGACGACCGTGCTGACCGTGCTGACCTGCGCCATGGCCGCCTACGGCTTCTCGCGCACCGACTTCCGCGGCCGCCGGTTCCTCTACGGGCTGGTGCTGGCCGGGATCATGGTGCCGCCGCAGGTGCTCATCGCCCCGCTGTTCGCGGAGATGGTCTCCCTCGGACTGGTCGACACCTACTGGGGGGTGATCCTCCCTCAGGTCGCGGCTCCTGCCATGGTGTTCATCCTGGTGAAGTTCTTCGAGGGGGTGCCGCGCGAACTGGAGGAGGCGGCCTTCGTCGACGGCGCGGGACGCTGGCGGGTGTTCTTCACCGTCGTCGTGCCGCTGTCGCGGCCGGTCCTGGCGGCCGTCGCCATCTTCACCTTCATCCAGACCTGGAACAACTTCCTGTGGCCGTTCCTGGTCACCACCGACCCGGGCGGGATGACCCTGCCGGTCGGCCTGGTCAACGTCCAGTCCACCTACGGCGCGCGCTACGCCCAGGTGATGGCCTCGCTGGTGATCGCCGGACTGCCGCTGCTGCTGGTCTTCGCGTTCTTCCAGCGGCAGATCGTCCGCGGCGTCGCCCACACGGGACTGGCCGGCCAGTGAGCGGCGCCACGGGCCCGAGACGGACCCCCAGACGGGAGGAGGCCGCCCATCCCCCTGACCGCGTACGGAAGGGACACCCAGGAAGCCGTGCGCTCCGGACAGCTTCCGAAGACCCCCGAAGGAGCCTCATGAACCGCCGACCGGGCGGGCGCACCCGCGCCCGCCGTTCCCCGACCGTGCTGGTCGCCGTCCTCCTGGGCCTGCTCGTGGCCCTGGCGCCCGGCACCGCGACCGCCTACCCGGGCCCCGGCCGGGTCACCGGCGACGTCTCCGTCCACGACCCGTCGATGATCCGCCTCGACGACGGCCGGTACATCCTGTACTCCACCCACAACGGGCCCCAGGCCCGCATCTCCACCGACCGGATCCACTTCACCCACGCCGGCCCGGCCTTCCCCGCCCCGCCCTCCTGGTGGGCCCGGTACTCGCCCGAGAAGAGCCCCTGGGCGCCCGACATCTCCAAGCACAACGGCCGGTACTGGCTGTACTACTCGCTCTCCACCTTCGGCTCCAACCACTCCGCCATCGGCCTGGCCACCAGCCCCACCGGGCTGCCCGGCACCTGGACCGACCGCGGCCTGGTCCACTCCACCACGTCGAACTCCAACTACAACGCCATCGACCCCAACCTCTTCGTCGACGGCGACGGCAAGTGGTGGCTGACCTTCGGCTCCTGGTGGTCGGGGATCAAGACGATCCGGCTCGACCCGGCCACCGGCAAGCAGCACTCCGGCGACCGCACCGTCTACTCCGTCGCCGCCCGCAACCCCACCAGCAACGGCATCGAGGGCCCGACGCTGGTCAAGCGCGGCGGCCACTACTACCTCTTCGCGTCCTTCGACCGCTGCTGCGCCGGGACCGACAGCACCTACAGCATCCGCGTCGGCCGCTCCACCAGCCCCACCGGTCCCTTCCGCGACAGGAACGGCGTGGACATGCGCAACAACGGCGGCACGGTGGTCCTGGAGACCCACGGCCGGGTCGTCGGCCCCGGCGGCCAGTCGGTCCTCGCCGACGTCGACGGCGACCTGCTCGTCTACCACTACTACGACGGCGCCAACAACGGCTCGCCCACCCTCGGCATCAACCTGCTGCGCTGGGACAACGGCTGGCCGGTAGCCTACTGAAACCTTTCAACCACGGGTGGGGCCGCACCGGCCCCACCCGCCCCGGCGCCCCTCCCACCCGACACCGGACCGTCCCCGACGGAAGGAACCCATGAGCACCGCGAAGCCCGCCCCCGCCCACCCGGCCCGGTTCACCCTCGACCCCGCCTTCACCGTCGGCGAGGTCGACCCCCGGCTGTTCGGCTCCTTCGTGGAGCACCTCGGCCGCTGCGTCTACACGGGCGTCTTCGAACCCGGGCACCCCTCCGCCGACGACCAGGGCCTGCGCACCGACGTGCTGGACCTGATCCGCGAACTGGGCGTGACCGCCATCCGCTACCCCGGCGGCAACTTCGTCTCCGCCTACCGCTGGGAGGACAGCGTCGGCCCCGTCGAGGAGCGCCCCCGCCGCCTGGACCCCGCCTGGCGCTCGGTGGAGACCAACCGCTTCGGCCTGTCCGAGTACATCGACTTCGTCCGCAAGGTCGGAGGCGAACCCATGATGGCCGTCAACCTCGGCACCCGCGGCGTGGCGGAGGCCGTGGAACTGCTGGAGTACGCCAACCACCGCGGCGGCACCGCGCTCTCCGACCTGCGCGCCGCCCACGGCGACAAGGAGCCCTACGGCATCCGGCTGTGGTGCCTGGGCAACGAGATGGACGGCCCCTGGCAGACCGGCCACAAGACCGCCGAGGAGTACGGCCGGCTCGCCGCCGAGACCGCCCGCGCCATGCGCCAGATCGACGACTCCCTCGAACTGGTCGCCTGCGGCAGCTCCAGCCAGGCCATGCCCACCTTCGCCGCCTGGGAGGCCACCGTCCTGGCCGAGACCTACGACCTGGTGGACCACATCTCCCTCCACGCCTACTACGAGGAGATCGACGGCGACCGCGACTCCTTCCTGGCCTCCGCCGTGGACATGGAGTCCTTCATCGAGAACGTCGTCGCCACCTGCGACCACGTCGGGGCCCGGCTGAAGTCCTCCAAGCGGATCAACCTCTCCTTCGACGAGTGGAACGTCTGGTACCAGCGGCGCCACCACGCCCAGACCCCGCCCGACTGGGAGGAGGCGCCCCGGCTGCTGGAGGACAACTACTCCGTCACCGACGCCGTGGTCTTCGGGTCCCTGCTGATCGCGCTGCTGCGCCACGCCGACCGGGTGACCGTCGCCTGCCTCGCCCAGCTCGTCAACGTGATCGCCCCGATCATGACCGAGCCCGGCGGCCCGGCCTGGCGGCAGACCACCTTCTTCCCCTTCGCCCAGGCCTCCCGCCACGGGCGCGGCCGGGTGCTGGACGTACGGGTGCAGTCGCCCACGTACACCACCGCGAAGTACGGCGAGGTGCCGCTGCTGCACGCCACCGCCGTGCGCGACGAGGACAGCGGGGCCGTCACCGTCTTCGCCGTCAACCGCGGGCAGCACGACGCCCTGCCGCTGGAGGTGAGCCTCCACGGGATGGACCTGGGGCGCGTCGTCGAGCACAGCGTGCTGGCCGACGACGACCCCGAGGCCCGCAACACCCTCGACGACCCCGGGCGGGTCGCCCCGCACCCCGGTGAGGGCACCGAGCTGAAGGACGGCGTGCTCCGCACCGTCCTGGAGCCCATGTCGTGGAACATGATCCGGCTCGCCTGAGCCGGCGGGCCCGGACGGCACGACGGCGGGGGCGGCCCGGTGCGGGCCGCCCCCGCCGTGTGCGCACCGTCCCCGGCGCGTCCTACTCGGCGGAGAAGGAGTGCACGGTCGTGGACCGGTACTTCTGCCCCGGACGCAGCACCGTGGTGGGGAAGGCGGGCTGGTTGGGGGAGTCGGGGAAGTGCTGGGTCTCCAGGCAGAACCCGTCGCCCTGCCGGTAGACCCGCCCCGAGGTGCCCTCCAGGGTCCCGTCGAGGAAGTTGCCGCTGTAGAACTGCACGCCCGGCTCGGTGGTGGCGATCCGCATCACCCGGCCGGAGACGGGCTCGGAGACGGTGATGACGTGCTCCGGCTCGGCCGTGATGCCCTTGTCCAGCACCAGGTTGTGGTCGTAGCCCTGCCCGAACAGGATCTGCTCGTGCGCCTCGCGGATGTCCGCCCCGATCGGCTTGGCCCGGCGGAAGTCGAACGGCGTGCCGCCGACCCGCGCCAGCTCTCCGGTGGGGATCAGCGTCTCCCCGACCGGGGTGTAGCGGGAGGCGGCCACCTCCAGGCGGTGGTCCAGGACGCTGCCGCTGCCCTCCCCGGCGAGGTTGAAGTAGGTGTGGTTGGTGAGGTTGACGACGGTGGGCCGGTCGGTGGTGGCCTCGTAGTCGATCCGGAAGTCGCCCCGCCGGTCCAGCGTGTACTCCACCCGGACCTCCAGCGTGCCGGGGAAGCCCATCTCGCCGTCGGGGCTGGTGCGGGTGAGGACCAGCCCCGCCTCGCCGCGCCGGGTGAACGGCTCCACCCGCCACACCCGGGCGTGGAACCCCTGGTCGCCGCCGTGGAGGGTGTGCCCGTTGTCGTTGCGCGGCAGCTCGTACGCCTTCCCGTCGACGGTGAGGCGGCCGTTCGCGATGCGGTTGCCGTAGCGGCCGATGAGGGCGCCGAAGTACGGCGAGCGGTCCACGTAGGACGCCAGGTCGGAGAAGCCGAGCGAGATGTTGGCGTACCGGCCGTCGCGGTCGGGTACCTCCAGGGACTGCACGACGCCGCCGTAGGACAGCACCTTCAGCCGGGTGCCGCCGCACTCCAGCGTCCAGAGGTCCACCCCGGTGCCGTCCGCCAGCTCGCCGAACCGTTTCCGCCGGGGCGGGGACGGCTCCCCGGGCCGGGCGTGCGCCTCCTCCGCGCCCGGTCCCACGGCCGCGGCGGCCGTCAGCCCGGCCGCCGCGGCCGCCGTGATCACTGCGCGTCTGCTGGTGCTCATGTGCCCACCTTCCTCTTGTTCCAGACGTCGAATCCCACCGCCGCCAGCAGTACCAGACCCTTGATCACCTGCTGGTAGTCGGTGCCGATGCCCACCAGGGACATGCCGTTGTTGAGCACGCCGAGCACCAGACCGCCGATGACGGCACCCAGCACGGTACCCACGCCGCCGCTCATGGAGGCGCCGCCGATGAACGCCGCGGCGATCGCCTCCAGCTCGAAGTTGATGCCCGCCTGCGGGGTGCCGGCGTTGAGCCGCGCGGCGTAGACGCAGCCCGCCAGCGCCGCCAGCACGCCCATGTTGACGAAGACCAGGAAGGTGACCCGCCTGTCCCGCACGCCCGACAGCATGGCCGCGGCCCTGTTGCCGCCCAGCGCGTACACGTGGCGGCCGACGACGGCGTTGCGCATCACGAAGCCCAGCCCGATCAGGATCGCGCACATGACCAGCAGCACCACCGGGACGCCCCGGTAGCTGGCCAGGGTGAGGGTGAACGCCAGCACCGCCGCCACGACCGCCCCGCACTTGAGGAGGAACAGGTTCAGCGGCAGCACCTCCAGCTCGTACGCCTGCTGCCGGCGCCGGTCGCGCCACTGCTGGACGAGGACGATCGCCACCACGACCACGCCGATGAGCACCGTCAGGTCGTGGTAGTCGGACAGCGGGCCGCCCTCGGGCAGGAAGCCCTGGCTGAGGTTCTGGAAGCCCCGCGGGAAGGGCGCCAGGGACTGGCCCTCCAGCAGGATCTGGGTGCCGCCGCGGAACAGCAGCATCCCGGCGAGCGTCACGATGAACGAGGGGATGCCCACGTAGGCGATCCAGAAGCCCTGCCAGGCGCCCGCCAGCGCGCCGATCAGGAGGGAGCACGTCAGCGCCAGGGGCCAGGCCATGTCGTACTCGACCATCATCACGGCCGCCGCCGCGCCGACGAAGGCGGCCAGAGAGCCGACGGACAGGTCGATGTGGCCGGCGATGATCACGATCATCATGCCCATGGCCAGGATGAGGATGTAGCTGTTCTGCTGGACGATGTTGGACACGTTGACGGGCTTGAGCAGGTTGCCGTCGGTCCATATCTGGAACAGCAGCACGATCAGCGCCAGTGCGACGAGCATCCCGTACTGCCGCATGTTGGCGCGCACGGTGCGCACGAGCAGCGCTCCGGCGGTGCTCCTCCCGGAGCTCCCTCCGGCGCCCCCCGCGGAGCGGGACGCGCTGCTGCCTTCGGTCTCGGTCGGGGTGGTCTTCATCTGGAGCCTCGGCTTCTGTCCATCGTCATGTGGCGCATCAGTACTTCCTGGCTCGCGTCCTCGCGGGACACCTCACCGGTCAGCCGGCCGGCCGCCATGGTGTAGATCCGGTCGCACATCCCCAGCAGCTCCGGCAGCTCCGAGGAGATCATCAGCACCGCCTTGCCCTGGGCGGCGAGCCGGTCGACGACGGTGTAGATCTCGTACTTCGCCCCGACGTCGATGCCGCGCGTGGGCTCGTCGAGGATCAGCACCTCGGGGTCGGCCTGCATCCACTTGCCGAGCACGACCTTCTGCTGGTTGCCGCCGCTGAGCCGGCCGACCCGCTCGAAGACGGTCGGGGTCTTGATGTTCATCGACCTCCGGTACCGCTCGGCGACCTGCCGCTCCCGGTGCTCGTCGACGATCCCGCCCCGGGCGAGGCCGGGCAGCGAGGCCAGGGAGATGTTGCGGGCGACGGTGTCGATCAGGTTCAGCCCGTAGGTCTTGCGGTCCTCGGTGACGTACGCGAGGCCCGCGGCGACCGCGGCGGGGACGGTGCGGGTGTCGGCCTCGCGGCCGTTCAGGCGGACCGTCCCGCCCGCGTACACCCCGTAGGACCGTCCGAAGACGCTCATCGCCAGCTCGGTGCGGCCCGCGCCCATCAGCCCGGCGATGCCGACGATCTCGCCGCGCCGCACCGTCAGCGACACGTCGTCGACGACCTTGCGCTGGTGGTCGATGGGGTGGCGGACCGTCCAGCCGGAGATCTCCAGCGCGACGGCCCCGGCGTCCTCGCCCCGGTAGGGGGTGCGCTCGGGGAAGCGGTGGTCCAGGTCCCGGCCCACCATGCCGCGGATGATCCGGTCCTCCGTGACCTCCGCGGGCGCCCCGGGCGACGGGCGGACGGCCAGCGTCTCGACCGTCCGCCCGTCGCGCAGGACGGTGACGGTGTCGGCGACGCGCAGGACCTCGCCCAGCTTGTGGGAGATGAGGATGCAGGCGATGCCCTGGGACCGCAGCTCCAGCAGGAGGTCGAGGAGCTTGGCGCTGTCCTCGTCGTTGAGCGCGGCGGTCGGCTCGTCCAGGATCAGCAGCCTGACCCTCTTGGCCAGGGCCTTGGCGATCTCCACCAGCTGCTGCTTGCCCACGCCGATGTCGGCGACGCGGGTCTGCGGGTTCTCGTGGAGCCCCACCCGGCGCATCAGTTCGGCGGCGTGGCGGACGGTCTCGTTCCACCGGACGACGCCGCGCCGGGCGTGCTCGTTGCCCAGGAAGACGTTCTCGGCGATGGAGAGGTAGGGGACCAGGGCGAGCTCCTGGTGGATGATGACGATGCCGCGCCGCTCGCTGGCCCGGATGTCCCGGAACGCGCACGGCTCTCCCTCGAAGAGGATCTCCCCCTCGTAACTGCCGTGCGGGTGGACGCCGCTGAGCACCTTCATCAGCGTCGACTTGCCCGCGCCGTTCTCCCCGCAGACGGCGTGGATCTCGCCGTGGCGGACGGTCAGGTTCACCCCCGACAGGGCCCGGACCCCGGGGAAGGTCTTGGTGATGGAGCGCATGTCCAGAACGCTGCTCATGGTCGTCTCCCGGTGGTCTGGGGCGGGCTACTTGAGCTGGTCGGCCGTGTAGTAGCCCTCGTCCACGAGCAGGTCGGTGTTGGACTTGTCGATGCTGACCGGTTCCAGCAGGTAGGCGGGGACGGTCTTGGCGCCGTTGTCGTAGGACTCGGTGTCGTTGACCTCCGGCTCGCGGTCGTTCAGCACGGCGTCGGTCATCTCCACGGCCCGCCGGGCGAGTTCGCGGGTGTCCTTGAAGACGGTCTGGGTCTGCTGCCCGGCGATGATGGACTTCACGGAGGCCAGTTCGGCGTCCTGCCCGGTGACGACGGGGTAGGGCTTGGACCCGGTGCCGTAGCCGGCGCTCTTCAGGGCCGAGATGACGCCGATGGAGATGCCGTCGTAGGGGGAGAGGACCGCGTCCACGCGCTCGCGGCCGTAGTGGCGGCTGAGCAGGTCGTCCATCCGCTTCTGGGCGGTGCCGCCGTCCCAGCGCAGGGTGGTGACCTGGTTCATCTTCGTCTGGCCGCTGCGGACGACGAACCGCCCGTCGTCGATGTACGGCTTCAGCACGCTCATCGCGCCGCGGAAGAAGAAGCCGGTGTTGTTGTCGTCCGGCGAGCCGGCGAACAGCTCCAGGTTGAACTTCCTCCCCTCGTTCTCCTCCGGCTTCAGCGCGTCGACGATGTACCGCCCCTGGAGCTCGCCGACCTTGAAGTTGTCGAAGGTGGCGTAGTAGTCGACGTCGTCGGTGCCGCGGATGAGGCGGTCGTAGGCGATGACGGGGATGCCGGCCTCCTCGGCGCGGCGGAGCACGTCGGTCAGGGAGGAGCCGTCGATCGCGGCGACCACCAGCGCCTCGTGCCCCTTGGAGATCATGTTCTCGAGCTGGGCGACCTGGTTCTCCACCTTGTCGTCGCCGTACTGCAGATCGGTCTTGTAGCCCTTGGCCTCGAACGCCTTCACCATGTTCTCGCCGTCGGCTATCCACCGCTCGGAGGACTTGGTGGGCATGGCGATGCCGATGGTGCCGCCCTGGGGGTCGTCGTCGCCGGCCTTGCTGCCGCCCTCGGAGCTCTGGCCGCAGGCGGTGAGGGTGAGGGCGAGGGCGGCGCCGAGGGCGAGGGCGGCTCTGGCGGCGGGGGTGCGGGTGCGCATGGCGGTTCGGTTCCTCCGTGTGGGTGGCGGGGATCGTGCGGAGCGCCGGGCGCCGGTCAGGCGGGGAAGCGGTCGAGCGGGCCGGGCAGCCGGGAGCCGAGGGGGGACATCCCGGTGTCGGCGCCCAGGCGGGCCAGCAGGTCCAGGGCGAGGCGTCCGCGCCGGACCCGCTCCCGGGCGGTGTCCAGGGTCAGGTCGCGCAGGTGCGCGCCGTAGGGGTAGATGCCGGGGGCCTTGCTGAGGCCGAACTTGAGGTAGATCGGCGCGCCGCGCCGGATCAGCTCGGCGATGTCGTACATCCGGACGTAGCCGCCGAGGTCGTCGGGGGCCTCCAGGTAGAAGTCCATCGGGGCGCGGCTGACCCGGCGGATCTCGGTCAGGTGCTCCAGGGTCAGGTCGGAGGGCACGTTGATCGAGTCGGCGCCCAGGTGCTCGTAGACGGCGTACGAGGCCGGGTTCACGGGGCCGATGAGCGCCGAGACCTTGAAGGTGGTGTCGGCGGGCAGCACGCCCCGGGTCCGCAGCCGGTGGAGGGTCAGCAGGACGCCCTCGTCGGCCACCAGCAGGCAGCGCACGCCGAGTTCGGTCGCGCGCAGGGCGTCCTCGACGCATCCGGCGAGCGCGTCGTGGCCGCGGGCGCGCAGTCCGGCGCCGCCGGAGGGGGTGCGGGTCCCGGCGCCGGTGTCCCAGGTGCCGCGCGGCCCGGTGAACAGGCACAGCTCGACGTTCCGCTCGGAGCAGGCCCCGACCATCTCGGTGATCTCGGCGTCGGTCAGCATCCACACGCCGCTGCCCTGGCTGATGCGGTGGACGGGGACGTCGAGGTCCCTGGCCTCCTTCAGCACGGTCGCCACCGCCTCCGGTCCCTCCACGGAGGGGACCTCGGTGCGCCAGGAACCCCCGTCGGGGAAGGTGTGCGGGGAGGCGTCGGAGGGGTCGGCGGGCGGGACGGGGTGCCCGAGGGCCGCGAGGGCGGTCTCGCCGGGGCGGCGGGCGGAGGGCGGTCCGGACTGTCCGGACAGAGGGGTGGACGCGTCGGTCACGATGCTCCCATGTTCGATATGTCGTACGTCATTCGCGAGTGAGGGTGTGGGGAGGCCCGGCGCCGGGGGGCGGCGGGCCGGGAGTGGGGGGGGAGGGACCGGTCAGGGACGCAGCAGGACCTTGCCGACGTCCGGATCGCCGCTGCCGACCAGTGCGACGGCCTCGGCGAAGCCGTCCAGCGGCAGCTCGTGGGTGATCAGGGCGGCGGGCGAGAGCAGCCCGGCGTCGAAGGCCCGCACCGCGTGCGCCCAGGCGGCGGGCGGGGCACCGAAGACGGACCGGACGGTGAGCTGGCCGACGGTCAGGTGGACGGGGTCGATGCCCAGCGCGCCGGGTTCGGGCAGGCCGGTGAGGACGACCCGGCCGCCGCGCCGGGCGAGCAGGCAGGAGTCGTGCGCGGTGGTGGGGGCGCCCGCGGTCTCCACCACCAGGTCGTAGCGGCCGCGCAGCTCCTCGGCGTCCGCCGGGGCCCGCACCTCGCCGGCGCCCATGGACAGGGCCTGCTCGGCGCGTTTCACCCGGGGGTCGACCACCAGCAGCTCGCCGGGGGAGACGGCGGCCAGCAACTGGACCGCCAGCAGCCCGAGCGTGCCCGCGCCGACCACGGCGACCCGTTCCCCGGGCCGGGGTCCGCCCGCCAGCACCGCCGCGGCGACCACGGCGGCCGGCTCCAGCAGTGCGGCGGAGCGCAGGTCGGCCCGGTCGTCGAGGACGTGGAGCAGCCGGGCGGGCAGGGTGAGGCTGTCGGCGAAGGCGCCGGGCCGGGTGAAGCCGGTCTCGTCGTAGCCGCCGGTGCACAGGCTGGTGGCGCCCTCCCGGCAGCGGTCGCAGACCAGGCAGGCGCGGAATCCCTCGCCCACCACCTTCCGTCCGACCAGGGCCGGGTCGACGCCGGGCCCGACCGCGTCCACCGTGCCGGACCACTCGTGGCCGGGGACCACGGGGTAGCGGACGTAGCCCTCGGCGCGCGTCCCGGCGTACACCTCGCGGTCGCTGGCGCAGACACCCGCCGCGTACACCGCGACCCTCGCCTCGCCGGGGCCGGGTGCGGCGCGTTCGGTCTCCACCAGCCGGTGGACGCCGGGCCGCTCCACGACGACGGCGCGCCCGGCGCCGTCCGGCGCCGGGGCGTGTGCGTTCACCACTGTGCCCATCCCCGTGCCCATCCCCGCGCCCGCTCCTGTGCGTGCTCCTGTGCGCGCCGTCCCGCCCGGCGGGCGGCGGTGGTCCCGCGGACCGCGTCCGGGGGCGGGGGCGTGCCGCCGGGGCGGAGCCCCGAGGCCGCACGCCCCCGTGCCGCACCGCGCGTCATGCCCGCGCTCCGCGCGGGTCCCGCTTCTCCCAGCCCTCGGCCCACAGGTCGAACCGGGCCTGCTGCTGCGGGAACTCCGCCGCCGCGTCGGTGTCCAGCTCCACGCCCAGGCCGGGGGCGTCGGGGAGGGCGAAGTAGCCGTCCACGACCTCCGGGGCGCCCTTGACCACCTTCTTGATCTCGGCGTCCGCGAAGTCGTTGAAGTGCTCCAGGATCTTGAAGTTCGGTGTGCAGCCCGCCAGTTGGAGGGAGGCCGCGGTGAGCACCGAGCCGCCGACGTTGTGCGGGGCGACCATCGTGTAGTGGGTTTCTGCGGTGGCCGCCAGCTTGCGGGTCTCCAGGATGCCGCCGATGTGCCCGAGGTCGGGCTGGATGATGTCGGCGGCCTGCGACTCGAACAGCTCGCGGAACTCGATCCGGTCGTGGATGCGCTCGCCGGTGGCGATGGGCATGTCCACCTTGTCGGCGACCTTGGCCAGGGCCTTGAGGTTCTCCGGCGGCACCGGCTCCTCCAGCCAGCCCGGCTTGAACGGCTCGACCTCGCGGGCGATGCGGACCGCCGTGGCGGGGCTGAACCGGCCGTGCATCTCCAGCAGCAGCTCGCACTCCGGGCCGATGGCGTCCCGCACGGCCTCCACCAGCGCGACCGAGCGGAGCGTCTCGGCGTGGTCCAGCTCGAAGTGGCCGGTGCCGAAGGGGTCGAGCTTGAGCGCCTTGTAGCCGCGCTCGACGACCTTCAGGGCCGCCTTGTGGAACGCCTCGGGGGTCCGTTCGACGGTGTACCAGCCGTTGGCGTACGCCTTGACCCTGTCGGTGACCTTCCCGCCGAGGAGCTGCCAGACGGGGACGCCCAGCGCCTTGCCCTTGATGTCCCAGCAGGCCATCTCCACGACCGCGATGCCGGACATCACGATCTCCCCGGCCCGCCCGTAGTCGCCGTACTTCATGCGCCGCACCAGGTCCTCGACCGCGAAGGGGTCGGAACCGGCGATGTGGTTGACCTCGGCCTCGCGCAGGTAGCCGATCAACGCGTCGGTGTGCCCGAGCATCCGGGTCTCGCCGACGCCGGTGAGTCCCTCGTCGGTGTGGACCTGGACGTAGGTCAGGTTGCGCCAGGGGGTGCCGACGACGTGGGTGCTGATTCCGGTGATGCGCACAGCGGTTGCCCCTCTACGCTGTTCGAGATTTCGTCATGCGTTCGAAATGCTGGCGCGAATGTAGTGACACGCGCTCACCGGCGTCAATGGGTCGTACGGAGATCCGGGAGGATCCGGGGGTGATCCGGCGGCTCCGGCGCCGCCGCCCGCCTCAGGAGGGCAGCCGCTCGGCGGCGACCCGGCGGTGGGCGATCTCGGCGAGTTTCCGCTGGCCCGCCTGGCCGGGGTGGAACCAGTCCCAGGGGCTCAGCTCGCGGGTGGTGAAGCGGTACTCGTGGACCTGCCCGCCGTCGTGGCGGCAGCGCGCGTCGCGCGCGCAGACCTCCCGCAGCGCGGCGTTGTAGGCCCGCACCCGGTCCGCCACCTTCGCGCGGCGCTCCACGGCCGCCGCGTCCGCGGCCTGGGCGTCGCCCAGCATCGAGGGGCAGATGCCCAGCTCCCACACCCGCGCGGCCAGCGGGTGGGAGCGCCCCTGGGACCACAGCCGCTCCAGGTCCGGCACGCCGGCCACGTACACCTGGGTCCTGGGCGAGGCCCGGCGCAGGACGCGCAGCGCCTCGGCGAAGTCGGCGCGGAAGTCGGCCACCGGCGTCATCTCCGCCACGGTCGGCCGGCAGGCGTCGTTCGCGCCGATCAGGACCGTCACCAGGTCCGGCCGGCGCGCCGCGGCCCTGCGGGCCTGGGCGGGCAGGTCGGCCATCAGGGCGCCGGAGCGCGCGAGGTTCCAGCGCGCGGAGGCCGGGACGCCCAGCCGCTGCGCCAGGCTGTCCACCTCCGGGGAGGTGCCGGTGGCCCAGGACGCCTCGGGGCAGTCGGACAGCAGCGAGCAGGCGTCGTAGGCGCGGGTGATGGAGTCGCCCAGCGCCGCCAGCGAGCCGGGGTCGGTGTCCCACTCGGGCGTGGAACCGGGGCTGGGGCTGGGGGAGGAGGGGGAGGGGCGGGCGTCGGACCGGGCCCCCGGGGGGCGGGACGCGCCGCGCTCGTCCGGCGGGCCGCCCGACACGGCCAGGACGATGAACGTCACGACGGCCGCGACCACGGCGCACGCGCCGAGCACGAGCCCTCCGCCGCGCGCACGGCCGAACGTCGCGCTGTCTCGCACGTCTCCTGCCCCCGATTCTCGCCGTTTCCCGGTGGGTGGTGGTTCGGACGGGTGGGTTGGGCGCCCTGGCCGACGGTACGTCACCTCTCGCCCGCCGTGGCGCGGTAGCTTTTTCCATGACGGTCCGAAAATGGCCGCCGGACGCAGTTGACAGATTACATCGCGTCACTTGCTGTCCCTTTTAGGGAGAAACGGCACGGATAGTGTTTACTGTTCGTAACCTCGGGCTGGAGGACACGTGACCGATGGGACAAGATGTCAGGCGCCGGTCCGGCGCACGGCCGGCAGGGATTCGAGGCCGCCACGGAAGGTCGTCGAACCGCACAGGAGGTCCCGGTGACGACGCGTGGAGTTCTGTACGTGCACTCCGCACCCCGCGCACTGTGTCCGCACGTGGAATGGGCCGTCGCGGGGGTGCTGGGCGCCCGCGTCAGTCTCGACTGGATCAAGCAGCCCGCCTCGCCGGGCACCTGGCGCGCGGAGCTCTCCTGGCAGGGCGAGCCCGGCACCGCCTCCAAACTCGCCTCCGCGCTGCGCGGCTGGCGGATGCTCCGCTTCGAGGTGACCTCCGAACCGTGCGCCACCGCGGAGGGCGAGCGCTACAGCTCCACCCCCGACCTGGGCATCTTCCACGCGGTGACCGGTCTGCACGGCGACATCCTCATCCCCGAGGACCGGCTGCGCGCCGCGCTGGACCGCGCCTCGCGCGGTGAGACCGAGCTGGAGACCGAGATCGCCAAGCTGCTCGGCAAGCCCTGGGACGACGAACTGGAGCCCTTCCGGTACGCGGGCGAGGGCGCCCCGGTGCGCTGGCTCCACCAGGTGGTCTGACCCCCGCCGGACGCCCCCGCGCGGTCCCGGCTCCCGTCCCGCCGCGCCGTTCGCCCCGGCCGCGCCGCGGGTCGTACGGTCCTTGGTATGACAACCCAACCGACGACCGTGGCGGTCCTGGGCACCGGCATCATGGGCGCGGCGATGGCCCGCAGCCTCCTGCGCGCCGGCCTGGCCGTCAACGCCTGGAACCGCACCCCCTCCCGTGCCGAACCGCTGGCCGCCGACGGCGCCCGCGTCACGGCGACCGCCGCCGAGGCGGTCGAGGACGCCGGCGTGGTGCTCACCATGGTCCACGACGGCCCCGCCGTCCTGGAGGCCGTGCGCGCCGCCGCTCCCGGCCTGCGGCCCGGCACGGTCTGGCTCCAGTCCACCACCACCGGACTCGACGCCCTGCCCGCGCTGACCGCCTTCGCCGACCACCACGGGCTCCGCTACGTCGACGCCCCCGTCCTCGGCACCCGCGAGCCCGCCGAGAACGGGCGGCTGACGGTGCTGGCGGCCGGACCGGACGACGTGCGCGAGCGCCTCGCGCCCGTCCTGGACGCCGTCGCCGCCCGCGTCCGCTGGCTCGGCGACCGGCCGGGCGACGCCACCCGCCTGAAGCTGGTCTGCAACTGCTGGGTGCTCGCCGTCAACCACGGCGTCGCCGAGACGCTCGCCCTGGCCAGGGGGCTGGGCGTGGACCCGCAGGAGTTCCTGGACGCGATCGCCGGCGGCGGGCTCGACATGGGCTACCTGCGCATGAAGTCCGACGTCATCCGCTCCGGGGACTTCACACCCGCCTTCGCCGTCCGCACCGCCGAGAAGGACGCCCGTCTGATCGTCGAGGCCGGCCGGGCCGCGGGGGTGCGGACGGACGTGACGGCGGCGGGCGCCGAACGCTTCCGCCGGGCCGCCGAACTGGGCCACGGCGACGAGGACATGGCGGCCTCGTACTACGCCGGGTTCGAGGGCGCCCCGGGCTCCCCGGGACGCTGAGGCCCCCCGGGACCGGGCGGCGGGGGCGGCAGCAGCCGGTCCACCGCGCGCCGGGCGCGGGCGGCGGGGTCCGTCCCCGGACCGGAGCCGTCGTAGAGCTGGATCGTGTGGTTGAGGCTCATCAGGATCCCGTTCAGCTCGAAGACGACCTGCTCCGGATCGGTGTCCGGGGGCAGTTCGCCGCGCCCGGCGGCCGTCCGCACGTCAGCCGCCAACCGGCGCCGCCACGCCCCGAACTGACGTTGCAGCAGGTCCCGCACGGGGCCGCCGCGGCCGTCGTACTCGAAGGTGGAGGCGACGAAGAGGCAGCCGCCCGGGAACACCCCCCGCTCCAGGTAGGAGATCCACGACGCGCAGACCGCGCGCAGGCGCGCCAGCCCCGGTTCGGCGCCCGCCGCGGGGCGCCAGACCTCGCGGTCGAAGATCACCGCCGCCCGCTCTAGGGCCGCGATCTGCAGCGCCTCCTTGGTGCCGAAGTGGCCCAGCAGGCCGGACTTGCTGATGCCGAGGTCGGAGGCGAGCCGCCCGATCGTCAGCCCCTCCAGGCCCTCCAGGGAGGCGAGGGAGACGCTGTGCTCGATGATCCGCTCGCGGGTGCGGCGGGCTTCGGCGGCGGATCTGCGCGGGCTCACGGGGGTCATCGTACCGAGAGCCGGGGGAGATAGAGTCCGATCGATCGGTCGCTATAAAGTCGTGGGCGTCGCCGGGACGAAGGCCGCGTCAAGGCCGGCCCGAAGAAGCCGATGAAGAGGAGCGCCGTGCACCCGACCCGTATCACCGCCCTGGGCCACCACCAGCCCGACCACGTCCTGACCAACGACGACCTGGCGGGCATGGTGGACACCAGCGACGAGTGGATCCGGCAGCGGACCGGCATCGTCACCCGCCGCATCGCCCGCGAGGAGTCCGTCGCCGACCTGGCCGCCGCGGCGGCGGGCAAGGCCCTGGCCGCGTCCGGGCTCGACCCGGCCGACATCGGCCTGGTCGCCGTCGCCACCTGCTCGGCACGGGACCGCTGCCCCTCCACCGCCGCCCAGGTCGCCGGACGCCTGGGCATCCCCGGCGCCGTCGCCTTCGACCTCAACAACGGCTGCGCGGGCTTCACCACCGCCCTGGCCGCCGCCGACCACTCCCTGCGGGCCGGGGCCGCGCGGCACGCCCTCGTCATCGGCGCCGAGAAGATGTCCGACGTCACCGACTGGACCGACCGCTCCACCTGCGTCCTCCTCGGCGACGGCGCGGGCGCGGCCGTGGTCAGCGCCGACCCCGGCGGATCCTCCGCCGCCCCCGGCATCGGCCCGGTCGTCTGGGGGTCCGACCCCTCGCGCGGCGACGCCGTACGGCTGATGGGCGACTGGCAGCCGCGTTTCGCCCAGGAGGGCCAGACCGTCTTCCGCTGGGCCACCACCGAACTGGCGCCCCTGATCGAGCAGGCCTGCGAGAAGGCCGGGACCACCCCGCGCGAACTCGGCGGGATCGTCACCCACCAGGCCAATCTGCGGATCATCGAGTCCCTGGTGCGCAGGCTCGGCGCCGACGGCGCCGTGGTGGCACGCGACGTGGTGGAGTCCGGCAACACCTCGGCCGCCTCCGTTCCGCTCGCCCTGTCCAAGCTCGTCGAGCGCCGCGAGATCGAACCGGGCGCCCCCGTGCTGCTGTTCGCCTTCGGCGGCGGCCTCTCCTGGGCCGGACAGGTCGTCACCTGCCCCTGACACCAGGGGAACCGGCAGGACGTCAGGGGCCGCCGGGCGGATGCCCGGCGGCCCCTGACGCCGTGATGTCGCGGTGCGGGCGCCTTCTGGCGGCGCGTCAGACCGTCCGGAGGGCCAGGACGACGTTGTGGCCGCCGAAGCCGAAGGAGTTGTTGATCGCGGCGATCCGGCCCCCGCCCAGCGGGCGGGCCCCGCCGCGCACGATGTCGGCGTCGACCTCCTCGTCGAGGTCGTCGACGTTGATGGTCGGCGGCGCGGTGCGGTGGTGGAGCGCCAGCACCGTCGCCACCGTCTCCACGCCGCCCGCGCCGCCCAGCAGGTGGCCGGTCATGGACTTGGTGGCGGAGACGGCGACGTGGTCCAGGTCGGCGCCCAGCACCTTGCGCAGCGCCTTGATCTCGGCGACGTCGCCCTGCGGGGTGGAGGTGGCGTGCGCGTTGAGGTGCACCAGCTCCGCCGGGTCCAGGCCGGTGGCCTCCAGCAGGTTCTGCAGCGCGGTGGCGATGCCCCGGCCGGTCGGCTCGGGCTGCGCGATGTGGTGGCTGTCCGCGGACAGGCCCTGGCCCAGCACCTCGCAGTAGACCTTCGCGCCGCGCCTGGCGGCGTGCTCGGCCGACTCCAGCACGACGACGCCCGCGCCCTCGCCGAGCACGAAGCCGTCCCGCGCCTTGTCGAAGGGGCGCGACACGCTCTCGGGAGCGCCCTCGTTCTTGGACAGCGCCATCATGGTGGCGAACGCCGCGATGGGCAGCGGGTGGATCGCCGCCTCGGTGCCGCCCGCGACGACCACGTCGGCGCGGCCGGTGCGGATCATCTCCACGGCGTAGCCGATCGCCTCGGCGCCCGAGGCGCAGGCGCTGACGGGGGTGTGCACGCCCGCCTGGGCGCCCACGTCCAGCCCGACGTTGGCCGCCGGGCTGTTGGGCATCAGCATCGGCACGGTGTGCGGGGAGACGCGGCGCGAGCCCTTCTCCCGCAGCACGTCGTACTGGTCGAGCAGCGTGGTGACGCCGCCGATGCCGGAGGCGACGACCGCGCCGAGCCGGTCGGGGTCCACCAGGCCGTTCTCACCGGCCTTGCCCTCGTAGCCGGCGTCGGCCCACGCCTCGCGGGCCGCGATCAGCGCGAACTGCGCCGAGCGGTCCAGCTTGCGGGCCAGGGGGCGCGGCAGGACCTCGGACGGCTCGACCGCCACCCGGGCGGCGATCCGCACGGGCAGCTCGGCCGCCCAGTCCTCCTCCAGGGGCTTCACCCCGGAGCGTCCGGCGAGCAGGCCCTCCCATGTCGATGCGCTGTCGCCACCCAGCGGTGTGGTTGCGCCGATACCGGTGACGACCACGGAGTGATGGGTCGCGTTCACAGGAATTCTGTCTCCACTGGTAGGGGTCGTGGGATTCTCGGCCACCGCGGAGCGGGTGGCGACAAGCGCGTCTTCCGACGTCGGACCGGGTCAGTCCTGGTGGTTGAGGATGTAGTCCACGGCGTCGCCGACGGTCTTGAGACCCTTGACGTCGTCGTCCGGGATCTTCACGCCGAACCGCTCCTCGGCGGCGACGACGACCTCGACCATGGACAGCGAGTCGACGTCCAGGTCGTCGGTGAAGGACTTCTCCGGCTGGACGTCCTCGACCGGGATGCCGGCGATCTCGTTCACGATCTCGGCGAGACCGGCGACGATCTCTTCCTTGGTGGCGGCCATTCTGGCGCTCCTTACGTGTTGGTGTTGCGGTCCGGATGTTGTGGTGCGGATTGACCGACTCAGGGGAGGGTAACGACCGTTGCCGCGTAGACGAGACCCGCCCCGAAGCCGATGACGAGCGCGGTGTCGCCGCTCTTCGCCTGCCCGGTCGCCAGCAACCGCTCCATGGCGAGCGGGATCGAGGCGGCCGAGGTGTTGCCGGTGGTCTCCACGTCGCGGGCGACCGTGACGTGCTCCGGCAGTTTGAGGGTCTTCACCATCGAGTCGATGATCCGCACGTTGGCCTGGTGCGGGATGAAGACGTCCAGATCGTCCGGGGAGAGCCCCGCGGCGTCCAGCGCCTGCCGGGCGACCTTCGCCATCTCGAAGACCGCCCAGCGGAAGACCGTCTGGCCCTCCTGCCGGATCGCCGGGAACTTCTCCACCTCGCCGTCGCGGTAGCTGTCCCACGGCACGGTCTGCGTGATGACGTCCGCCTTGTCGCCCTCCGAGCCCCAGACGGTGGGGCCGATGGCCGGCTCCTCGGACGGGCCGACGACCACCGCCCCGGCTCCGTCGCCGAACAGGAAGGCGGTGCTGCGGTCCGTCAGGTCCGTCAGGTCCGACAGCCGTTCGACGCCGATGACCAGGACGTACTCCGCGCTGCCCTCGACGATCAGGCCCTTGGCGATGGTCAGGCCGTAGCCGAAGCCCGCGCAGGCCGCGGAGATGTCGAAGGCGGCGGCCCTGCCGGTGCCCAGCCGGTGGGCGACCTCGGTGGCGATGGAGGGCGTCTGCTTGAAGTGGGAGACGGTCGAGATGACGACCGCGCCGATCCGGTCGGGGGAGATCCCGGCGTTCGCGACGGCCTTGCCCGCCGCGGCCAGCGACATCTCGGCGACGGTCTCCTCCGGGCCCGCCCAGTGCCGGGTGGCGATCCCGGAGCGGGAGCGGATCCACTCGTCGGAGGAGTCGATGTGCTTGAGGATCTCCTCGTTCGGCACCACCCGGGTCGGGCGGTAACCGCCGACGCCGAGAACACGCGCGTACGGGGCGCCCTGCGCGGGCCGGATCTTCGCGGTCATGGGTCTCGGGTCTCCTGTTCGACTACTCGGCCGCCGCGCCGGCGGACCCGCCGTGCTCGGCGATCAGCTCACGGGCCGCGTCGAGCTGGTCGGGGGTCTTCACGGCCAGCGTCTTCACACCCGGCAGGGCGCGCTTGGCCAGGCCGGTGAGGGTGCCGCCGGGGCACACCTCGATCAGCGCGGTGACCCCCAGCCTCCCGAAGGTCTCCATGCACAGGTCCCAGCGCACGGGGTTGGAGACCTGGTGGACCAGGCGCCGCACGACCTCCCGGCCGTCGGAGACCACCCCGCCGTCCTGGTTGGAGACGTAGCGGACGCGCGGGTCGCGCGCCTCGACGCCCTTGACGGCCTCCTCCAGCGCGGAGACGGCCGGAGCCATGTGGTGGGTGTGGAAGGCGCCCGCGACGGCCAGCGGCCGCACCATCCGGACCCCCTCCGGCTTCTCCTCGGCCAGCGCGGCGAGCTGCTCGGTGGTGCCCGCGGCGACGATCTGCCCGGCGCCGTTGATGTTGGCCGGGGTGAGCCCCAGCTTCTCCAGGTGCGCGGTCACCGTCTCCGGGTCGCCGCCCAGCACGGCGGTCATCCCGGTCTCGGTGACGGCGGCGGCCTCGGCCATCGCCAGACCGCGGCGGCGGACGAGCGCCATCGCGTCCTCGGGGGTGAGGACTTCGCCGATCGCGGCGGCGGTCAGCTCGCCCACGCTGTGCCCGGCGACCGCGCCCAGCGCGTCCTCGGCGACGCCGTCCAGCAGCGCCTGGGCGGAGATCAGCCCGGCGGCCACCAGCAGCGGCTGGGCCACGGCGGTGTCGCGGATGCGCTCGGCGTCGGCCTCGGTGCCGTAGTGCACCAGATCCAGGTCTATGGCGGCCGACCACTCCCGCAGCCGGTCGGTGACGCCGGGGAGTTCGAGCCAAGGGGTCAGGAAGCCGGGTGTCTGGGCACCCTGGCCGGGAGCGACGAGTACGAGCACTCTCTCACTCTCTCTTGTCGACGGAGGTCCCCGCCGGTGGGGACCGGCACGAAGAACGGTCGGGGTAATTGTTGAAGGCCGACAAAACCGTTGGGCACGACTATATCCGGCCGGTCTGCTCGGCCAGGCGTCCCAGTATCAGCGCGACGCGCAGGGTGAAGGCCGAACGGACATCGGAGGGCGACCATCCGGTGACGTCGGTCACACGTCGAAGCCGGTAGCGGACGGTGTTGGGGTGGACGAACAGCATCCGCGCCGCGCCTTCCAGGGAACTCGCCTGCTCCAGATAGACGCTGAGCGTCTCCAGCAGCGCCGCGCCGGCTTCCTGGAGCGGTCTGTAGATCTCCTCCACCAGCAGTGTCCGCGCGGTGGGGTCTCCGGCCATCGCCCGCTCCGGCAGCAGATCGTCCGCCAGCACCGGCCGCGGCGCGTCCGGCCACGCGGCGCACGCCTTCAGTCCGGCGGCGGCGGCCCGCGCCGAACGCGTCGCCGACAGCAGGTCGGGGACCACGGGCCCGGCCACCACCGGACCGGGCGCGAACGGCCCGATCAGCGCCCTGGCGACGTGCAGCGGGTTGTCCGAACCGCCCGCGATGACCACCAGGCGGTTGCCCAGCACGCCGGTGAGCACCTGGAGCCTGGCGTGGCGGGCGGCGCGCCGGATCGCCTCCACGGTCAACTCGCTGTCCCCGTCGGGCGCGGTGCCCAGCACGACGACGACGTGCTCGGGGGAGCTCCAGCCCAGCGCGGCGGCGCGGGAGACGGCCCCCTCGTCGGCCTCGCCGGAGACCACGGCGTTGACCACCAGCGACTCCAGCCGCGCGTCCCACGCGCCGCGCGCCTCGGCGGCCTGCGCGTACACCTGGGCGGTGGCGAAGGCTATTTCACGCGCGTAGACGAGCAACGCCTCGCGCAGCACGTGCGCGTCGCCGGGCGCGGCCACCTCGTCGATGGCCGCTTCCACGACCTCGATGGTGGTGCGGACCATCTCCACGGTCTGCCGCAGGGTGATGGCCCGGGTCAGTTCGCGCGGCGCGGTGCCGAACACGTCCGTGCTGATGGCCTGCGGCGTCTCCGGGTGCCGGAACCACTCGGTGAACGCCGCGATGCCGGCCTGTGCCACCAGTCCGATCCACGACCGGTTCTCCGGCGGCATCGCGCGGTACCACGGCAGTTGCTCTCCCATCCGCGCGAGCGCGGCGGCGGCCAGCCTGCCGGAGGACTGCTCCAGCCGCCGCAGCGTCTCGGGGTGCGGATGGGGGCGTCGCTTGTCGGGTGCTGGTGTCTGCGTGGGTTCGGGCACGGGACAAGACTGCCCTATTGGTACGGCGGGGCGGGTGGCGGGTGTCGGATTCGCACAACGGACGGGCGCCGTCTCCCGGGCCGGGCGGTGTGCTCGGGGCGTACTCGGGGTGTGCTCGGGGCGTGTTCAGCGGGACGGCCCGCGCGGTGACGGGGCGGCAGGCGCCGTCCGCCGGCCCGGCGTCCCGGAGCGGCCTCCGGGCCGGGGCGGCCGCGGCCGGGCGAGACGGTGGAGGAGGGCCGCGGCGAGGTGGACGACGGCGATCCCGAGCAGCAGGAGCGACGGGGGCAGCGAGGCGGCGATCCCGGCGAGTGCGGCTCCGCAGGCCGCCGCCGAGATCTTCAGGCCCGCCCCGATGGTGAAGACCTGGGAGCGCACCCGGGCGGGGGAGTGGGCGGCCCGGATGCGCAGGGTGGCGCTCAGCAGCGGCCCCTCGAACACCCCTGCCGCGGCGAAGAGCGCCGCCAGGACGGGGAACGAGGGCGCGGCCGAGGCGGCGGCCAGGACGAGGCCGGCGCCCGACAGGGAGACGGAGACCAGGAGCCGGGGCGGGAGGGAGCGCAGCCATCGGGCCACCGCCAGGGCGCCGGCGAGCGCCCCGGTGGCGAACGCGGTCATCAGCACGCCTCCGGAGTCCGGACGGCCCAGGCCGGTCGCCAGGAGCACCGCGGTGGTGGTCAGACCGCCGATCCCCAGGGAGTTCAGGCAGGTGGCCGCCGTGACCGCGCGCAGTTCGCGCACCCGCCACACGGTGGCCAGACCCGCCGCGAGGTCGGCGCGCAGGGGCGCTTGCGCGGACCGTTCCGCGCCGGGGCTCCCGCCGGCGGGCTCCGGCCGCCCGTACGGCAGCGTGGACGCGAGGACGGCCGCGCACGCCGCCGACACGCCCAGCAGGGCCACGGCGGGCCCGGGGGAGGCCAGTGCGGAGACGGCGCTCACCAGGGCGGGGCCGGCCACCGACACGGCGTTGTACGTCGCCGCGTCCAGGGCGTACGCGCGGTCGCGGTCCGGTCCCTCGGGAACCAGGCGGGCGACCAGGCCCGACAGTCCGCCGGTGACCACCGGCCCGCAGCAGCCCCCGAGCGCCGCCACGGCCAGCACCACGGGCAGGGGGACGCGTCCGGTGATCGCCGCCAGCGCGGCGATCCCCGAGGCCAGGCCGGCCAGCCCGCACGAGTGGAACAGCCGGGGGCTGCGCACCCGCTCGGCCAGGGCGCCCGTCAGCGGCGCCGCGAGGACGTGCGGCGCCATCCACGCGGTGAGCACGAACGCGCCCTGGGCCGCGCTGCCGGTGCGGTGCACCGCCAGCATCACCACGGCCACCGCCATGCCCTCCCCGGCCAGCCGTGCGAGGAGAGCGGTGACCAGATAGGGCCGCAGCCCGGTGTGCGGTCGCATGCGCGCCTCCATGGGTAACGCCCTTTGTGCAAAAGACGTTACCCTCGGAGGGGAGAGGCAGAGGAGCCGATGGTGAACGACATTGCGGCCGAGGGGGGATTCCGGCCGGCCCTGCGGCTGCTCGACCTGGCCAACGCGGTCCGCACGGACCCCGGCCTGCCCAGGGAGGAGCTGGTCGCCCTGCTCGTCCGCCACGGGGAGGACCCGGACGACCTCACCGAGGAGGCGTTCCCCCCGGAGGCCGCGGAGGAGATGCGGGCCGCCGCCGCCCGCCTGGCCGCCGTCCTGACCGAGACCGACACCGGCCGGGCCGCCCGCGCCCTCAACGGGATCCTCGCCGAGTGCGGCGGGCCCCCGCGCCTGACCGACCACGGCGGACGCCACACCTGGCACCTGCACGCCGATCGGGGCGAGGACGCGGGCCGGGCCGACTGGTTCCTGGCCTCCGGCGCCCTGGCACTGGCCCAGATCATCACCGAGTACGGCCGCGCCACCTGGGGCGAGTGCGCGGCCCCGGGCTGCTCCACCCTCTACCTGGGCACCGGCCCCGGGAGCGCCCGCCGCTACTGCTCCGCGACCTGCGCCTCCCGCGCCCGCGTCGCGGCCCACCGCCGCCGCAGGCGGGAGGGCCGGTAGGAGCCCCGCCGCGGGCCGCCCCGGCCCCCCGGGGGCGCGGTCACGCGCCGGGCGACGGGTTCCGCAGGACCTCGATCACGCTCGCGTAGCTGTCCCGGCCGTGCCCGGCGGCCCTCGCCCGCACCATGGCGTCCTTCAGCAGCTCGGGCAGGGCGTTGTCCAGGCCGCGGGCCCCGGCCGCGTGGAGGAGGTGGTCGATCGCCGCGATCTGCACGTCGACGGTGGCGTCGTCGCCCGGGTAGCGGCCGGCGTCCACCTGGGACGCGTAGGTGGTCATGAAACCGGCCACGGCGGTCAGCCAGCGGACGGCGATCGGGGTGAACGCCGTGGCCTCCGTCCCCTCCGCGCCGACCAGCGCGGTGCCGTGCAGCCAGCCGGTCAGCGTCGCCCACATCAGACCGAGCAGGGCGGCGTCGTAGAGGGAGGCCATCCCCGGGTCGCCGCCCAGGTGCAGGGGGTCGCCCAGGGCGGCCAGGGTGGGCCGCCAGGTCTCGAAGACGGGCTCCGGGCCGCTGTAGAGGAACATCATCTCCGGGCTGCCGACCCCCGGCGGGGTGGTCATGATCGCGCCGTCGAGGTAGCCGGCCCCGTGAGAGCGCGCCCACTCGGCGGTCTCCCGGGCCTGCTCCGGCGAACCGGAGGTGAGGTTGACCAGCGTCCTGCCCGCCAGGGAGCCGGCCACGGGGTCGAGGACGGCGCGCAGCACGTCGTAGTCCAGTACACAGGCGACGACCAGCGGGCTCGCCGCGACCGCCTCCCCGGCGGTCCCGGCCGGGGAGGCGCCCTTGCCCACGAGCACCTCCGCCTTGTGCGCCGAGCGGTTCCACACGGTGGTCGGATGCCCCCGGTCCAGCAGCGCGGCGGCCAGCGCCGAGCCCATCGACCCCAGCCCCAGGACGGTCACGGCCGGACGGTCAGCGTTCATCTCGCAACTCCCCACAGGTGTCCGCCCACGGCGGACGATCGCGTCGTTCGGACGGGGACCACGCTCGCAGCGCGCGGCGGTCCGGGACAGTGACGGCGGTGCCGTCCGTCGCCGAATTCCTGCCACGCGGCCGGCGGTGTGGCCTACGCTGCTGGGCATGGGTGCCGGTTCCGTCGCCGTGGTCGTGCCCGAGGGCATCGGGATCCCCTCCTGGGACCTGTACGAACTCGCCATCCCCTGCACCGTCTTCGGGAAGCCGCAGCCGGACCTGGCCGACCCCTGGTACGACCTGCGGCTGTGCGGGACGGGGGACGGCCCCGCCGACGGCCCGGGCCTGACCCTGCGGTCCCCTCACGGCCTCGACGACCTCGTCGGCGCGGACACGGTGATCGTCCCCTCCGTCCCCGACGCCTGCGTCGAGGACGGCGAGCCGCTCCCGCCGGACCTGATCAAGGCACTGCGCCGCGCCCACGAGGCCGGCGCCCGCATGGTGTCCCTGTGCACCGGTGCCTTCGCGCTCGCCGAGGCGGGCCTGCTCGACGG
The DNA here is from genome assembly GCF_039533345.1 of Streptomyces glaucosporus. NCBI lineage: Bacteria > Bacillati > Actinomycetota > Actinomycetes > Kitasatosporales > Streptomycetaceae > Streptomyces > Streptomyces glaucosporus. Next base: position 112,148 of record NZ_BAAATJ010000003.1, on the reverse strand, counting down.
CCGCCGCGCCACCGCCCACTGGTCGCACACCGCCCAACTGGCCGCCCGCTACCCCGAGGTGGAGGTCGACGACTCGGTGCTGTACGTCGACAACGGCGACGTCCTCACCAGCGCCGGGCTCACCGCCGGCCTCGACCTCTGCCTCCACATCGTGCGCCGCGACCTGGGCGCCCACGTCGCCAACCGGCTCGCCCGCCGGATGGTCGTGCCCGCCCACCGGCCGGGCGGCCAGGCCCAGTTCGTCGACCTCTCCGTGCCCGCCACCGACGACGGGAGTCTGGCGCCGGTCCTGGAGTGGGCCCGCGCGCACCTGGACGAACCCCTGACGGTCGAGGACCTGGCACGGCGCGCGGCGATGAGTCCGCGCACGTTCTACCGGCGGCTCCGGGCCGCCACGGGCACCACACCCCTGCGCTGGCTCCTCAATCAGCGCCTGGCGAGGGCCCAGAGCCTGCTGGAGGCGACGGACCTGCCGGTCGAGAAGATCGGCGAACTGAGCGGCCTCGGCACGGCCAACAACCTCCGCCACCACTTCCTGAAGCACGTCGGGGTCCCGCCGGGCGAGTACCGCCGCGCCTTCCCCAGGACACCGCCCTCCCCGCAGGCGCCCCAGGGAATTTGAGAAAGTCACCCAGACGGGACGGACAACACCCCCTTGCCGCCCCTGTGTTGGGGCGTGGACGGCCGAACACCCACGGCCCTGGAGGGGGACTTGCCGGTTCTCGCGACAGGACGGCAGGGAGTCGTCTGCGCGTTCGGGGCGAACCGTCCGCCCTGGCTTTCCGCGCTGCCCGCGCCTAGGGTTCCGGCAACGCGAGAGGGGACCTGATGGACCGCCACATCCGCACGGTGGACGACGTGCTGCGTCTCCTGGACGGCATGTTCGCACCCGAGGCCGACCGCTGGACGGACGGCGGGGCGTCCTGGTGGGACGGCTTCTACACCGACCGCTCCAGGCCGGTGCCGTTCTTCGCCGCGAAACCGGACGAGAACCTGGCCTCGTACCTCGACCGCGGCCTGATCGCCCCGGGCCGGGCCCTCGACCTGGGCTGCGGACCGGGCCGCAACGCCCTCCACCTCGCCTCCCTGGGGTTCGAGGTGGACGCCGTCGACCTCTCCCCGGAGGCCGTCGCATGGGCGGAGGAACGGGCCCGCGAGGCGGGGGCCGCCATCCGGTTCCGCGTCGGGGACGCCTTCGCCTCCGGCGCGGACGCCCTGACCGGCCCCTACGACCTGATCCACGACTCCGGCTGCTTCCACCACCTGCCGCCGCACCGCCGCATCAGCTACCTCACCCTCCTCGACCGCGTCCTGGCGCCCGGCGGGCACCTCTCCCTCGCCTGCTTCGCGGCCGGGGGGATGGGCTGCGAACTCCCCGACGAGGAGCTGTACCGCCAGGGCCGCCTCCACGGCGGCCTCGCCTACACGCCCGAGTCGCTGCGCCGGATCTTCTCCGGACTGGAGGAGGTCGAGCTGCGCCGCATGAACGACGAGCCGTCCGACTCCCCCTGGTTCGGGGAGCCCTTCCTCTGGACGGCGCTGTTCCGCCGCCCCGCCTGAGCCGTCCCGGGGCCGCCGGCCCTGCCCTGGGGCGACACGGCGCGGGACGCGGAGCGCCGGATGCCGCGGCTGGCCGCCGCGCTGGAACTGGACGGGCCGGACCGGCCGCTGGTGTACGTCGGGCCGCGCCTCGCCCTGGCCGCCGGCTCCGGCCTCGTGTCCGTCCGGCTGGACGACCGGGGGCTGGGCCTGCGGGCGCGGGTCTGCGCGGAGTGGGCGGCCTTCGCACGGTCCGGCGGGCCGGTGGCGGTCATCGCCGGACTCGACCCGTTCGCGCCCGCCTCCGCCCCGGAGGAGGTGGAGGGGTACCTGCGCACCCGCGCCCCGAACGGCCGCCTGAGGATGGGAGGTACGGCCGCCGTGTGACGGCCGGGGGCCGCCCGCGTACCGTGAAGGAATGCTGCACATATGGCGTGAAGCCGACCGTTATCGGGGCGGTGACGCGGCGGCCGGGGTGGAGACCCGGCACGCCTTCTCCTTCTCCGGTTTCTACGACCCCTCCAACACCCGCTTCGGACTGCTGGTCGCCTGCAACGAGGAACGGCTCGCGCCGGGCGCGGGCTTCGCCGAACACCCGCACGCGGACGTGGAGATCGTCTCCTGGGTGATCGAGGGGGAGCTGACGCACGAGGACTCGGCCGGACGCCGCGCGGTGGTCCGGCCCGGGGACGTGCAGCGGCTGAGCGCCGGGCGCGGCATCCGCCACGTGGAGCGCAACGCGGGCGGCGAGCCGCTGCGGTTCGTGCAGATGTGGCTGGTGCCGGGGGTGTTCGGCGGCGACGCCGAGTACGAGGTGGTGCGCGGCATCGCCGACGGCACCCCGTACGGGCTGGACCGCGCCGACGCGGTCCTCCACGTACGGCGGCTGGGCACGGGGCAGCGCACGGCGATCCCGGACGCGCCGTGGGTGTACGTGCACGTGGTGCGCGGCGGGCTGCGCATCGGCGGGGAGCTGCTGGAGCCCGGGGACGCGGCGCGGATCACCGACGCGGAGGGGCTGGAGGCGGCCGGGAACGCCTCCGGAACCGAGGCGCTGATCTGGGAGATGCACTCCGAGCCGTCCTACGGCTGAGGAACGGACGCCGGGGCGCGGGCCGGGGCCGCCGCACGACGGTCCCGGCCCGCGCGGCGTCACCGGTTCCGGCGTCGGACGCCCGTGGGCGCGGTGAGGACGGCCAGGCCCAGCGCCAGGACGGCCATCCCGCACCAGGACACGGCCGGCAGGCGCTCGCCGAGGACGGCCACGCCCAGCACGGCGGCGACGGCGGGCTCGGCCAGCGTCAGCGTGGTCGCCGCCGACGCGGTGGTGCGGCGCAGCCCGTGGCCGAAGAGCCGGTAGGCCAGGAACGTGGTGAAGAACGCCAGGTGCAGCGCCACGGCGGCACCGCGCGCGGTGGCGAGCCAGCCCGTGCCGGCGAGGACCAGGACGGGCAGCACCAGCAGCGCGGCGGCGCCGAACATCGTCCCCATCACGGCGTCGGAGGAGTGCCCCCGCACGATGAGCCGTCCGCCGATGAGCGAGTAGGCGGCGTAGGACAGTCCGGCCAGCGCGGCGAGCAGGACGCCGAGGGCGTCCACGCGGGCGGCGCCCTCGGTGAGCTGCGGCCCCAGGACGAGGAGGACGCAGCCGAGCACCGCGGCCAGGGTCGCGGCGGTCCAGCGCGCCGTGGGCCGGGCCTGCCCGGTGAGCCAGGCGAGCAGCCCGGTGAAGACCGGGGCGCTGCCCAGCGCGATCACCGTGGCCACGGCCACGCCCGTCCGTGCCACGGCCGGGTAGAAGGTGAGCGGGTACCCGGCCACCGCCAGCGCGCCCAGGACGAGCAGCCGGCGCTCGGCGCCGGTGCACCGGGCGGGCAGGGAGCGGGCGCCGCGGGAGGTGAGGAACAGCAGCAGGCCGCCGAGGGCCATCCCGGCGGCGCCGATCGCCGCCGCCGACGCGCCGGCGGGCGCCAGGGAACTGGCGGTTCCGGTGGTGCCCCACAGCACCGCCGCGACGAGGATGGGCAGCGGACCGCTCAGCGCGCCGCCGTGCCGCGCCGCTTCGGGCCCGCCGGGTTCGGTGCCGGTCCGCCGGGAGGGGGTCGGGGAGGGAGAGGTCTGGTTCTGCACGGTCGTGGACTTCCGTTGTCGAATGCGCCTGGGACGGTTTCCGGGAGCGGGCGCACGACAGCGGGCCCCGGCGGCCGTGGGACGGCCGGGGGCGCGGGATCAGACCCTCGGGGTCGGACCGTCGCGGTGTGCGCCCGTCAGGCGCGTACCGGCGGCGGCAGAACGTTGCGCCAGGAACTCATGCGCCGATCGTACCGGCGTCCTCGCGCACCGGGGCGGGCCGGGGCCTGAACCGTACCGGGCCGGGGCCTGGACCGTCCCCGGCCCGCCGCCGCGTCCGGAAGCCTCAGCCGGGCAGCACGAGCTGCCCGGCGCCCCGGCGTTCGAAGTCCAGCAGGCGCCGCTTGCGGTCCACGCCGCCGCCGTAGCCGGTGAGGTCGCCGGTGGACCCCACCACACGGTGGCAGGGGACGATGATCCCGACGGGGTTCCTGCCGTTGGCCAGGCCGACGGCGCGCGCGGCCGCCGGCCGCCCGATCCGCTCCGCGAGCCGCCCGTACGAGACCGTCTCCCCGTACGGGATCTCCAGCAGCGCGTTCCACACCGTGCGCTGGAACGGGGTGCCCCGCAGGTCCAGCGGCAGGTCGAACGCGGTGCGCTGCCCGGCGAAGTACTCGCCGAGCTGCTCCTCCACCGCGCCGAACGGCCGCCCGTCGCGTTCGCCGAAGCTCTCCTCGGGCGGCCGGTGGCGCTGCCGCTCCATGTAGAGGCCGATGAGCCGGCCCTCCTCGGCCACGAGCGTCAGCGGACCGTACGGGCTGTCCACCACGGTGTTCACGCGGCGTCGCGCGGGGGCGCGGATGGTCATGGGGGTGTCCTCTCGTGCAGGGCGGGCCGCGGTACTCGGCGGCCCCCGGTCCGGCAGTCGGTCCGGCAGCCGGTTGATCGGGTGGTCGCCGGTGGCCCACAGGTGCTGCACGGCGTAGGCGCGCCAGGGCCGCCACGCCCCGGCCCGGCGGGTCAGGGCGCCGGGGGAGGAGGGCAGCCCCAGGGCGCGTGCGGCCAGGCGGACCCCCAGATCGGTCGCGACGAAGGCGTCCGGGTCCCCGAGCGCCCGCATCGCGATCGTCTCCACGGTCCACGGACCGACGCCCGGCAGCGCCGCGAGCCGCGCCAGGGCGAGCCGCCGGTCGCTCCCGGGCCCGAGGTCGATCTCCCCGGAGGCGAGGGCGGAGACCAGGGCGAGCAGCGTGGCCCGGCGGGTGCGCGGCATGGCGAGCGCCCCGGGGTCCATTTCCGCCAGGGCGGCCGGCTCGGGGAAGAGGTGCGTCAGGCCGCCCTCCGGGTCGTGGACCGCTTCGCCGTGGGCCCGCACCAGCCGGCCGGCGAGGGTGCGGGCGGCGGCCGTGGAGACCTGCTGGCCCAGCACGGCGCGCACGGCGAACTCGGCCGGGTCCGCGGTGCCGGGTACCCGGCGGCCGGGCGCCCGCGCCACCAGCGGAGCCAGCAGCGGGTCCCCGCCCAGGTGCGCGTCGACCGCGAGCGGGTCGGCGTCCAGATCGAGCAGCCGGCGGCACAGGCCGACGGCGGCGGACAGGTCGCGCATGTCGCTCAGCACCAGCCGGCAGTCGACGCGGCCCTCCCCGTCCGGTTCCCGGCCGGGGGCGGGGCCGGGCCGCAGGGCGACGGTCCCGTGCCCGTGCGGCAGCCGCACCGTGCGCCGGTACGCCCCGTCCCGCCACTCCTCCACACCCGGTACCGCCGTGGCGGCGAGATGCCCGAAGAGACTGTCCGGGAACAGCGGCTCGCGGTGGGGGAGCCGCAGCGACACCGCCCCGGGCACGCCGGCGGCCGGGACGTCCTCAAAGGCGCGGCGGTCGGCGTCGAGGTGCATGGTGCCAGTCTCGGCGGCGCCCGCCCTCCGGTTCCAGCGGAAAACGGACAGGGAGGCCGGATGGCCGGATCGCGTGGTCGGCCGCGGGGCACGGCCTAGGGTCCGGCCGTGGACACCGCTTCCCTCCTCGAACACCTGCGGCGCGAACTCGGCGCCTTCCGGGCCTGCCTGGAAGGCGACACGGCCGCCCCCGTGGAGCACTGCGGCGACTGGACGCTGCACGACCTCGCCGCCCACCTGGGCGGGGGCAACCTGTGGGCGGCGGCGGCCGTCACCGAGCGGCACGGCGACCACCGGCCCCCGGCCGCACCGCGAGAACCGGCCGCCCTGGAGCGGTGGTTCGAGGAGACGGCCGCGGCCCTGCTGGACGCCCTCGGCGCCGAACCGTCCACCCCGGCCTGGACGTTCCACCCGCCGCACACCGTCGGCTTCTGGCGGCGCCGCTGCCTGGAGACCCTGGTGCACCGCTGGGACGCCGAGCACGCCCTGGGCGCGCCCCGCCCGCTGGACGCGGAACTCGCCGCCGAGGGCGTGGCCGAGGTCTTCGACACCATGGCACCGCGGCAGATCGAGCGGGGCCGCGCCACCCCGCCCGGCCACGCCGTGCGGCTGACCGCCACGGACACCGGGGCGTCGTGGACGTACGGCCCCGGCGACCCCGTCGCCGCCGTCTCCGGCACCGCGGAGAACCTCCTGCTGGCGCTGTGGGGCCGCGTCCCCGCCGACGGGGACGCGCTGGTGTGGGAGGGCGACCGGGAGGCCGGGCGGCGCGTCCTGGACGGGCCCCTGGTGCCCTGAGCACCAGGGGCCCGTGGAGAGCCCGGCGGGAGCGGGCCCGCCGGGACGCCCTCAGCGGAACAGGTGGTAGGGGATGGCGTCGGCCAGCATCCCGTAGCCCTTCGGGTTCAGGTGCAGCCAGTCGCCGTCGTGGACGTCCGCCCGGAGCCGGCCGGGGTCGCGCGGGTCGCGCACCGCGCGGTCGAAGTCGATCACGGCGTCGAACCGGCCGCCGGTGCGGATCCACTCGTTGACCGTCCGCCGGGTCCGCTCGCGCAGGCCCGCCGGGTCGTCGTACATCCCGTTCCCGCCGAACGGCAGCAGCGTCGCGCCGTAGACCTCGATGCCCTGGGCGTGGGCGCGGGTGACGATCTGGTCGTACGCGGCGATCAGGTCGTCCGCGACCCGCTTCTGGGCCGCCTCGGTGGCCTCCGCGGTGCCGATGTCGTTGACGCCCTCGAAGACGATCAGCCACTCGACGCCGCTCTGGGCCAGTACGTCGCGGTCCAGCCGGGCCAGGACGTTGGGGCCCAGGCCGTCGTCGAGGACCCGGTTGCCGCCGGCGCCCTGGTTCAGCACGGCGATGCCGGACGTGCTCCGGCGGGACTGGAGCCGGTCGAACCACTGGTCGGGCCAGCGGTCGTTGCCGTTGGTGGTGGAGCCCCGGCCGTCGGTCAGCGAGTCGCCCAGGACGGCGACCGCCGCGGTGGACTTCTTGGTGTGGACCTCGACGCCGCTGAGGAAGTACCAGTGGTCGGTGGGGGTGGCGCCCGGCAGGTCCTCGGCGTGGACGTGGTTGCCGCGCAGCAGGTGGGAGGTGGTCCGGGAGCCGGGGTGGGAGGTGATCTCGTTCGAGGCCTGCCCCTCGGCCAGGTAGGTCGTCACGGTGAGGTTCGTCCCGGGCGCGACCTTGAGGTCCAGCGGGTCGGAGACCGCCTGCGCCCCGACCGGGATCACCGTGGAGGACCGGCCGCCGAAGGTCACCGGCCGGGAGGTGCCCGGGCGTATCGCGCTCGTCCCCGCCTTCCCGCCGGCCGGGAGCGCCACGGAGACGGCCGTGACGGGCAGGGCCGTGCCCCCGAAGGCGTTGGAGAACCGCAGCCGCAGCCTGTCCCCGCCGACGGTGACGCGGACGGTCTGCCGCAGGGTGGTGTCCTCCAGGACCAGGCCGTCCCGCGTGAACGGGGCGGGCGGCATGTTGTGGGGTTCGGTGAGCTGCGGCATCGACGTCCAGGAGTTCACCCACTGCCGCGCGCGGCCCTCGGAGGCCGGGGTCGCCGGGGAGCCGGAGGCGGCCCCGGCACGCTCCTCCCCGGCGGTGGGCGGGGCGCCGGTCACGGCGGACGCCGCGAACACGGTGGCCACGAGGGCCGCCGCGGCGGCCAGGCCGGACAGGCGGGACAGGCGGGACGGTCTTCTTCTCACGGGGTGCGTCATGGGCTGCGCGTCCTCCGGTGGGGGCGGTGGTCGTCACGTGCGCGCGTGACGCTAGCCGCCGGGCACGGCGGAGGGGCAAGAGCGCGTCCCGGCTACTGCGGCGTACGGCAGCAGTACGCGGTGTACGGCGCGGTGGCGGCGGGGGGCGGTCGGCCGGCGGCGGCCCGCAGGCCGGCCGCCGGCCGCACCCGTCACTCGCCCGCGTACTCCAGCGGCTTCTCGCCGCCGACGAGGTGCTGCCGGGCCGTGACCCGGCTCCTGCGCACCGCCCAGCCGATGCCGAGGACGACGGCCCAGGCCGCGCCGACGTACAGCGAGATGCGGGCCTCGGAGTCGAGGGCGACGAGGAAGGTCACGAAGACCAGGAACAGCAGCGCGATCCAGCTGCACACGCTGCCGCCGGGGGCCGGGAAGGACGAGGCGGGGAGACGGCCCGCCGTGACGGCGCGACGGTAGAGGATGTGGCTGACCAGGATCATCGCCCAGGTCCAGATGCCCGCCGCGGTGGCCACCGAGGTGACGTAGCCGAAGGCCTTCTCCGGAACGAAGTAGTTCAGGATCACGCCGATGCCCATCAGGGCGACGGAGAGGGTGATGCCCGCCGCCGGGGTGCTGCGGGAGTTCAGCCGGCCCAGGATCTTCGGGGCCTCGGAGTTCACGGCGAGGCCGCGCAGCATGCGGCCGGTGGAGTACATGCCGGAGTTGCAGGACGACAGCGCCGCGGTGAGGACCACGAAGTTGACGATGGCGGCGCCCAGCGGAATCCCGATCTTCTCGAAGGCGTGGACGAAGGGGCTCACATTGGGTCCGAACTCGGTCCACTCCACCACGGCGAGGATGACCGTGAGGGCGCCGACGTAGAAGATCGCGATGCGCCAGGGCAGGGTGTTGATCGCCTTGGGCAGGGTCTTCTCCGGCTCCTCGGACTCGCCCGCGGTGACACCGACCAGCTCGACGGCGAGGTAGGCGAACATCACGCCCTGGAGCGTCATCAGGCTGGAGCCGATGCCGTTGGGGAAGATGCCGTCGTGGGCCCAGAGGTTGCTCGCGGCGGCGGTGTCGCCGGCGTCGGAGAAGCCGAGGGTGAGCACGCCGAGACCGATGACGATCATGCCGATGATCGCCGTGACCTTGATCATCGAGAACCAGAACTCGACCTCGCCGAAGATCTTCACCGAGATCAGGTTGACGCCGAAGAGCACCACCAGGAACGTCAGCGCGCTGACCCACTGCGGGATCTCCGGGAACCAGAAGTTCACGTAGATGGCCGCCGCGGTGAGCTCGGCCATGCCGGTGACGACCCACATCATCCAGTAGGTCCAGCCGGTCGCGAACCCGAAGAAGGGGCCGAGGAACTCGCGGGCGTACTCCGCGAAGCTTCCGGAGACGGGCCGGTAGAGGAGCAGCTCGCCGAGCGCTCGCATGATGAAGAAGATGATCACGCCCGCCAGGGCGTACATGAGGATGATGCCGGGCCCGGCCTTGGCGATGTTCGCCCCGGCGCCCATGAACAGGCCCACTCCGATGGCGCCGCCGATGGCGATCATCTGGACCTGACGGCTGCCGAGACCTCTCTGGTATCCCTCCTCGGAGGTCTGGTGGCCCGTGTGGGCCGTGGTGCCCGCCGCGGCGGTACGGCCCGTGACCTTCTCGGGGGTCATGGTGGTGTGCGCCTTTCTCCACGTCCGACCCCGGACTGTCCGGGGTCGGGTCTTCCGGCCCCCCCGGACTGGAGTCCCGCGTGCCGGCGGTCGGCCGGCCCGGCGCCGCCGCGTGCGACATGGGGTGGGTCACCCGCGGCAGTTGTGAACGTCTACCACGGGGCGGGGGAGTGGATGAAGGAAGCGCATGTGAGCGGGATCACGGAAATAGGCTCATCAATTCATCGAATGTTCGCAAATCGGACGCGATCGTAACCGTATCTTTGACCGGACTTGAATGTCCTTTGAGCGAACACTTTCGGATGACGAGCGGGGCCGGGCGGGGAACGCCACCCCGCCCGGCCCCGCTCGTCATCCGAAAGTGTTCGAGCCGGCGGCGCACCGGTCCGGGCCGGGGCGTCCGGCCGTCCCGCCGCCGCCCGTCGCGTCAGAGGCCGCGCAGCTCCGCCAGCACCGCGTCGGTGAAGGGCGGCCACGCCTCGACCGCCCAGGGCCCGAAGGCGCGGTCCGCCAGGGCCACGCAGGCGGCGCCCGCGTCCGGATCCACCCACAGGAACGTGCCGGACTGGCCGAAGTGGCCGAAGGTGCGGGGCGAGGAGGACGCGCCCGTCCAGTGCGGCGACTTGCCGCCGCGGATCTCGAAGCCGAGCCCCCAGTCGTTGGGCTTCTGGTTGCCGTAGCCCGGGAGGACGCCGGCCAGGCCGGGGAAGGCCACGGAGGTCGCCTCGGCGACGGTCCGCGGGTCCAGCAGGCGCGGGGCCTGGAGCTCGGCGGCGAAGCGGACCAGATCGGCCAGGGTGGACACGGCGTCCTTGGCGGGGGAGCCCGGCAGGTCGGTGGCGGTCATGCCCAGCGGGGTGAGCACGGCCTCGCGCAGGTACTCGGGGAAGGGGATGTCGGTGGCCTTGGCGATGTGGTCGCCGAGGACCTCGAAGCCCGTGTTGGAGTAGATCCGGCGGCTGCCCGGCCCGGCCATCGTGCGGTGCTCGTCGAAGGCCAGCCCGGAGGTGTGGGCGAGCAGATGCCGCACGGTCGAGCCCTCGGGACCGGCCGGCTCGTCCAGCTCCACCGCGCCCTCCTCGACGGCCACCAGCACCGCGTACGCGGCGAGGGGCTTGGTGACCGAGGCGAGCGGGAAGCGGTGGTCGGCGGGACCGTGCGTCCCCGCCACCGTGCCGTCGGCGCGGACGACGGCGGCCGCCGCCGTGGGGACCGGCCAGTTCTCGATCGTGCGCAGGCTCTCCATGGATCCGAGCCTAACGTGGGGCCGGACGGGGGAAGATGGCGGGATTTGGCCTCCGGTTTCCGCTTGCTTGGAGCGCACTCCAACTCCGTAGCGTTCCCTTATGACCGTGACGCAGACGCAGACGAGCGGCACCGCGGCCGAACCCCTGGAGGACCTGTGCGCGTCGGCGGGGACGCCGCACCCCAGGCCGGACGGGCAGGACCGCTACACGATCAGCGAGGTCGCCGCGTTCACCGGCCTGAGCGCCCACACCCTGCGCTGGTACGAGCGGATCGGTCTGATGCCGCACATCGACCGGTCCCACACCGGGCAGCGCCGCTTCACCAACCGGGACCTGGACTGGCTGGCCTTCGTCGGCAAACTGCGCCTGACCGGCATGCCGGTCGCGGACATGGTGCGCTACGCCGAACTGGTACGGGCGGGCGACCACACCTTCGAGGAGAGGCAGGAACTGCTGCGCGCCACCCGCGAGGACGTACGGCGCAGGATCGCCGAACTGCAGAGCACCCTGGCCGTCCTCGACTTCAAGATCGAGTTCTACGCGGACGCCCGGCGGGCGTCGGAGAGGTTCTGAACCGCATGAGCACGGAGAAGACCGAGCGGATCACCACGACCCGGCTCGGCGCCGACGGACCCGAGGTCGGCGTCCAGGGCCTGGGCTGCATGGGCATGAGCTTCGCCTACGGCCCGACGGACGCCGACGAGGCCCGCGCCACCCTGGAGCGCGCCCTGGAACTGGGCGTCACGTTCTACGACACCGCCGACATGTACGGCTTCGGGGAGAACGAGAAGTTCATCGCGCCCTTCGTGAAGGCGCACCGGGACGAAGTGGTGGTGGCGACCAAGTTCGGCATCGTCATGGACCCCGACGACCCCCTCAAGCGGGGGATCCGCAACGACGCCCCCTACATCCGGCAGTGCGTCGAGGGCAGCCTGAAGCGGCTCGGCGTCGAGACCATCGACCTGTACTACATGCACCGCCGCGACGTGAACGTGCCGATCGAGGAGACCGTCGGCGCCATGGCCGAACTGGTGGCGGAGGGCAAGGTCAGACAGCTCGGACTGAGCGAGGTCACCGGTGACGAGCTGCGCGCCGCGCACGCCGTGCACCCGATCGCCGCGGTCCAGTCCGAGTGGTCGGTCTTCAGCCGGGACGTGGAGCGCACCGCCGTCCCCGCGGCCAAGGAGCTGGGCGTCACCTTCGTGCCGTACTCGCCGCTGGGCCGCGGTTTCCTGACGGGGGCCTTCACCGACGCCGGAAAGGAGCTGAGCGAGGACGACTTCCGGCGGACGATGCCCCGCTTCACCGGCGAGAACGCGGCGGCCAACGCCGCCCTGCTGGAGCCGCTGCGCGCGATCGCCCAGGCGCGCGGGGTCAGCCTCGGACAGGTCGCCCTGGCCTGGGTGCAGCAGCGGGCGTCCGTCCACGGGCTGCCGGTCGTCCCGATCCCGGGCACGCGCCGGCGCGGCCGGGTCGAGGAGAACACCGCCGCCACCCGGATCGAGCTGACGGCGGACGAGCAGGCCGCGCTGGAGCCGATCGCCGACCGGGTGGCCGGGGGCCGCTACGCCGACATGAACTTCACGTCGGCGGGCCGGGAGTAGCCGCACGGGGCCGCGGGGGCGTGCGGCGGGCCGCGCCCCCGCGCGGCGGCGTCACAGCTCGGCGAGGAGCTCGGCCTTCTTCGTGCTGAACTCGTCGTCGGTGAGCAGTCCGGCCTCGTGGAGCTCCCCCAGGTGCCGTATCCGGTCGGCGATGTCCCCGGGCGCGGGGCGGACCGGGGCGGCGGGCGGCTCCGCGCGGGGGACGGCCACCGCCCCGGCCGTCCCCGGGTCCGCACCGGCCGCCCGCACCGCCTCCAGCACCGAGGCGGCCAGCGGCAGCGACTCGTGCACCAGCCCGTAGCCCAGCCCGAAGACGACGGCCGCCGGGTCCTGGTCGGGTTCCGGGGACGGCCGGTCGCGCGTACCGCGGCGGACCAGCCGCAGATGGCCGCCCATGACCTCGGGCGAACGCCACACGACGTCCTCCAGCTCGCCGACGGCGAACGTCTGGTCGCCCGCCTTCCACTTGGCCGAGGAGGCCCCGGTCCAGAACCAGCGGAAGGACACCGCCAGCCCGTCGAAGGAGACCTTGCCGTCGTACGCCTTGAACTGCAGCGGAGGCGCCGGGGCGGCGACCAGGTGGCGGTCGGCGGGCTCCTCCGCCCACGGACCGAGGACGGAGCGGACCGCTTCGGCGCAGGAGGCGGCCAGGGGCTCGCGTTCGGCGGGGAGCACCAGGCGGTAGGGGTCGCTGGTCTCCCGGAGCTGCCCGGCCGCGGCCTCCATGAGCGGATCGGCCCCCGGCCGGGGCTCGGCGCGCAGCACGACCGTGCCCCGTCTGGTGCCGGGGACCACCTCGATCGACCTCAGCGCTTCGTAGGGGACACGCCGCTCGCCCAGGACGTGGAACAGCTTCGGTGTGCGGATCCCCCGTTCGAAGCGGATGAGCACGGAGTCGGTGTCGAACTCCCAGGAGGAGTTAATTCCGGCCAGTACGTCACCCATGCGGGCCATCGTATGCGCCGTTGGCCCGGGTCGTCCCGCCCCGGCGTGCCAGACGCGTCACAGCTCGTGCACCCGGTGGTAGCTCCCCGTACCGACGGCCGCCATGTTGGCCAGGCTCCCGGTGCCCGGCTCGAAGTAGCCCGTGTGCCCGGCGGCGCCCGAAGTGGCCAGGCGGCGGGCGCCGAAACCGGGGGAGACCGGGTCGGCGCCGTGGCCGAGACCGCCGAACTCCAGATGGGGCACGTCCGCGATCCAGTCCCCGTCGCAGCGCATCGCCCACACCCGGGCCGGGGCGTCCAGCTCGGCCGCCCGGTCGGCGCGCATTCCGGGACTGCCCGCCACCGTGATGTCGGTGACCCGGTCCGGCAGCCGCTCGTCCCGCCCGCCCCGGGCGGCGACCCCGCACACCACCGAGCCGTAGCTGTGGCAGAACAGCGCCGCGGTGGAGCGGCCGGGCAGGCCGCGCAGGAAGGAGACCAGGCGGCGGGCGCCGTCCTCGGCCAGCCCGCCCGCCGCCGCGTCCATGCCGACACCGCGCGGCGTGGTGTAGTCGGCCCAGGCGACGGTGGCGGTGCGCACCCGGGGCGCGGTGGCCCGTTTGCGCCGGTGCAGGGCCAGGGCCATGCCGACCGGGGCGGTGTACCGGCGCCGGGTCCGCTCGAAGGTCAGCACGTCGGTGTCCACGCCCGGCACCACGACCGACACCCGCTGGGCGTCCTCCAGGTCCCCGAAGACCTCCACCGCCCGGCCGCGTCCGGCCGGGTCGAAGGCGAGGATCTGGCGTCCCGCCCGCAGCAGCGAGGTGAAGCGGTGCATCCGGCGGCCCGCCTCGTGGCGGCCCTCGTCCGTCAGCCGGCGGTCCGTCATCCGTCTTCGCTCGGCGGCGCGGGCCTGGGCGAGCGCGATGCGGTTGGCGCGGTAGCGCAGCCCGACGGGAACGCCGTCGAGGTTGCCCACCACCAGGGGGTGCCGGACCGCGAGGCGGGCCCGCTGGGCGGGGGTCAGGCTCTGGAAGAAGCGGGCGACGGCCTGGGGCTCGGATCCCGGCGCGGGGAGGGGGCGGCCGCCGATGCGGCCCTCCTGCCAGGCCAGCAGGGCGGCGGTGCGCGGCCCGGGGGCGGTGTGCCGGCCCCGGCCGGCCGTCCAGCCGGAGGTGATCAGCAGTACCAGGACCACGGCGAGGGCGAGCAGGACCCGTCCCGCGGCGGGCGGGACGGCCGGGACTGCCGGGACGGCGGCGTTCTTGGCGTCGATCGAGTGCAAGGGGATTTCGGAAGGGAGAGGAGAGCCACAGGTCTGTCACCCTGGGAGACGCCCGGGAAGCCGTACCCGATGCGTGATCCACCTCACGTTTCCGTGGGGCGAACCCACTCGGACGGGCGCGGGACGGCCGGACGGGAGGCGTGCCGCGCCGGGCGCTGGTCTCCCGGCGCCCCGGCAGGGGTCCGACCTCCGGGGGTGGGGCCCGGCTGCCGGCGGGGCGGGGCCGAGCCGGTCGGGGCGGTCCTCGTGGAACCGCCCCGCGGCCCGGACGCCGGCCTTCGACGCCGCTCCCCGCAGGCACCGGTCCCTCCGGCCCCGGGCGAGCCGCGGCACGCCCGGGGCCGCGTCGGCCTGTGGACGACCCGAAAGCTGTGGACAACCCGGCGCCTGTGGACAACTCCGCTACCCGTCCCGGTGAAACGGCCGGTCCGCTCTTGGCAGGCCGCCCGACCCGCGCCGAAGCTGGTCGCACGACCGACACGGGGGAGTGATCCACATGCACCGCACACGTACGAATCGCACCGCACGCGGCGTCCGCGCCGCCATGACGGCGGCCCTGCCGTCGGCCGCCGTCCTGCTCGCGGCCCTGACGCCGCAGACCGCCGGAGCCGCGGAGGAGCCGCCACGGCTGGGGCAGTGCGCGGCGGGCCGGCTGTGCCTGTGGGAAGGAGAGGACTTCCGGGGGCCGCGCCACACCCGGGAACTGGCGGACACCGACATCGAGAGCTGCACCCCCCTGCCACGGGGGACGACCGCCGGCTCGCTCGCCAACCGCACGGGCCGGCCCGTGACGACGTACCAGAGCGCGGAGTGCGCCGAGACCGGCGAGTTCGACACCTACCCGTCGGGCTCCTGGGCGCCGAAGTCGCCCTACCAGGTGCGGGCCGTCAAGATCTGGGAGAGCTGAGATGCGCGGCCGTCTCCCCCGGGGCCCCGCGCCCCTGTCCCTTCCCGTACCCGTACGGCATCCCGCGGACCACCGGGGGTATCCGGACCGACAGCCCGGTCCGACGACCCTGGGAGGGATGATGACGGGCTCACGCTTCATGGGACGCACGCAGCGCGGCGGGGCCGACCTCACCGGCGACGAACGCTCGACGTTCGGTGTCATCGGAGTGGTCTGCGCGGTCGCCGGGTTCTTCGTGATGGGTTTCGTCCTCGGCCCCATCGCGATGATCTGCGGCTGGCTCGCCATGGGCCGCCGCTGGACGGGCGCCCGCTCGAAAACGGCCCTGGTGGCCGTCGTCCTGGGCGCGATCGACACCGTTCTCGCCCTGATATGGCTCGCCGGGGCCTCCGGATCGTGGGGTCTGTGGACGTGACGGCGTGACGCGCACGTGCCTCGGCCCCGGCCGGAAGGCCGGGGCCGAGGCACGTGCCGGGAGGATCCGGCCGGACCGGATCAGGCGTCGCCGCCCTCCGGGCCCGGGCCGGCGGCGGTCACGTCGAGCAGCTGGTAGCGGTCGAGTGCCTGCTTGAGCACCGAGCGGTCCACCTTGCCGTCCCTGGCCAGCTCGGTGAGCACGCCCAGGACGATCGACTCGGCGTCGATGTGGAAGAAGCGCCGGGCCGCGCCGCGGGTGTCGGCGAAGCCGAAGCCGTCCGTGCCCAGCGACTGGTACCGGTTCGGCACCCAGCGGGCGATCTGGTCCGGGACCGAGCGCATCCAGTCCGAGACGGCCAGCACGGGCCCCTCGGTGCCCTGGAGGGCGCGGGTCACGTACGGGACGCGCTGCTCCTCCTCCGGGTGCAGCAGGTTGTGCTCCTCGGCCGCGACGGCGTCACGGCGCAGCTCGTTCCAGGAGGTCGCCGACCAGACGTCCGCCCTGACGTTCCACTCCTCCGCGAGGATGCGCTGGGCGTCCAGGGCCCAGGGCACCGCCACGCCGGAGGCGAGGATCTGCGCGGGGATCTCACCGGCCTCGGCCTGCTTGTAGCGGTACAGGCCCTTGAGGATCCCCTCGCGGTCGACGTTCTCGGGCTCGGCCGGCTGCTGGATCGGCTCGTTGTAGACCGTCATGTAGTAGAAGACGTCCTCGGCGTTCTCGCCGTACATCCGCCGCAGACCGTCCCGCACGATGTGGGCGATCTCGAAGCCGAAGGCGGGGTCGTAGGCGACGCACGCCGGGTTGGTCGAGGCCAGGAGCTGGGAGTGGCCGTCCGCGTGCTGCAGACCCTCACCCGTCAGCGTGGTGCGGCCGGCGGTGGCGCCGAGCACGAAGCCGCGCGCGAGCTGGTCGGCCATCTGCCAGAACTGGTCGCCGGTCCGCTGGAAGCCGAACATCGAGTAGAACACGTACACCGGGATCAGCGGCTCGCCGTGGGTGGCGTAGGCCGATCCCGCCGCGATCAGCGAGGCCGTGCACCCGGCCTCGGAGATGCCGTCGTGCAGCATCTGGCCGTTCGGGGACTCCTTGTACGCCAGCAGCAGCTCGCGGTCCACCGACTCGTAGGTCTGGCCCAGCGGGTTGTAGATCTTGGCCGTCGGGAAGAACGAGTCCATGCCGAAGGTGCGGTACTCGTCGGGGGCGATCAGCACGAACCGCTTGCCGATCTCCTTGTCCCGCATCAGGTCCTTCAGCAGCCGCACGAAGGCCATCGTGGTGGCGACCTTCTGCTGGCCGGAGCCCTTCCTGACCGTGGCGTAGGTCTTCTCGCCCGGCAGGACCAGCGGCTTGGAGCGGTCCACGCGCGTGGGCACGTAGCCGCCCAGCTCCCGCCGCCGGTCGTGCATGTACTGGATCTCCTCGGAGTCCCGCCCCGGGTGGTAGTACGGGGGCAGCCCGGACTCCAGGTCCTTGTCGGGGATCGGCAGGTGCAGCCGGTCCCGGAAGCGCTTGAGGTCCTCGACGGTCAGCTTCTTCATCTGGTGGGTGGCGTTGCGGCCCTCGAAGTTCGGGCCGAGCGTCCACCCCTTGACCGTCTGCGCCAGGATCACCGTCGGCTGGCCCTTGTGCTCGCGGGCCGCCTTGTAGGCCGCGTACACCTTGCGGTGGTCGTGACCGCCGCGACCCAGGTGCAGGATCTGCTCGTCGGTCATGTTCTCGACCATCTTCCGCAGCCGGTGGTCGCCGCCGAAGAAGTGCTCGCGGATGTACGCGCCGGTCTCCGTGGCGTACGTCTGGAACTGGCCGTCGGGGGTGGTGTTCAGCTTGTTGACCAGCACACCGTCGCGGTCCTGAGCCAGCAGCGGGTCCCAGGAGCGGTCCCAGATGACCTTGATCACGTTCCAGCCGGCGCCGCGGAAGTACGACTCCAGCTCCTGAATGATCTTGCCGTTGCCGCGCACCGGGCCGTCGAGCCGCTGGAGGTTGCAGTTGACGACGAAGGTCAGGTTGTCCAGACCCTCGCGGGCGGCCAGGGAGAGCTGCCCGAGCGACTCCGGCTCGTCCATCTCGCCGTCGCCCAGGAACGCCCAGACGTGGCAGTTGGAGGTGTCGGCGATCCCGCGCGCGTGCATGTAGCGGTTCATCCGCGCCTGGTAGATCGCACTGATCGGGCCGAGCCCCATGGAGACCGTGGGGAACTCCCAGAAGTCCGGCATCGACCGCGGGTGCGGATAGCTGGACAGGCCGTTGGGGGCCTTGGACTTCTCCTGGCGGAAACCGTCCAGCTGCTCCTCGGTGAGCCGGTCCAGGAGGAAGGCGCGAGCGTAGATGCCCGGGGAGGCGTGTCCCTGGAAGAAGACCTGGTCACCGCCGTCGCCGTGGTCCTTGCCCCGGAAGAAGTGGTTGAAGCCCACGTCGTACAGCGAGGCCGAGGAGGCGAAGGTGGCGATGTGCCCGCCGACCCCGACGCCCGGCCGCTGCGCGCGGGAGACCATCACGGCCGCGTTCCAGCGGGTCGCGTTCAGGATCTTGCGCTCGATCTCCTCGTTGCCGGGGAAGAACGGCTCGTCCTTGGTCGCGATCGTGTTGACGTAGTCCGTGCTGCGCATCTCCGGAACGGCCACGCGCTTCTCGCGGGCGCGCTCGATGAGGCGGAGCATGAGGTAGCGGGCCCGTTCCCGGCCTCGCTCGTCGACGGCCGCGTCGAGCGAGTCGAGCCATTCCTGGGTCTCCTCGGGATCGAAGTCCGGGACCTGGCTGGGAAGGCCACCAATGATGATCGGGTTGCGATCGGATCCGGAAGCCACGCTTTTCCTTCTGTTCGTTATTGCTCTGCAGGGTGTCGCGCCGTCTCCCATCGTGTACCGCTGGGGCGGATACGTCATCTCTACCGAGCGGTAACCCCACTCCGTGAGACGTCCGGGTGCCCGGCCCGGTGCGGCCGGGGCGTGAGTCGGCCGAACGGCAACCCTACGCCCTGGGGCCGGTGAGGCGTGCACGGCCGTTCGAGCCGCTCCGGTTCCCTCATCCAATGGGGCAAAATAGGCATACGGCTGTGCCGCGCGCCACACTGGTTCAGGCGGTGTGCGGCGACACGTCAACGTTTGGGCGGGATCGGCGGCCGGGTACTTGCGCGATCGTCCCGGCACGTGTGGACTACGCCCCATGCATCGCGCACGTGCGCGGGCACCCGTACTTTCGAAAGATGACAGGAGGCAATCCGTGAGCGCGACCGCGGACCACGCGGAGGAGCGGACCAACCCCGCCGCAAGGCTGGGTTTCCAGCCCGGGCAGGTGGTCCAGGAGCTCGGTTACGACGACGACGCCGAGCAGGCACTCCGTGAGGGAATCGAGGCCATCACGGGCCAGGAGCTCGTCGGCGAAGACTACGACGACATGGCCGACGCCGTGGTCCTGTGGTTCCGCGAGGACGACGGCGATCTGACGGACGCGCTGGTGGACGCCATCACGTTGATCGAGGACGGTGCCCCGGTCTGGCTGATGACGCCGAAGACGGGCCGACCCGGGTACGTCGAACCCAGCGAGATCGGGGAGGCGGCCCAGACCGCGGGCCTGGCCCAGACCAGCACCGTCAACGCGGGCAAGGACTGGACGGGCAGCCGGCTGGTCACCCCGAAGACCGCCCGCACCGGCAAGCGCTGACACCGCGCGGGCCGCGGACCGTCCGAGCCCCCCGTCCGGCATCCGCCGGGCGGGGGCTCGGTGCGTAGGGTGGGGGCGTCACCTACCGAAGGGAAAGACTCCCCATGGCGATCGAGGCGGGCACCAAGGCCCCGGAGTTCGAGCTGAGGAACCAGCACGGCGAGACCGTGCGGCTCGCGGACTTCAGAGGACGGAAGAACGTCGTCCTGCTCTTCTACCCCTTCGCCTTCACCGGGGTGTGCACCGGCGAGCTGTGCGCCCTCCGCGACGAGCTGCCGCGCTTCGTCAACGACGACGTCCAGCTCCTGGCCGTCTCGTGCGACTCCCCGTTCTCGCTGCGCGTCTTCGCGGAGCAGGAGGGGCTCGACTACCCGCTGCTGTCCGACTTCTGGCCGCACGGGGACGTCGCGCGCGAGTACGGCGTCTTCGACGAGGAGAAGGGCTGCGCGGTGCGCGGCACTTTCGTCATCGACAAGGACGGGGTGGTGCGCTGGACGGTGGTCAACGCGATTCCCGAGGCGCGCGACCTCAACGAGTACGCGAAGGCCCTCGAGAGCCTGTAAGCCCTGCAGGCGCGGGGAACCGATCACTAGGATCGGCTCGTTATCCAACGGCATCCACGTATGGGGGCACGCAGTGCTCCTTTCGAACATCCGGGAGGACTCGTGGGAGTCAGCCTCAGCAAGGGCGGCAACGTCTCGCTGACCAAGGAAGCCCCCAACCTGACCGCCGTGATGGTCGGTCTGGGCTGGGACGCCCGCACCACCACGGGCGCGGACTTCGACCTGGACGCCAGCGCGCTGCTGACGAATGCCGAGGGAAAGGTCGCCAACGACCTGAACTTCGTCTTCTTCAACAACCTGAAGAGCCCCGACGGCTCGGTCGAGCACACCGGCGACAACCTCACCGGTGAAGGCGACGGCGACGACGAGGTCATCAAGGTGAACCTCGCCGCGGTGCCGGCTGACGTCGCGAAGATCGTCTTTCCGGTGTCGATCTACGAGGCCGAGGCCCGCCAGCAGAGCTTCGGCCAGGTGCGCAACGCGTACATCCGCGTGGTGAACCAGGCCGACGGCAGGGAGCTGGCCCGCTACGACCTGAGCGAGGACGCCTCCACCGAGACCGCCATGGTCTTCGGCGAGCTCTACCGGCACGGCGGCGAGTGGAAGTTCCGGGCCATCGGCCAGGGCTATGCCTCGGGGCTGCGCGGCATCGCCCAGGACTTCGGGGTCAACGTCTGACACCCGCCGGCCGCCGCGTACGGCCGATCGGCACCATCTGATCTCGGCAGTGCCCGGCGCCGCAGACTTCCGTCCCCAGGGAGTGTGCGGCGCCGGGCGGTTCGGCGGCACCGGGCACCCGCACCGGGAGGGAGGCGGCGGCACGGACGTGTCCCGCTCCCCGGGGGGCGCGGCGGCCGCCTCCGGAGGCCGCGCCGGATCCGGCCCGTCGCGACCCGGGCGAGGACGCCTCCGCCGGAACCGCCGTGATCTTCGCCGCGATTCCCCGGCACGGGGGCGGTCGGAAGTTCCGTGCCGCCGGCCAGGGGTACGCGTCGGGGCCGAGAGGCATCGCCCTAGACTTCGGAGTAAACGTTTCGTAAAGCGGACCGCGGACAGCGGCCCCACCGCACACGGCGCGGGGGGATTCCCACGAGAGAGAAGATTGGGTAGCCAGTGGTTCTGAGAACATTCGGCTGGTCCTTCGGCGTCACCGCCGCCGGACTCGTCGCCGCCTACTTTTTCGGGGGGTGGGAGGCGTTCGCCCTTGTGGGAATCCTCTCCATCCTGGAGATCTCGCTGTCGTTCGACAACGCGGTCGTCAATGCCGGCGTGCTGAAGAAGATGAACGCCTTCTGGCAGAAGATCTTCCTCACCATCGGCATCCTGGTCGCCGTCTTCGGCATGCGCCTGGTCTTCCCCATCGTGATCGTGTGCATCTCGGCGCAGCTCGGGCCGATCGAGGCGGTCGACCTGGCGCTGAACGACCAGGAGCGGTACGAGCAGCTCGTCACCGACGCCCACCCGGCGATCGCCGCCTTCGGCGGCATGTTCCTGTTGATGATCTTCCTCAACTTCATGTTCGACCGGGACCGCGACGTCCACTGGCTGAGGGTGATCGAGCGGCCGCTGGCCCGCTTCGGCCAGGTCGAGGGACTGTCCGTGGTCATCGCCCTGATCACCCTGCTGGTGTCGGGCACCGTGCTGGCGACCCACGCGGTGCTGTACGAGGGCCATGCCGACAAGTCCGCGACGGTCTACCTGGCCGGCATCGGGGGTCTGCTGACCTACCTCATCGTCAACGGCCTCTCCACCCACTTCGAGAACAAGATCGAAGAGGAGGAGGAGCAGGAGCACGAGGCCGAGGAGGCCGCCAAGCGGGCGGGCAAGGAACCCCCGGTGGTGCTGCTCGCGGGCAAGGCCGCGTTCTTCATGTTCCTCTACCTGGAGGTCCTGGACGCGTCCTTCTCCTTCGACGGTGTCATCGGCGCCTTCGCCATCACCAACGACCCAGTCATCATCGCGCTGGGCCTGGGCATCGGCGCGATGTACGTCCGGTCCCTCACGGTCTACCTGGTCCGCCAGGGCACCCTGGACGAGTACCGCTACCTGGAGCACGGCGCCCACTACGCCATCGGCGCCCTGGGCGTCCTGCTGCTGATCACCATCAGGTGGCACGTCAACGAGGTCGTCACCGGCCTCATCGGCGTCGCCCTGATCGGTTCCGCCTTCTGGACGTCGGTGCTGCACAACCGCCGCGACGCCGCGAAGGGCGGCGGCGAGGGCGGCACCCCGGCCGAGAAGCCGGAGGTCCCCTCCGGGGTGTGACGGCGGCCCGATTGCGGAACGCTCTGTGCGGGGCGGCCACGCGGTGGAACCGCGCGGCCGCCCCGCGGCGTTGACAGCACGGTCCGGTCGGGAGTCAGTGGGGGTGGGAACGCATGGTCTCCCTGTGGGAGAACTGGCGCGGCGGCATGCGCAGGGGTCCGAGGTTCGACACGGCCGGCGGTCCGACGACGTACGCGATGGAGCTGACCAGGCGGCACTCGACGGTCTCGCTCACCCGGCAGGGGGCCGACAGCGGCAACCTGCAGATCAACCTCTCCTGGCGGATGCGCTCGTCCGACCTCGACGGACGGTCCCGGCGCGGGGAACTGCTGCGCAATCCGCTGGCGATGTTCAAGCCCGAGCCGGTGCAGGGGCACACGCAGGGCATGGTGACGGTGGACCTCGACCTGGCCTGCCTGTACGAGCTGAAGGACGGCAGCAAGGGCGTGGTCCAGTCCCTCGGCGGCCTGCTGGGGGAGATCAACTCGCCGCCGTACGTCAAGCTCAGCGGCGACGACCGGTTCGGGGGGTCCTCGGGCGAGACCATCTACGTCAACCTCGACCACAAGGACGAGATCAAGCGGCTGCTCGTCTTCGTCTACATCTACGACGGCACCCCGGCCTTCGACCGTACGCAGGCCGTGGTCACGCTGATCCCCAGCAACGGCCCCCGGATCGAGATCGGGCTCGACGAGCGTGCCCCGGAGGCCCGCTCGTGCGCGGTGCTGCTGATCGAGCACGACGCCAAGGGCCATCTGGTGGCACGCCGCGAGGTCCGCTACGTCTACGGCTTCCAGTCCGAACTCGACCGGCTCTACGGCTGGGGGCTGCAGTGGGGCCGCGGCTACAAGAGGAAGGCCGGCCGGGCATGACCCCGTCCGGCCCGTGCGGGCTCCCGGCCGTGCGGCCGGGAGCCGTCCGGGGGCCGGTCTAGCGGCCCAGGAACTGCGGTCCCTGCGGGGGCAGGGTGAAGGCCGGGTCGGGCTGGTGCGGGTAGCCGTACGCGGGCGGCCGGACCGGCGGGGGCGGGGGCGACTGCGGGTACCCGTACGCCGGCTGCGGGGAGGCCGGGGGCCGGCTCGGCGGCTGGGGGTACCCGTACGCGGGCTGCCCTCCGGGCGGTGTCCCCGGGGCGACGCCCATCGCGGGCTGGGGCGGCACCGGCGGGGGCGGGGGGATGGCGACCGTCGCCGCGGCGGGCTCGGGCTGCGGCTCGGGGCCCGGTCCCGGTTCGGGACGGGGCTCGGGTTCGGGGAAGGGCCGCGGTTCGGGACGGGGCTCGGGTTCGGGGAAGGGCCGGGGTTCGGGCACCGGGTCCGGCTCGGGGATGTCGGGCTCCGGGGGAGGCTGCGGAACGGTGTGCGCCGGTTCCCCGGCCGCGTCCTGGGCGCCCTCCTCCACCGAGACCCCGAACTCCGTCGCCAGCGCGATCAGGCCGTTGTCGTAGCCCTGTCCCAGCGCGCGGAACTTCCAGCCGTCCCCGCGCCGGTACAGCTCGCCGCAGATCAGGGCCGTCTCCGAACCCGTCTCCGGCCTGATCTCGAACCGCGCCACCGTCTCGCCGCTCCCGGAGTCCTGCACGAGCAGCACCAGGTCGCGTACGTCGGCGAAGGTGCCGCCGTCCGCCGAGGCCGCCAGCAGCACCCGGTCCACGGACTCGTCGAGTCCGCCGAGGTCCGCCTCGACGGAGTCGGTCAGGCCCTCCGGCTCGCGCCTCTTGGGGAGGTACCGGACCAGTCCCGAGGGGTGCCGGGGCTGGTTGTAGAAGACGAAGTCCTCGTCGGAGCGCACGCGTCCGTCCGCACCCAGCAGCAGCGCGGAGGCGTCGACGTCCAGTGCGCCCGTGCCCGGTGTCCAGCGCAGCACGGCGCGCACGGCCGTCGTGTGGAGCTGGATGTTCGACCCCTTCAGCATCGCGTGCGTCATGGAGCCATCCTGCCTGGAGCGGCCCGTCGGGACAACGCGGGAGTCCCGGCGCCACAGGTTTGCCCGTAAGTAATATTTTGTTCATGCATTCGGGTAACTTTTGAGCCAAGCTCGTACGTACGATGGTCGGCCGGATCTCGCTCATGAAAGCCATGAGGCCGGTGGAGGAACGGGGGTCCTATGCGGCATTTCGGACACCTCTCGCCGGAGATCCGGCGCGAGCTTTTTCACCGTGAACCGGTCGAATTCTCCCCCCGGTCGCCGGCCCGGCTGCTCTCGGCGGCCCTCGGC
This sequence comes from Streptomyces glaucosporus, assembly GCF_039533345.1. NCBI lineage: Bacteria > Bacillati > Actinomycetota > Actinomycetes > Kitasatosporales > Streptomycetaceae > Streptomyces > Streptomyces glaucosporus. The sequence continues at coordinate 87,675 of NZ_BAAATJ010000003.1, read as the reverse complement.
GCCACCCTCTACAGCCCGGCCACCCGCCCCCGGCTCGCCGAGGACGTCCGCAAGCAGGCCCGCAACGGAGTGGTCTCCATGGTGCTCTGCCTGGAGGACTCCATCGGCGACGCCGACGTGGCCGACGCGGAGGAGAACCTGGTCAGGCAGTTCGCCGACCTGGCGGAGGACGGGACCGGCGAGGTGCCGCTGCTGTTCGTCCGGGTCCGCGAACCCGCCCAGATCACCGGCCTGGCCCGGCGGCTGGGACCGGCCGTCTCCCTGCTGTCCGGATTCGTGCTGCCCAAGTTCACCGAGGAACGCGGCATCCCCTTCCTGGAGGCGCTCACCGCGGCCGAGGCCGCCTGCGGACAGCGGTTCTTCGCCATGCCCGTCCTGGAGTCCCCCGAACTCCTCCACCTGGAGACGCGCGTGGAGACGCTCACCGGGATAGCCCGCACCGTCGACAAGTACCGCGACCGGGTCCTGGCGCTCCGCCTCGGCGTCACCGACTTCTGCTCCGCCTACGGGCTGCGCCGCAGCCCCGAGATGACCGCCTACGACGTCCACATCGTCGCCTCGGTCATCGCCGACGTGGTCAACGTCCTCGGCCGCGCGGACGGCACCGGCTTCACCGTCACCGGACCGGTGTGGGAGTACTTCCGCCTCCAGGAGCGGATGTTCAAACCGCAGCTGCGCCGCAGCCCGTTCACCGGCCGCGCCGAGGAGCTGCGCGCCACCCTGATCGAGCACGACATGGACGGGCTGCTGCGCGAGATCGAGCTGGACCGCGCCAACGGCCTGATGGGCAAGACCTGCATACACCCCTCGCACGTGGCCCCCGTGCACGCCCTCTCGGTGGTCAGCCACGAGGAGTTCAGCGACGCCACGGACATCCTGCGGCCCGAGCGCGACGGCGGCGGCGTCCTGCGGTCCTCGTACACCAACAAGATGAACGAGGTGAAGCCGCACCGGGCCTGGGCCGAGCGCACCCTGCTGAGGGCCGAGGCCTTCGGCGTCGCCCGCGAGGGCGTGGGGTTCGTCGAACTGCTGGCGGCGACCGCGTGAGCGGCGGATACGGTGAGGGGGGCACCACGGTGACCGGGGAGGCGGACACGGACGGCAAGAGGCACGGCGCACAGCACGCCGGGACGCACACCGGGGCGGACGGCGGCGGGCAGTGGTCGGGGGAGTGGGTCGCACAGCGGCTGGGCGTCCGGCTGGAGACCTCCGGGGACGGCCCCGGCGGACTGCGCGACCTGCTGGGCCTGGCCCTGCGGCGCAACCCGCGCCGGGCCCACCTGCTGGTCTCCCGGGTGCTGGGCAAGCACGTCCCGCAGCTCCCCGCCGTCGTCCACGGCACCGGAGTCGGCCTGGGCGAGCGGGTCCGCGACCTGCTGGGCGAGGACGCCGGCCGCGCCGTCGTCCTCGGCTACGCCGAGACCGCCACCGCGCTGGGCCACAGCGTCGCCGACGGCCTGGGCGCCCCCTGCCTCCACTCCACGCGCCGCCCCGTCCCCGGGGTGACGCCGGTCGGCGGCTTCGAGGAGGAGCACTCCCACGCCACCTCCCACCTGCTGCTGCCGGAGGACCCGGAGCTGCTGGCCGGAAACGGCCCCCTGGTGCTGGTCGACGACGAGTTCTCCACCGGCACCACCGTCCTCAACACCCTCACCGCGCTGCACCGGTCCTTCCCCCGCGAGCGGTACGTGATCGTCGCCCTCACCGACCTGCGCGGGGAGGCCGACCGCGTCCGGCTGGAGAAGTTCGCCGCCGACCTCGGCGCCCGCATCGACGTGGTGGCCCTCGTCACCGGCCGCGTCCGCCTCCCCGGGGACGTCCTGGAACGCGGCGCCGCCCTGGTCGAGGCCCACGACACCCCGCCGCCCGCGCCCGCCCCCGGGCCGTACGAGGTGCACCGCGTCGACCTGGGCTGGCCCCTGGGGCTCCCGGACGGCGGACGGCACGGCTTCACCCCCGCCCACCGGGCCCGCCTGGAGGCCGCCCTGCCGGCGATGGCCGCCCGGATCGCCGCCGGACTGCCCGACGGGGCGCGCAGGGTGCTCGTGCTGGGGTGCGAGGAACTGATGTACGCGCCGCTGCGGCTGGCCGGCGCGCTGGCCGGGGCCACCGCGGCGGAGGTCCGCTTCTCCACCACCACCCGCTCGCCCGTCCTGGCGGTCGACGAGCCCGGCTACGCCATCCGCACCCGCCTGGTCTTCCCCGCCCACGACGACCCCGCCGACGGGCCCGGGCAGCGCTACGCCTACAACGTCGCCGGGGGCGGTTTCGACGCCGTCGTGGCCGTCGTGGACTCCGCCGCCGACACCCCCGCCCTCCACGCCCCCGACGGCCTGCTGGCCCACCTCGCCGCCCACACCGGCCGGGTGCTGCTCGCCGTCGTCCCCTCCCACCGGCCGCTGCCGCGCCCGCTGCGCGGCCCGGAGTTCTCCTCCTACGACGCCGAGGACGTCGGCTGGCTGCTCCAGGACCTCTCGGACGTCACCCTGGAGGCCCCCACCGAGGAGCGGGAGGAGGCCATCCAGAGCGGCGGCGCCCACTACGCCGAGTCGCTGCCGGTGGAGTACCAGCCCAGCGAGGAGTACCAGCGGCTGTTCCACCAGGCCCTGGACGCCTCCGCCGCCCGCATCGCCCGCGCGGTCGGCGCGGTGACCGACACGCTGCTCGCCGAGCGCGGGCACGGCATCGTCCTGGCCTCCCTGGCGCGCGCCGGCACGCCCGTCGGGGTGCTGATGCGCCGCTGGGCCCGGCACGTCCACGGGCTGGACCTGCCGCACTACGCCCTCTCCATCGTCCGCGGCCGGGGCATCGACACCAACGCCCTGCGCTGGCTCGCCGCCCACCACGACCCGTCCGACGTGGTGTTCGTGGACGGCTGGACGGGGAAGGGCGCCATCACCCGCGAACTCGCCGAGGCGCTGCGCCCGTTCCCCGGCTTCGACCCCGGGATCGCCGTCCTGGCCGACCCCGGGGGCTGCGTGCGCACCTACGGCACCCGCGAGGACTTCCTCATCCCCTCGGCCTGCCTCAACTCCACCGTCTCCGGGCTGATCTCGCGCACCGTGCTCCGCGCCGACCTCGTCGGGCCCGGCGACTTCCACGGCGCCAAGTTCTACCGCGAACTGGCCGCCTCGGACGTCTCCCGGCACTTCCTGGACACCGTCCAGGCCCGCTTCGACGAGGTCCGCCCCCGGGTGGCCGAGGACGTGCGGGCCCTCCTCGCCGCCGACCGCGCCCCCACCTGGGCGGGCTGGAAGGCGGTGGAGCGGATCAGCGAGGAGTACGGCATCGGGGACGTCAACCTGGTCAAGCCGGGCGTCGGCGAGACCACCCGGGTGCTGCTGCGCCGCGTCCCCTGGCGCGTCCTGGCCCGGCGCGGCGCGGGCGCCGACCTGGACCACATACGGCTGCTCGCACAGCAGCGCGGCGTGCCCGTGGAGGAGACGGACGACCTGCCGTACTCGTGCGTGGGCCTGATCCACCCCCGCTACACGCGCGGCGCGACCGGCGCCGACGGGCGGGCCGTCCGGTGACCGCCCCCGACCCCCGCCCCGTCCTGGTCGCCAGCGACCTGGACCGCACCCTGATCTACTCCGCCGCGGCCCTCGGCCTGACCGTGCCCGACGAGCGGGCCCCGCGCCTGCTGTGCGTGGAGGTCTACCGGTCCAGACCGCTGTCGTACCTCACCGAGGCCGCGGCGGCGCTGCTGGCCGAACTGGCCCGGCACGCGGTCTTCGTCCCCACCACCACCCGCACCCGCGAGCAGTACCGGCGCATCCGCCTGCCGGGGCCGACTCCGTCCTACGCGATCTGCGCCAACGGCGGCCACCTGCTGGTGGACGGCGAGTCCGACCCCGGCTGGCACGCCCGGGTCAGGCGCGCCCTGGCCGCCGACTGCGCCTCCCTGGAGGAGGTCCGCGCCCGCATGCTGGCCGCCGCCGATCCGGGCTGGCTGCTCAAGGAGCGCGTCGCCGAGGACCTGTTCGCCTATCTGGTGGTGGACCGCGAGAGGCTGCCCGACACCTGGGTCAAGGAGCTGGCGGACTGGGCCGGGCCGCGCGGCTGGACGGTCTCCCTCCAGGGGCGCAAGGTCTACGCCGTGCCCCGTCCGCTCACCAAGAGCGCCGCCGTCGCGGAGGTCGCCGACCGCACCGGCGCCCGGCACGTCCTGGCGGCCGGGGACTCCCTCCTCGACGCCGACCTGCTGCTGGCCGCCGACACCGCCTGGCGTCCCGGCCACGGCGAACTGGCCGACCTGGGCTGGGGCGCGCCGCACGTCACCGCCCTGCCCGAGTGCGGGGTGGCGGCCGGGGAGCGCGTGCTGAGGGAGATGCTGCTGCACACCCGCGGGTGCTGAGTGAGGATGCGGGCATGACGACAGACGCCCCCCGCGACAAGCGCCCGCTCCAGACGCCGGAGCTCTACCGGTACGTCCTCGACCACAACCCGCCGCTCGACCCCGTGCTGCGGGAGCTGGTGGAGACCACGCGCGCCCGTTTCCCCGAGCGGGCCGGCATGCAGTCGGCACAGGAGCAGGGCCCGCTGCTGGCCTTCCTGGTCCGGCTGGTCGGCGCCCGCCGCGTCGTGGAGGTCGGCACCTTCACCGGTTTCTCGGCCCTCGCCATGGCCCGGGCCCTGCCCGCGGACGGCACGCTGATCGCCTGCGACGTCTCCGAGGAGTGGACGGCCGTCGCGCGCGAGTTCTGGGCCAGGGCGGGCGTCGCGGACCGCGTCGCCCTGCGCATCGCCCCCGCTCTGGAGACCCTGCGCGCCCTGCCCGCCGGACCGGGGATCGACCTGGCCTACCTGGACGCGGACAAGGACAACTACGTGAACTACTGGGAGGAGCTGGTGCCGCGGATGCGGCCGGGCGGGCTCATCGTGGCGGACAACGTGCTCTACCACGGCGAGGTCGCCGACCCGGACGCCGGCGGCAACGCCGCCGCGATCCGCGCCTTCAACGACCACGTGGCCGCCGACCGGCGGACCGAGTCGGTCATGCTGACGGTCGCCGACGGCGTGACGATCGCGCGCAGGATCTGACCGCGCGAACCCGGCCCGCACAGGATCCGGCCCCGCACGATCCGGCCGCGCACCGCACCGGCGAGGTCCCGTGAGGCAGTGCCTCCACGGGTCCCCGCGTCTCCGCGGACCCGCTCCGGAGGTTTCCCGGGCTCCCGCGGGGCAACGCGCGTCGGGTGTGAGGCAACGCACACCCGGCGGCTGTCCGATCGGTCAGGGCTGACCGATCGGACAGTTAAGGTGGAGGGCATGGCGCGTTCGGCTTCCGCACTGCGCGGACAGATCCTGGAGGCGGCGCTGCACCTTTTCGCGGCCCGCGGCTACCGGGGCACCTCGCTGCACGACATCGCCACCGTGGTGGGCTGCTCCAAGGCCTCCCTGCTCTACCACTTCGCCGGCAAGGACGCGATCCTCACCGAGCTGCTGAGCCCGGCGGGCGAGGCGCTCGCCGCGCTGGACGCCGAGCTGACCGGGCTGGGGGACGAGCGGGTGGTGGAGGCGGCCGTCACCGGATACGTCGAGCTCGCACTGCGCTTCCGGCGCGAAGTCAAGATCATCTTCCAGGACGTCACCGAGATGATCTGCCACTCGGCCCTGGCGGGCATCCCCGACACGGCCGACCGTCTGGTGACCGCCCTGGCCGGACGCTCGACGGATCCCAAGCGCCGCGTCACCGCCTACATGGTGCTCGGAGCCGTCTTCATGACGTGCGCCAGCGACGTGGACGTACCGGACGACGCGCTGCGCGACGAACTGGTCCGCGGCGCGCTGCGGACCCTCGACCGCGCTCCGCGAACCCTCTGATTCCTCTCGCCGACTCCCGAGGAGAGACACCTTCCGCCATGGCGACCCTGCTCTACCGGCTCGGCCGGTTCTCCTTCCGCCGACGGCGACGCGTCGCCGCCGTATGGCTGCTCCTGCTCGCGCTGCTGGGCGGCGCGGCCGCCGCCTTCAGCGGCCCCACCACCGACAACTTCACGATGCCCGGCACCGAGTCCCAGCGGGCCCTGGCCTCGCTGGAGCGGGAGTTCCCGCAGGCCAGCGGCATCACCGGCACCATCGTCATCGCCGCACCGGAGGGGAAGAAGCTCACCCCCGCCCAGGTCGCGCCGGTGGTGAAGGAAGCCGCCGAGGTCCCCGGCGTCGTCGCCGCCGTCGACCCCTTCCAGGCCCGCTCCGTGTCGCAGGACGGCCGCTACGCCCTGGTCCAGGTCCAGTTCGAGACCCGCGCGAAGGACGTCACCGACGAGCAGCGGGAGGCGTACGAGAAGGTCGGCGCCTCCGCGGAGGGGCTGCGGGTCGAGCACGGCGGTGAGATAGCGGCCAGCAAGGTGGAGGTCGGCTCCACCGAGGCGCTCGGCGTCCTGGTCGCCGCGGTGGTCCTCGTCGTCACCCTCGGCTCCCTGGTGGCCGCCGGAATGACCCTGCTCAACGCGCTGATCGGCGTCGGGGTGGGCATGGCCGCCCTCTTCGCCCTCAGCGGCGCCATGGAACTGACCTCCACCGCGCCGATCCTGGCGCTGATGCTGGGCCTGGCCGTCGGCATCGACTACTCCCTCTTCATCACCTCCCGCTACCGCCAGTTCCTCGCCGAGGGCCTGGACTCCGAGGAGGCGGTGGGCCGGGCGACCGGAACCGCCGGCTCCGCCGTCGTCTTCGCCGGCGCCACCGTCGTCATCGCCCTGGCCGGACTGTCGGTCGTCGGCATCCCCTTCCTGGGCGTCATGGGCCTGGCCGCGGCCGGCACCGTCGCCGTCGCCGTCCTGGTCGCCCTCACCCTGCTGCCCGCCGTCCTGGGCTTCGCCGGCGAGAAGGTCCTGCCCCGCAAGCAGCGCGGCGGCGCGGCCGTGGAGCCCGAGAAGGAGGGCTTCGGCTTCCGCTGGGGCCGGATCGTCACCCGGCTGCGCATCCCCGTCCTCCTCCTGGGGGTCGTGGGGCTGGGCGCGCTCACCCTGCCCGCCCAGGACATGCGCCTGGCACTGCCCGACGCCGGCACCGCCGCCCCCGGCTCCGCGGCCCGCGAGGCCTACGACCTGACCAGCGAGGGCTTCGGGCCGGGCTTCAACGGCCGCCTGGTGGCCGTCGTCTCCGGCGACGACGCGCGCTCCACCGGGGCCGCCGTCAAGGAGGCCGCGGCGGTGATCCAGGGCACCGACGGCATCCTCGCCGTGACCCCGCCGCAGCTGAACGAGCAGGGCACCACCGCGCTGCTGACCGTCATCCCCAAGGCCGGCCCCACCGCCGCCGCCACCGAGGAGGCCGTCCACGACATACGCGACCGCGTGGCCGGCATCGAGGGCGCCGACGTCGCCCTGACCGGCGTCACGGCGATGGGCATCGACGTCTCCGAGAAGCTCGCGGACGCCATGCCGGTCTACCTGCTGCTCGTGGTGGGGCTGTCCATCCTGCTGCTGATGCTGGTCTTCCGCTCCATCCTGGTCCCGGTCAAGGCGGCGCTGGGCTTCCTGCTCACCGTCGGCGCCACCTTCGGCATCACCGTGGCCATCTTCCAGCAGGGCCACCTGGCCGACCTGGTGGGCGTGGACGTCCCCGGCCCGCTGGTGAGCTTCCTGCCGATCCTGCTGATCGGCATCCTGTTCGGCCTGGCCATGGACTACGAGGTGTTCCTCGTCTCCCGGATGCGGGAGGACTTCATCCACGGCGACACCCCCCAGCAGGCCACGGTCAACGGCGTCGGGCACAACGCCCGGGTCGTCACCGCCGCCGCGCTGATCATGACGTCCGTGTTCGGCGGGTTCGTGCTCATGCACGACCCGATCATCAAGTCCATCGGGTTCGCCCTGGCCATCGGCGTGCTCATCGACGCGTTCGTCGTCCGCATGGCCCTCGTGCCGGCGGTGATGTCCCTGCTCGGCCGCGTCGCCTGGAAGCTGCCCCGCCCCGTCGACCGGGTCCTGCCCAACCTCGACATCGAGGGCGAGAGCCTGCGGAAGCGGCCCGCCGGCACCGAGCCCGAGAAGGAGACCGCCGGGGTCTGACCCCGCCGGAGACCACGACGCCGGCGGTGCGAGGAGCACCGCCGGCGTCAGGGCCGTACCGCGAAAACCGCCGGGCGGTCAGCCGCAGCAGCCGCCCCCGCAGCACCCTCCGCCCCCGCCGCCGCTCGGCGCGGGGGCGGAGGCGCGTGCGGAGACGCCGCCCACGGCCACCGTGGACAGCAGCTTGACGGTGTCGTCGTGGCCCTCCGGACAGGTCGCGGGCGCACCGGACTCGGCCATCGGGCGGTTCAGTTCGAACGTGGTGCCGCAGGAGCGGCAGCGGAACTCGTAACGCGGCATGAAACGCAGCATAGCCACGGCCCGGCCCGGACAGGCAGAGGAGGCTCAGCCGCCCGCGGCCCGCTCCCGGCGGATGGCCCGCACCACCTGCGCCACCGTCTCGCGGATGGAGTCCAGTTCCACCAGGAAGTGCCACCAGTCCGGGTGCCGCCCCGTCAGCCCCGCCACGGCCCGGTCCAGCCGGGCCACCGCGGCGTCCAGCGGACCGGCGTGCCGCGGATCGGGATGGGTGCGGTCGGCCATCGCCAGCCGCTGGGCGTCGCGGATGGCGAAGCGCACCCGCTCCACCTCCCCGGTGTGGTCGGAGGAGACCTCGTTCAGACGCCGCAGCCGCTCACCGGCGGCCGAGACCGCCTCGTCGGCGTCGTTCAGCAGAGCCCGCACCGTCGCCAGCCGCGCCGTGGCGTCCGCCCACCGCTGCTCCCGGCGCGCCTCGCGGGCCTCCGCCAGCCTCTCCTCCGCCTGCCGCACCGCGCGCCCGGCCTGCTCGGGAACCTGCTGGAGGTCCTCCCAGCACGCCGCGGCGAACCGCCGCCGCAACTCGCTGAGCACCGGCTCCACCTGGCCCGTCCGGGTGTGCAGCGCCTCGGCGCGGGTGCGCAGGGAGGCGAGCCGCCGGTCGGTCTCCGCGGCCCGCTCCGGCAGCCGCCCGGCCTCCTCGCGGACCGCCTCCGCCTCGCGCAGGACGCGGTCGGCCCGCTGGATGGTCTCCCGCACACCGTGCCGGCCCGCGCCCTCGTTGAGCCTGGTCAGCTCCGGGGAGAGCGCGGCCAGCCGAGCCGCCAGGTCGTCCGCCCGCAGACCCGAGGCGCGTACGGAGTCGAGGGCGTCGGTCGCGGCGCGCAGCGCCTGCCGGGCCCGCTCCACGGCGGGCGCGAGCCGGGCGAGCCGGCTCCCGGCGCTCTCCAGGAGCGGCCCGAGCCCCTGCCCGAACCGCTCCAGGTCCCCCTTGGTCCGCTCCAGCTCCTCGGTGGCTCTCACCAGGGCCTGGCGGGCGCGGGACGCGGCACCGGGGTCCAGGTCGTCCCGGTCCAGGTCGTACGCGTCCACGGCCTTGATGTAGTCGTGGCTGACCTGGTCGATCCGCCGCCCGAACTCGGCGAAGTCGGCGACGGCCCGGCGGGCGGCGGGGGAGTCGTCGACGGCGGCCAGGGTCTCGATGGAGATCCGCAGATCGCGCTGGGCGGTGTCCAGTTCGTAGAAGGCGGTGGCCGCCGCGTCCTTCGCGGCCTGGGCCTCGGCGCGCAGGCTCTCGGCGCGGCCGCCGCCTCCCCAGCCCCAGCGGCGCGCGCCGCCGTTCATCGCCGCCACGTGTGTCCTCTCCCCGTAGGTGCTCACCGGCCCGGCTGCCATTCTCCCACCCGGCACCGGGGAGCACACGGGGCCCGAACACACGGCGGCCCGGTCAGCGCGCGGTGCGAACCGTCACGTCGCCGTTGTCGCTGAAGGCGTCGACGGTGCGCTCGCCGTCCTCGTCGCGCGGCACCTCCACCCGGGTGCGGCCGTTGCCGGCCTCCGCGTCCACCCGGTACGCGGCGCGCGGCAGCTCGACGGTGACCGGACCGTTGTGGCCGCGGGCCTCCACCCGGTCCGGGACCTCGGCCAGCGCCAGCTTCAGTCCGCCGTTGTCGACCTCGGCGACGACCTCGCGGGAGCGGACGCCGGTGGCCTCGACGGAACCGTTGTGGCTGCTGAGCTCCAGCGGCCCGGCGACGTCCCTGACCCTCACCCTGCCGTTGTCCGAGGCGACCGCGAGCGAGCCGCGGAAACCGCGGGCGGTGACGTCGCCGTTGTGGCCGACGACCCGCACCGCCACCCCGTGCGGCACCTCCACCCGGTGCCGGATGTCGCAGCTCGCGGGCCCCTTGCAGTTCGGCCCCAGGGACAGCGTGCCGTCCTTCAGGGACCACCTCGCGCCCGTGCTGCCGCCGTAGGCGAGCCCGGCGAACCAGCGGGTGACCCGCACATCCCTCCGGTCCGCGGCGACCAGCTCCAGCGGCGAGTCGTCGACGTCGATCGTCAGCGTCTCCCGCCCCTCGCCGAGCGTGAAGCCGCGGTGCTCCGGCTTGGCGTCGCCGGCGTCCACGCACCCGGCCGCCCCCGCGGTGACGGCCACCGCCAGGGCGACGGCGAGCAGGGCGCGAACGGTGCTGCGGCGGGTCTCGGTGGTCATCGGCGTTCTCCGTCTCCGGTCGGGCAGGACGCGTCCTCGGGCGTCTCCGACGCTACGGACCACCGCCCCCGCCGGGACATCCCGCACACCACCGGACCGCTGGTGGGGACAGCCCCCCCGTCCCCCCGTGGGGTTTGCGGCGCGGGCAGGGCGGCAGGGTACGCTGTGATTTCACATCCCCCGGGCGCATAGCTCAGCGGTAGAGCGCTGCCCTTACAAGGCAGATGTCGGCGGTTCGAACCCGTCTGCGCCCACCGGTACGAAGCCCCCGGCCCCGACGGGCCGGGGGCTTCGATGTCCGGTTCCGGCGCCGGCGGTGGCCGGCCGGAGCCGGGGCATTGCCGCAGGGTTTCCGGCCGTCCGGTCGGCTCGCATCGGCCCGGCCGCCGTGTGCGGCTTCCCGGGGCGGGCGGTCAGGCCCTCGCCCAGGTGCGGCGGTTCCTGGCCGTGGCGTGGATCCTCTCCACATCGGACGGCGCAAGGACGCCTGTGAGCGGCCCGAGCGCCGAGACCGTACGGTCCTCGTACACGCCCACGTCGAGCAGGGTGGCCACCTTGGTCACCTCGGCCGTGTCGACGAAGACCAGCACCGGCCGCACGTCGACCGGGAAGCCGCAGCCTTCGGTGAGGACCCTGGACGCCCGTCCGGCCTCGTTGCGGCTCCTGCGCACGTAGGGGTATGTCCGGCCGCCGATCCGCACGGAGTCGTCGCCCACCCAGACCCTTGCACCGGGGTGGCGCTTGGTGTTGACGCTGAAGACCCCTCCAGGACCGATCAGCAGGTGATCGATGTCCTTGTCGCCGGGCAGCGGGATCGAGTGCAGCACGCGCCAGCCGCTTGCCGTCATGCGCTCCAGTTCCGCCCCGACGATCTGCTCGCCCTTGAGGCCCGCTCGCCAGCTGTCCGCCTCGGACTTCCTGCCGAGCAGCCGCGTCAGCGCGTACAGCCACGGTCGGGGGGCGAGCTCGGCGACCTTCGCGCGGAGTGCTTCGCCGGGCCGGTTGGAGGCCAGATCCTCCGCGGGGGACAGCGGCGGGCTCCCGGCCGCAGGCGTCGGAGCACCCGTCCAGGGGAGGTGCGGTGCCAGCGCGTCGAGCGCCCTGGTCCTGTACTCCTCCACGAGTATGTCGAGCCGTCCGGTCTTCCGGTCGTACCAGGCCACACTCGTGCCGTCCGGCAGATTCACGTACAGCCGGTCGTGTCCGTACCGCTTCCACGGCGAGACCCGTAACTCGCTCACGCTCCACCCCCACGCGACGGCGGCGACATCGTCACAGCCATGGGAGCAGCAGCCGCCGGCGGCCACAAGAACGCCGGTGCGGTGGGAGGGTTTCGACGCTTCGTCAAGGCGGTTCCGCCACGCGGCGTCGCGCGGCCCGTGTCCTGTACGCGGGTCAGCGGGTCAGCGCGAAGCCGGCGAGCGAGACGAGGACCAGGGAGACGGCGAAGAAGACGAGGTACCGGCGCGGGACCTCGATCGGTTCCGTGAGCTCGCCCCTGCGCCACCGTTCGAACCCCTCCCGGAACAGCTTCCGCATGGGGAGCATGCCGAGCGTCAGGCCGATGTGGGCAGACGAGTACATGACGAGCGCCTCGGCCGGGCTGAAGCCGTTCAGGCGGCAGAAGGCGACCAGGCCCACACCGCAGGCGACCATGATCACCGGGTAGGCGATGCGGAACTTCCGCAGGGGGATCCAGCTGCCCAGGGCGCCGCTGGACAGGGCGGTGGACGCCGCGGCCAGCAGCCACAGCCATCCGATGGATAGGGACGTGAGCATGGGATGCCCTTCTGCGCCAGGGCGGGCACCGGCCTTGTGAGGCCGGTGCCCGCTGGTCGGATCAGTGGTCGGCCGTCATCCGATGATCACCCGAAAAGGGAGGTCGGCGTACCAACGGCGGGCCGGGAGGAGCCGCTGCCGGGTCGCGCGGCCCGATGGACGGTGGACGGGACCCCGTCCTTGGGTGTGCGCCCGGTCCGTTCGGACCGGCCGGGGCCGGGCATATCGCGGTGCGGAACCCAACGTCCTTTGGAAACATGGCGGTTCGGACCCGACCAGAAGGAGACCCCGTGCCCCGTGCCGTCACCCTGATCCGCTCCGCATCCCTCTCCGACGTCGCCGAGTACGCGTACGCGGCCACGGCGCCCGCCGACGCGCGTCTGATCTTCCTCGCCGGGGCGTGCCCCCTGAACGAGGACGGCACCACGGCGGCCGTGGGCGACTACGCCGGGCAGGCCGCGAAGGCCGTCGAGAACATGAGGACCGCGCTCGCGGACGCGGGCGCGTCGATCGAGGACGTCATCAGCACCCGGGTGCTCGTCGCCTCGGACCGGCAGCAGGATCTGGTGACCGCCTGGGAGGTGGTCCGGAACGCGTTCGGGGACCACGACGTGCCCAGCACCCTGATGGGCGTCACCGTGCTCGGCTACGACGACCAGCTCGTGGAGATCGAGGCGGTCGCCGCCGTGCTCGACGACTGAGGGGCGGGCCCGGGTGGGCCGGACGGCGGACGGACGGCCGCCGGCGGAACCCGGTCACGGTCCGGAGTCGTTGGCAGGAGGCAGGCCGTGACGAGACGGGCAGCGGACGAAGCCGAGGTGGCACCAGTGGCGATGTGGGACCGGATCAAGGACCAGGCGAAGAACCTCCAGCAGTCCCGGGGTGTGCAGGGGCCGGGTGCGCGGACACCGGGCGGACAGGGCGGGGGCCATGGCCCCGGATCCGGCGGGGGGCCGCGCGCCCAGCTGGTGAACATGCTGAAGGCCCAGCTCAGCTCGGTGAAGACGGAGTTGAAGAGTGGCGCCTACCGGGACGCGAGCATGGCGATGTGCGCGCTGGTGGCCGCCGCGGACGGACAGGTCGACCCCGCCGAACGGCAGCACGTCGAGTCGATGATCGTCGGCAACGACGTCCTGCAGAACTTCCCGGCGGACCAGCTCCGCCAGCGGTTCAACAAGCATCTGGACCGGCTCCTGGCCGACTTCCAGGCGGGCAGGGCGGAGGCGATGCAGGAGATCGCCAAGGTCGCCAAGAAGCCGACGGAGGCCAGGGCGGTGATCCAGACCGGCATCGTGATCGCCGGTTCCGACGGCTACTTCGCGCAGGCCGAGCAGCACGTCATCCGGGAGGCCTGCGCCGCACTGGGTCTCCGCCCGGAGGAGTTCAACGTCTGAGCCCCGTCCGTCCGGCCCCGGAACGGGGAAGGTGCGCGGCGGCGGCGGGGCCGCCGCCGCGCGGGGGTGTTCAGTCCCGCGCGGCGGCCGGTGCGGAGGCGTCCCCGTGGGGGCCGTCGTCGGGGAGGTCGGCGAAGGAGTACGGCGGCCACGGGCCGAGGAAGCGGATGCGGGCGGCGGGCTGCTCGTCCCGCACGGCGGCCAGGACGGCGCCCACGGCCTCGATGTCCGGCCTGCGGACGAGGAGCGCCGCGGAGAGGACGTTGATCTCGTCGGCGTCGCGCACGCTGCGGCTCCGCTCGCGCAGGTCCTCCGCCACCGCCAGGAGCCGGTGGCGGACGTCGGAGTAGAGGGCGTCGGCGAGGCGTTCGGAGGACTCCCGCCGGACCTGCTCCAACTGACGGGCCAGCAGGCGGCGCAGACCGGGGGAGCGCTCCGCCATCTCGGTCTCCAGGGAGCGTGCGCGCTCGTCGTCCCGCGCGGACGCCGCCCGGTCGACGGTGATCTCCACCCTGAGCTCGGCCCGGCCGGCCAGGGCCTCCAGCCGGGAGCGGAGCCCGTCGGCGCGGGAGGCGATCCACTCCCGCAGGCGCTCCTCGGCGCTCCGGCGACCGCCGGGCGAAGTGCCGGGTGAAGTGCCGGGCGCCACCAGGACGTTGAAGGTCATGGGCAGGGCCGTCCCGGTGCGCTCCCACACCGCCACCACCGCGGCGTCCTGTTCGGCCACCCGGCGCCGCACCTCGTCGTCCGCGCCCTGGTAGGGGGCCGGGTCCGCGTCGTGGACCAGGGCCGCGACGCCCGTGCCCGGCGCCTCCAGCAGACGCAGGGGGAGGCCGTCGATGCCGGTGACGCCGTCGGCCGCGTCCGGCCGGTGGGGCACCAGCGCGTAGACGTACAGGGCCCGTTCCGTCACCGCCGCGCCTCCTCGGCCCAGCGGGAGGGGTTGACCAGCTTGTCCACCACGTCGTCCACCACCTCGTCCAGGCCCCGGTGGAGGTCCGCGACGGAGTCGGTGATGCCGTGGTCGGCCTTGATCTCCTCGATCGCCTCGTCCAGTTCCAGGAGGGCGTCGCCGAGGCGCTCCAGCTCCTCCACAGTCAGGTCGCCGCCCTCCATCCGGCGCACGGCCTGGCGCTCCAGCGCCTCCTGGATCACCTCGACCAGGGTGACCACCAGGGACAGCACCCCGTGTTTGAGGCTCTTCTCGTCGACGGTGATGGCCATTCGTCTCCTCCTCCCGCCTGCTTCCTCAAGGTCTGCTTCCCGGCCTCCGCCCTCCGGGCTTGCTCCCGGCGCCGGGCCGTGCCGCGGGCAGCCGGGTCACGCCGCGGGCAGGGGCGGCGCGCCGCGCAGCGAGTCCAGCGCCCCGGTCCAGCGGCGCGGCTCGTCGGCCGCGAGGGTCACCGTCCCGCGGGATCCGGTCCCCACGGTGAACACGGTGCCCTCGCCGCCCGGTCCGGGTTCCGTCCCGGGGCGGACGGCGGTGATGTCGGCGGCGGGCAGGACCAGGGCGGGCCGGGCGTCCAGCGGCGACTTCCACACCAGGCCCCTCGGGGTGAGCCGGCCGTTCCCGCCGCGCCACAGGGCGCCGTCCCGGCGCGGCTCGCGGTACCACAGGTGACCCTCCACCAGCGCCCGGTCGTCCGGGCCCGGTACGGCGGGCAGCGGATCGTCCGAGGCGAGCGGGCGGGGGCAGGTGCGGACCAGCAGGTCGCGCAGGCGCTCGGGGTCGGCGGCGGACAGCAGCGCCCCGGCGCCGTCGGCCAGCTCCACCCGAACCCGGGTGCGGGTCTCGCCGCCGACGGTGCGCTCCCTCTCCAGCCGCACCGCGCGCACCGCGGCGAGTTCGGCCTCCCACAGCACCTCGCGGGGCTCGCGGCGCACGACGAGCAGCCGCTGGTCGGTGAGGTGGACGGTGCCCGGACGCCAGGTGGTGTGGAAGCCGTCCGCCAGGAGGTGGCCGCCGTGCATGCGGACGACGGCCTGCTCACCGGCCCGCAGGTCCACTTCGCGCCGTGTGGCGGAACGTTCCGCCCAGGCGCGGGTGTCGGCGTCCCACTGCCGCAGCATGCCGTACTCCAGCATGGTCTCCATGCCGGCGATCGCCGCGCGGAGGCTGACGCCGATCAGCGGGATGTCGGCCACCGCCACGATGAGGTCCAGGTGGAGGACGGCTCCCTTGTTCAGCAGGACCTCGACGAGGTCGTCCAGCGTCACCCGCGGATCCCTCGTCGGCTTCATCGGCGGCCGCTCAGCCGTCACGCCGCTCGTCCTCCCCGCTCCGGACGTCCCGGCCGCCGGACTCCGGCAGGGCGCGCGGAGCGCCGCCGTCGGCGGCCAGCCGCGCCTGGGCGCTGCGCCACCCGCACCACGGGCACCACTCGTTGAGCAACTGGCGGACGGGGACCCTCTTCCCGCACTCGGGGCAGGTCTCCTTCTCCTCCCGGACCTCGCGCCAGGCGGCCGTCTCGGTGTCGGTGCCCGCGGGGAACTCCAGCCCGTACCGCGCGGCGGTCTCGAAGGAGGCCAGGGCCGCCCGCAGCCGGATGCCGAGGAGTTCGACGCCGGCCACCGACACCATGATGTCCGCGTTGAGCACCAGGCCCTTGTCGAGAAGGGTCTCCACCACGTGGGCCAGGCTGCCCTCACCGTCCCGCCGCGGCTCCATCGGGCGGACGGACCGGGGAGCCGGCGCCCCGCCCCGCGCCACGGCGGGCGGCCGCGCGGACGCGGACGGACCGGCGTCCGCCTCGGCCGGGATGCCTCTTTCCTGGTAAGTGCTCACCCCGTACGCCTATCCGGGTGACCGCGTCCCATGCGCCCGGCGCGGCGGCTGCCGCGTCGGCGCAGGTACGGGAGGGTGCGGGGCCCGCGGTGCCGAGGCGGCCGGCCGCCTCGGCACCGCGGGCGCTCACTCCGCGGCCCGGACGGCCTCGGCCGCTCCTGCGGTCCCGGCGGCCTCCGCGGCGTGCGCGCGGGCCTCGGCGTAGGCGTCCCGCAGGTCCGCCCCCCGGGGCAGCCGGTCGGACGGACCGACGAGCCAGCCGCGCTCGCCGACCCGCCGGGACCCGACGGCGTCCGGAGGCGGCATCAGCACCAGCGTCCCGCGGCCCAGGACGCTTCCCCCGGTGACGTCCCAGCCGTCCGCCGATCCGGGAGCGACGAAGAACTCCGCGCCCAGCGGGGCCAGGAGCACGGGCCCCACCGGCGCGCCGGAGTCCCGCAGCCGCTGGACGGTCTCACGGGCCAGTCCGGCCGGGACGCGGACGACGTCCCAGGCGATCCCCGTGGGGACCTCGGCCAGGACGCCGCGCTCCCAGGCGGACAGGACGGCGGGCACCCGGCCGGTGGGGCGCAGCCACTCCACGGACCGGTCCGGGGCGGGGGCCTCCTGGTGGGACAGGGGGCCCGCCTGGCGGGGAACGAGGCCCGTCCGGTGGGGGGAGGGGATGAGGGTCACGGTGTCGCCTTCCTGTCCTGTCCCGTCCGGGGAGCCGCCGGCGGCCCGGCCGGCCCGGACGCCGGGCGCACGGCGGTCCCAGGACGTCGTCACTGATCGCTTACGGCCCCAGGGTGGCGGCGCGGCACCCCCTCAACTGTCACTCTTCGGTGACACCCGAGCGGGCCCGGCGGCCCGGACCGCCCGCTCACAGCCCGATCCAGGAGGCCAGCCGCGTCAGCGTGTCCGGGGAGCGGCGCCGCAGGTGGAGCAGCCCCCGCACCGTCTCCCGCGCCCGGGGGTGGAAGCGGGTCTGCTGGGGCGCCAGCCTGCGGGCCTTCAGCAGCGAGGCCAGCGACGCCTCCGCCCGGCCCGTCTCCAGCTCGGCGCGGGCCACGTCCACCAGCAGGGCCGCCCGCCGCGACGCCGCCCAGCCGCGCGGCGGGCGGACGGCGCGCGCCGCCGCCAGCGCCTCGTCGAACTGCCGCAGCTCCAGCCGGGCGAAGACCTCGTGCGCCCCGACGTTCGCCGGGCCGAAGGACAGCCAGTGCACCGCCCCGACCTCGCCCGTGCGCGCGGCCGTCTCGGACGCCTGCGCCAGGTGCTCCTCGACGGCCGGCCGGTCGCCCGCGCGGGCGGCGATCACCGCCGCGCCCAGGTGCAGCTGCCCGGCCACCGCCAGGCTCTCCGTGCTCCTCCGCGCTTCCCGGCCGGCCTGCTCCAGCAGGTGGTGCCCGTGCGCCGCCATGCGCAGGCCGATCCGGTGATCGGCGTCCCGGGCGCGGTAGGACAGGGCCCTCTTGTACTGGCGGATGGCGCCCAGCAGCGGATCGCCGGCGCGCTCGGCGGCCCAGCCCATCCGGTCGAGCGCGATGACCGCCAGGTCGTAGCGGCCGAGCTTCGTCGTCACGTCGTGGGCGCTGCGGCAGGCGGATGCCATGGCCCGCCACAGCTCCGTGCTCGGGCGCTCGTGGCAGGAGGCGGTCAGGTCCGTCAGGAGTCCCGGCAGGCTCGCCGCGGCCTGGTACAGCCGGGCCTCGCGCACGTCGCGGCAGAGCGCGTCGGCGGCGGCGATCAGGTCGGAGGGGGAGGCGCCGGCCTGGCGGGGGTCGGTCGGCAGGTCGTACAGGTCGAGCGCCTCGCGGATGGGCCGGACGAGGGCGGCCACCCGGTCGGGGCGCAGGGGGTGCTCGGCGTGCCCGGTCAGGGCGGCCACGTCGACGCG
This sequence comes from Streptomyces glaucosporus, assembly GCF_039533345.1. Taxonomy (NCBI): domain Bacteria; kingdom Bacillati; phylum Actinomycetota; class Actinomycetes; order Kitasatosporales; family Streptomycetaceae; genus Streptomyces; species Streptomyces glaucosporus. Next base: position 69,344 of record NZ_BAAATJ010000003.1, on the reverse strand, counting down.
CAGCGCCCGGGCGACGGCCGCGACGAGCTGGGGGGACGCCTTCTTGTGCCCGCTCTCGACGTGGCGCAGCAGGCTGTACGAGTAGGGGATGCGCTGGGCCAGGCCCCGCTGGGTGAGCCCGGCGCGCTTGCGCAGGGCGGCGATCCGGTAACCGATGTGCTCGTCGTCCGATACGGGCATACCGGTGTCCTTCCGTTCCGTGCTGCACTGCCCGGAAAGGTACCCGCGGACGGCCCCGCCGGACCGGACCCCGCGTCGGCCGCATGTGGTGGACTTCCCCGCATGACGAACCGAGTTCTGTACCTCTTCGGCTGCGCCGCCCTGCCGGTCCTCCACATCGACCGCGCGGTCCGCGACGCCAGGGCGCGGGGGTGGGACGTGTGCCTGGGGGTGACGCCGACCGCGCGGGAGTGGCTGGCGGACCGGTTGCCGGAACTGGAGGAGCTGACCGGGCGCCCGGTGCGCAGCTCCTACCGGCTGCCGGGCCTGCCGGAGGTGTGGCCCCGCGCGGACGCCGTGGTGGTGGCGCCGGCGACGCTGAACACGGTCAACGCGTGCGCGCTGGGCATCACCTCGACGTTCGTGGTGGGGTTCGCCGCGGAGGCGATCGGCAAGCGCATCCCGCTGGTGGTGATGCCGTGCGTCAACTCGGCCTATGCCACGCACCCGCAGTTCGACCGCTCGCTGGAGACCCTGCGCCGGGCGGGGGTGCGGGTGCTGTACGGGCCCGGCGGGTTCGTGCCCAACCCCCCGGGCCGGGGGCGGCCCGAGGCGTACCCGTGGCACCTGGCGCTGGACGCCGCCCAGGACGCGGTGGAGGGGGCGGCGGGGGCGGCGGGGTGATCGTCCGGCTGCCCGAGGGGTCGTGGTGGGACTGGGACGTCGTCGAGTGGAACGCCGGCCGGCTGCGGCTGGGCGCCGGGTACGACCTGACGTACGCGCACGGCCTGGAGCTGGTCTTCGGCGACCCGCTGTTCGTGGTGTGCCCCGCGGCCTTCCACGATCCGGTGTTCCGGGAGCCCACCCGTGAGGAGGAGGCGCTGGTCGCCCGGTGCGTCGGCGAGACGCCCCCGGTGCTGGTCGCCTTCGACGCCGACGCGGGCGGGACGGAGCCGGCGTCCTGCCTGGTGGCGGCCGGGAGCGTCGAGGTCGTCGCCGGGACCGTCCTCCGCCGCCGCCGGGCGGGCCCGCCCGGCGGGCGTCCCGCCTCCCGGACTGCCGGGCCCGCCACCCGACCGGACCGGGCACGGGATGTCGGGTCCGGCGGGGGCCGCCCTTCCTAGCGTGGACGGCACAGGGAAGGAAGGAGGGCCGGGAGTGCTGGAGCGGCTGAACCGGGCCATGGAGCACATCGAGCGGAACCTCGACCGGCAGGTCGACGCGGCCGAACTGGCGCGGATCGCCCTCACCTCGGAGTACCACCTGCGGCGGCTGTTCTCCGCGCTGGCCGGGATGGGGCTGTCGGAGTACGTCCGCCGCCGCCGGCTCACCGTCGCGGGCGCCGAGGTGCTCGCGGGGGAGCGGACGCTGCTCGACATCGCGGTGCGGTACGGCTACGGCTCGGGCGAGGCGTTCGCCCGCGCGTTCCGCGCCGTGCACGGCGTCGGCCCCGGCGAGGCCAGGCGGACCGGCGCCGCCCTGCACTCCCAGCCCCGGATGTCCTTCCGGCTCGTCGTGGAAGGGAGCGGTGGTATGCGGTACCGGGTGGTGGAGAAGGGGGAGTTCGCCGTGGTCGGCAGGAAGGCGCGCGTCCCCCTGGTGCACGAGGGCACGAACCCGGCGATCGCCGGGTTCGTGCGGAGCGTCGACCGGGAGGTCCGGGAGCGGCTGGAAGGGCTCTCCGACCAGGAGCCGCGCGGGGTCGTCGGGGTGAGCGACGGCATCGCCGCGGACCGGGCGGAGGGCAGCGGACTGGACTACTGGCACGGCGTGGTGACCGGCGCCGAGGCGCCCGGGGACATGGACGTCCTCACCGTGCCGGCGGGCACGTGGGCGGTCTTCGAGAGCTCGGGCGAGTTCCCGCGGGCGCTCCAGTACCTGTGGCGGGACGTGTTCACCCAGTGGTTCCCCTCCAACCCCTACCGGAGCAGGCCGGGCCCGGAGATCCTGCGCACCCGGCTGTCGGCGGACGGCGCCGAGGCGGACGCGGAGCTGTGGATCCCGGTGGAGCGGACCGCGGCCTGAGGTCGCGGAAGGGCCCGCCGCGGTCCGGTGACGCGCCCGCACGGCCGCCGAGGTCCCCGCGGTGGTCGCCGGAACCGGCCGGCGCGCCGGAACGCGGGGAGGGACCCGAGCCGCCCCCACACGGCTCGAGTCCCCGTCCCGTTCGGCCCTGGCCCCGTCCCCTCGCCGGGACGGGGCCGGGCCCCTTCGGTCATCCGGCCGCTGGACGGCTCAGGACCGGATGACGGCCCACACGATGTGGCCCAGTCCGCGCCCGGCGGACTCGACCCCCCAGGAGTGGGTGAGCGTCTCGATGAGCTGGAGGCCCCGGCCGCGTTCCTCCTCGGCCCCGGGGAAGAGCAGCATCGGGGTGCTCGCGTAGCTGCCCTGGTCGCGGACCTCGACGCGGATCTGGCCGTCGGCGACGTGCAGCAGGCAGCCGATCCGGTCGCTGTCGGTGTGGAGCACGGCGTTGGCGAACAGTTCGGAGACCACCAGCCGCGCCGTGTGGCAGACGTCCACGGGGACGCCCCACTGGAGCAGCCGGTCGAAGGCGCGGTTGCGGGCGTCGGCGACGGAGACCGCCTGAGCCGGGAGTTCGAAGGTCTCCTGACGCAGATCAGGGCACACGCCGATCGCGCTCGGGAGCGTCATCGTGCCTTGAGAAAGCGCCACGGCCGTCCGCCTTCCGTACGTCTGCCTGGGGACCCTCACTATCCTCGCTGCCTCGGGCAGAAGGCAAGAGGCGTCTTGCAAATTGCAGAATATTCAAGGCAGGCTGCCCGAGCCATCGACGGTGTGTCAGACTTCCCTTCCGACAGGGCTTTCGAGGGAGGGAACGTGGCGACCGTCGGGCGGATCGTGCTCGGCCTGCGGCTTCGCGACCTGCGGGAAAAGGCCGGATGCTCCTACGAGGAGGCCGCTCGCGCGCTCAGCGTCAACACCGCGACGGTCCGCCGGATGGAGAAGGCCGAAGTCGGCTTGAAACCGCTGTTCGTCGAGAAGCTGCTGGAGACCTACGGGGTCGAACGGCCGGAGATCGACGCCTTCCTGACGCTGGTGGAGGAATCCCGCAAGCCGGGCTGGTGGCACCGCTTCCGCGACGTCCTGCCGGACTGGTTCGGCCTGTACGTGAGCCTGGAGGGCGCCGCGAACCTCATCCGCGGCTACGAGCCCCACTGCGTCCCCGGCCTGCTCCAGACCGAGGACTACGCCCGCGCGCTGCTGCGCACCGGCTTCCCCAACGCGCCCGACGAGGAGATCGAACGCCGCGTCGCGCTGCGCATGGGGCGGCAGCGGCTCCTCGAGAAGACCGACGCCCCGCGCCTGTGGGCCGTGATGGACGAGACGGTCCTGCGCAGGACCGTCGGCGGGCCGGAGGTCATGAGGGCGCAGGTCGACCGGCTCCTGGAGGCGATGGAGCTGCCGAACGTCACGCTCCAGGTCCTGCCGTTCGACGCGGGGCCCCATCCCGGCATGTTCGGCCCCTTCCAGCTCTTCCGGTTCGACATACCGGAACTCCCGGACATCGTCTACACCGAAAGCCTCACCGGCGCCGTCTATCTCGACGAGCGCCCCGACACGGCCGCCTACCTGGAGGTCTTGGACCGCATGGGTGCTCAGGCCGTATCAGTACGACGTACCGGGGAGTTCCTCGGTGCCATTCGCAAGGAGTTCTGACCGATGGGTCACATTTACAACGGGATGCCGGCCAAGGAGCTCGGGACCGAGGGCTGGCACAAGCCGTGGAGCGGGACCAACGGCGGCAACTGCGTGGAGGCGATGAAGCTCGGCGACGGCCGTGTGGCGCTGCGGCAGTCCAACGACCCCGACGGTCCGGCCCTGATCTACACCCACCAGGAGATCGAGTCCTTCATCCTGGGCGCCAAGCGGGGCGAGGCCGACTTCCTGCTCGCCTGAGGCGAACCCGACCACACCCACCACCCCCCACGGGAGACGAGATGACCGCGCAGGGCTTCTCCGCCGACGACATCGACACCAGCAGACCGCACTCGGCCCGCATGTACGACTACTTCCTCGGAGGCAAGACCAACTACGAGGCCGACATCAAGGGCGCCGAGGCGGTCATCGCCGGCTGGCCCGGGGTGCTGACCGGCGCCCGCGTCAACCGCGCCTTCATGCACCGGGCGACCCGCTGGCTCGTCCGCGAGGCGGGGATCCGGCAGTTCCTGGACATCGGCACGGGCATCCCGACCGAGCCCAACCTCCACCAGGTCGCCCAGGGCCTGGCCCCCGAGGTCCGGGTCGTCTACGCCGACAACGACCCCATCGTGCTGAGGTACGCGCAGGCCCTGCTGCGCAGCACCCCCGAGGGGCGCACGGCCTACCTCCACGCGGACGTGACCGAGCCGGACACGATCCTCGGCCACCCCGAGCTCCACGAGACGCTGGACCTGAGCCGCCCGGTCGCCCTCTCCCTCAACGCGGTCTTCCACTACATCGGCGACGAGAAGAAGCCGCACGAGGTGGTGGCGAAGCTGGTGGACGCGCTGGCGCCCGGCAGCTACCTCACCCTCACCCACTGCACCCCCGACTTCGACCCCGAGACGTGGAGGCGGCTGCACGAGATGGCCGCCGGGGCCAACTCCCCCATGGGCCGGGAGCGCACGAAGGAGGAGATCCTGCCCTTCTTCGAGGGGCTGGAGTTCGTCGAGCCCGGTCTGGTCCCCCCGCACCGCTGGCGGCCGGAGCCTGACCAGCCCCTCGCGGACGCCACCGACGCCGAGGTCTCCCTGTACGCGGGCGTCGCCCGCAAGCCCTGACGCGCCCTTCCGCCTCCGTCCCGGCGCGCGGTCCCTCGGTGAGGGGCGGCCGGGGCGGGGGCGGGGCGCGCCCGGGCGGCGCCGCGCCGTGTCAGGAGGCGCCCCGCGTCCGCCCGCGCCGCACCAGACGGGCCGCCAGGAAGCCCGCGCCGAGGAGGGCCGGTACGGAGAGCGCCGTGCCCAGCCAGGCCGCCCCCGTCCACTGGCCGCCCAGGTAGCCGACGCCGACGCCGTACACGGCCCAGACCAGGCCCGCCAGGGCGGACCAGGGGAGGAACTCCCGGGTGCGCAGCCGCGCCGCCCCCGCCGCCAGGCCCATCACCGAGCGGCCGGCCGGCGCGAACCGGGCCAGGACGACCAGGGGGCCGATGCCCCGGGCCGGCACGTGGCCGAGACGCTCCTGGGCGGACGACAGCCGCCGGGAGCGGGCGACGGCCCGGCCGAGGCGGACACTGCCGTGCCGGGCCAGGGCGTACACCAGCAGGTCGCCCAGGAGAGAGGCCGAGGCGGCGCACACCACCAGCGCGCACGTCGTGGGGAGCGGGGCCTCGGAGGGCAGTCCGGCGGCGGTGCCCGCCGCGGCGGCCGCCGCGGCCACCAGGACGCCGCTCGGCAGGAGGGGCAGGAAGACGTCCAGCAGCACGGACAGCGCTATGAGCACGTAGATCCAGGGGGCGTAGAGCAAGTCCCCCAGTGCTTCCTGCACGTTCACTCCCCGGTCCGGCCCCGGACCGGGGGCTTGTACCGCCGTCCAGCCTACGCCCGCGTCACCCGTGGGGCTCCGGCGGGGGCCACGCCGCTCCCGGCTGCCCGGGAAGCGGCGGGGGAGGCGGGAGCATGGGCCGGCGGGCCGTCCGCCGCGGTGGGCCGGCGGGAGCGGACGCGCCGGCGTCCCGGACGCCGGAGGCCGCGGCGGCGCGGGCGACCTGCCTCCCCGTTCCGCCCGGCCACCGCGGGCCCGCGCCGGTACAGCCGCGACCGGCGCGGGCCCGTACGACGGGGGCCGGGCCCTTGTCCTGCGGGGTCCGGCGTCAGCAGCCGGCGAGGACGCCGCCGAGCCTGCTCTTCTCCGCGGAGTCCACGGACAGGCCGTAGCTGTGCTTCACCCACACCCACATCCGGGCGTAGGTGCAGTGGTAGGAGGAGCGCGGCGGCATCCACTCGGCCGGGTCCTTGTCGCCCTTGGCCTGGTTGACGTCGTCGGTGACGGCTATGAGCTGCGCGGTGCCCAGGTCGTTGGCGAACGCCTGCCGCCTGGCGGTGGTCCAGGAGCTCGCGCCCGAGCGCCATGCCTCGGCGAGCGGAACGACGTGGTCGATGTCCACGTCGGAGGCGGCGTACCAGGTGGCGCCGTCGTAGGGGGAGTACCAGCTTCCGCTGGTGGCCGCGCAGCTGCCGTCCTGCACCACGTTGCTGCCGTCGCGCTTGAGGACGACCTCGCGGGTGTTGCAGGTGCCGCTCTGGGTGATCCAGTGCGGGAACTTGTCGCGGCTGTAGCCGTCGGAGGAGCCCTCGGCCCGCACCGTGAGGGCGTTCAGGTAGGAGCGGGCGGTGGAGGCGCTCGGCGGGGTGGGCGGCGCGGCCTGGGCGGTCGGGGCGCCCAGGAGGAGCAGTCCGGCGAAGAGGGCGAGGAGCGTGCCGAGAGTGGTGGATCGACGCGCGTAGAAGGCACGCCGCGGCGTGGGCATGCGCATGCCGTGCATGTGAACTCCCTTGGCATGGGGGGATGGAGGAGCGGAAGAACTCCGACAGAGTGGCGCCGAAAGGTTTCCTCCCAGCGGTCGCCAGGTAACAGGGTGACGACATGAGCACGTCAGATCAAGAGTCGCGGCGGGACCGGCTCCCGCGCTCGGCGCACCCGGGCGGCGCGCGGCGCTTCCGGAGGGAGCCCGCAGCCGGCGCATAGGCTGCCGAAGTGCCGGACATCCCGCCTGCCGCGCCGTACCGGGCAGCCGACACCCTGCTGCCCGTCACCCCCGCCCTCGGCGCCGTCCTCGCCGTCCTCCTCCTGGCCGCCGCGGGCGTCGCCGCGCTCGCCCGCCTGGCCCCGGACCGGGGCCGCGGCCACGCCCGCGCCGTCCTCGCGGCCGGAGCGCGCGCCGCCGTCCAGCTCGCCGCCGTCTCCTGGGCGATCGGCTGGGTCGTCGGCGCGGCGCCGAGCCTGCTCGCCTTCCTCCTCCTGATGTACGCGGTGGCGGCGCGGACCGCGGGCCGCCGCGTCACCGGCAACCGCACCTGGTGGTGGGCGGGCCTGCCGATCGCCGCGGGCGTGGCGCCGGTGGTGCTCGTCCTGCTGCTCACCGGGCTCGTCCCGTTCCGGGGCATCACGCTGATCCCCGTCACCGGCATCCTCGTCGGCGGCGCGCTCACCGCGAGCGCGCTCGCCGGACGCGGCGCCCTGGACGAGCTGCGCACCCGCCGCGGCGAGGTCGAGGCCGCGCTGGCACTGGGCTTCACGGACCGCGACGCCCGGATGGAGATCGCCCGCCCGGCGGCCTCGGGCGCCCTGGTCCCCGCCCTGGACCAGACCCGGACCGTGGGGTTGGTCACACTGCCCGGCGCCTTCGTCGGCATGCTGCTGGGCGGCGCCTCGCCGGTGCGGGCCGGGGCCGTCCAGCTCTTCGTCCTGGTGGCGCTGCTGCTGGTGGAGGTGGTCGCGGTCGCGGTGGTGCTGGAACTGGTCGCGCGCGGGCGGCTGCACCGGGACGGCGGCGCGGGGGAGGGCCGGCCGGCGGGCGGCGGGTGACCCGGGGCATCGCGTAGGCTGTCGGACGACTGAAGGGGAGTAGCTCTTCGCCGGACCGTCGACACACTGGCCGGCCCGTCCTCGACGGACCGACCCGGCGCCCGGAGCCGGTGCCCGCGCACCGCGCCAGCGAGACCTTCGGCCGCAGTGTTCATGGCTGCCCACGCCATGTGTCCATGACGCTGCCGTGCCGAAGTGCGTCCGCTCCCGCGAGCCCCTCGGCACGGCGGCCCGATACCGACGAGGGAATCCGTTCCGTGCTCAGTCTCACCGCCGCCGCCATCACCTTCGGCGTCGTCTTCCTGGCCGAACTGCCCGACAAGACGGCACTCGCCGGACTGGTGCTCGGCACCCGTTACCGCGCCTCGTACGTCTTCGCGGGCGTCGCCGCCGCCTTCGCGGTCCACGTCACGCTCGCCGTCGCCGCGGGCAGCGTGCTCACCCTGCTCCCGCAGCGCCTGGTCCAGGGCATCACCGGCGCGCTGTTCCTGGTGGGCGCGCTGGTGCTCCTGCTGAAGAAGGACGACGGGGAGGAGGAGATCCGCAAGCCCGGTGACCAGTCCTTCTGGAAGGTGGCGGGCAGCGGTTTCATGCTGATCATGGTCGCCGAGTTCGGCGACCTCACCCAGATCATGACCGCCAACCTCGCCGCCCGCTACGAGAGCCCGCTCTCGGTCGGCCTCGGCGCGGTGCTCGCCCTGTGGGCGGTCGCGGCCATCGGCATCCTGGGCGGCCGTGCGCTGATGCGCCGCGTCCCCCTGAAGCTGATCTCCCGGATCGCGGCCTGCGTGATGCTCGTCCTGGCCGGTCTGAGCTTCTACGAGGCCCTGACCGCCTGACCGGGCGACCGGGCCCCGTTCCCGCCGTCCCCCTCCCGCGTGCGCGGGAGGGGGACGGCCACGCCCCTCCCGCGGAGCCGGCGGGGAGGAAGGCTCCGGGGGAGGGGCGTGTGTCTTTCGGGGCGGCGGCTCAGACGGCCGCGGGGACGACGCGCAGCCGCACGGCGCCGCCGTCCCCCGGTTCGACGCGGACGTGCTCCAGCGTCGGCGCGTGGACGGTGGGGGAGAAGGCGGCGGCCCGGGGGCCGACGCCGACCACCCGCATGCCGGCCGCGCGGCCGGCCTCGACGCCCGCCCCGGAGTCCTCGAAGACGACGCACTCGCCGGGCTCGAAGCCCAGCTCGGCCGCGGCCTTGAGGAAGCCCTCAGGGTGCGGCTTGCTCGCGCCGACCGACTCCGCGGTGATCCGCACCCGTGGCATCCGCAGGCCGGCGGCCGCCATGCGGGCGGTGGCCAGGGGGGCGCTCGCCGAGGTCACCAGCGCGTGCGGGACGTCCTCGATCGCCGCCAGGAACGCGGGGGCGCCCGGAACCGGCACGACGCCCTCGGTGTCGGCGGTCTCCTGCGCCAGCAGCCGCCGGTTCTCGGCGATGTTGACCTCCATGGGCCGGCCGGGCAGCAGTTCGGCCATCGTGGCGTACCCCTGCCGCCCGTGCACGACCTTCATGACCTCGTCCCCGTCCAGGCCGTGCTCGGCCGCCCAGCCGCGCCAGACGCGCTCGACGGCGGCGTCCGAGTCGACCAGGGTGCCGTCCATGTCCAGCAGCAGGGCGCGGGCCGTCAGGGTGACGGCAGCGGCGGCGGTGTCCGACGGCATGCGGAGGCTCCAGCGGGTGGGGACGGAGAACACGAAGTGGTCCGCCCGCCGGTCAGGGATCCCGCGTCAGGCACGGGGAACGGGCGGAACCACTTTGTTTCTCCAAGATACAAAACGGTTCGCTCCCGCGCCACTCCGGGTCGGAACTCAGCGGCCTCCCCGCCCCTGGGTGGCGCGCTCCAGCTCCCTCCGGGTGTTCGGGCCGTACACGCCCTCCGGGTCGCCGTGCACCCCGTGCCACACCTGGAACGTGGCCACCGCCTCGCGGACGCCGTCGTCGTACCTGCCGTCCGGCTCGCCCCGGTAGACGCCCCGCGCGGCCAGCCGGTACTGCAGCTCCACGACCTCCGGGCCGGTGTCGCCCTCGCGCAGCACGGACGACCGCCCCCCGCCGTCCTCCCGGTCCCCGTCGCCCCGGCCGCCCCACCCGTCCCGGCCGTCCCGGCCGTCCTGACCCGGGAGGCCGGAGGAGGACGGCCGAGGGTCCGCCTTCCCGGAGGAGGAGGCGGAAGGGGAGCCGGCGGACGCGGAGGGGGACGGCGAACCGCTCCGCGACGGGCTCGCGGACGCGGAGGCCGACGCCGGCGCCGAGGAGGACGGGGACGCGGTGGCGCCGGGACCGGGCCGTGCGGACTCCCCGGTGTCGGCGGTGGGCAGCAGCAGGGTCGGCGCACCGCCCCGGTCCTCGAACCGCGCCTCGTCGAAGGGGTCGTCGCCCTGGGCGAACACCCCGGCGATCAGCGCGGCGGAACCGACCGCCGCCAGCGCGGTGCCGCCCACGGCGACCAGCAGACCGCGCCTCGCACGGCGGCGGGGAGGCCGCTCCTCCACCACCGGCAGGGGGGACGTGTCCTCGTCCGGACGGCCGGCCTCGTCGGACGCCCCCTCGAACATCGCCAGATCGGCCGGATCCGGTCCGCCGTCCGGCTGCGCCACCGGCCGCGGCAGCACCTCCACCCCGGCGCACCGGCACGTCGCCCGGCCCGAGGCGTCCGCCGGCCTCTGGCACACCGGGCATATGGGCGTGTCCGCCACTGTGGGCTCCCCTCCCTCAGAAACGCTCACGAGATTACTCGATGGCCTCCGGGTCACCCGATGTCGTGAGACGTCCGCCCGTGGCCCGCCGCACCGCCGCGGAGCTCCCCGCTTGGCACGGTGATCCCGGGGCACTCGCCACGGACGGAACACGGAACGGAACCGCGGGCCGCCCGCCGCCGGACCGCGCGGCGGGACCCGTACGTCGGCGAGGAGGAGTCCATGACGCAGCACGCACCGGCCGCCGGTGCCCCGCCCACCGAACCGGGGGCCGACCGCCCGCGCCGCTCGGTGTGGCTGGCGATCGGCGCCCTGCTGCTGGGCATGCTGCTGGGCGCCCTCGACCAGACGATCGTCGCCACCGCGCTCCCCACCATCGCCAGCGACCTCGGCGGGCTGGAGCACCTCTCCTGGGTGGTCACCGCCTACCTGCTGGCCTCCACCGCCGCGACCCCGCTGTGGGGCAAACTCGGCGACCAGTACGGACGGAAACGCCTCTACCAGGCATCGATCGTCATCTTCCTGGCCGGCTCGGTCCTGTGCGGACTCGCGCGGAACATGCCCGAGCTGATCGCCTTCCGGGCCGTCCAGGGCCTGGGCGGCGGCGGCATGATGGTGCTGTCGATGGCGATCGTCGGCGACATCGTCCCGCCCCGCGACCGGGGCCGCTACCAGGGCGTGTTCGGCGCGGTCTTCGCCGCCACCAGCGTGCTCGGCCCCCTGCTCGGCGGCCTGTTCACCGAGCACCTCGACTGGCGCTGGGTCTTCTACGTCAACCTGCCGGTGGGCGTGGTGGCCCTCGCCGTCATCGCCGCCGTCCTCCACATACCGGTCCGCCGCGAGAAGCACCGCATCGACTACGCGGGCATCGTGCTGATCGCCACGGTGGCCACCTGCGCGGTGCTGATCACCTCGCTCGGCGGCACCACCTGGGAGTGGGCGTCGCCGCAGGTCGCCGGCCTGGCCGTGCTCGGCGTCGCGGCGCTGGCCGCCTTCGTCCTCGTCGAGCGGAGGGCCGCCGAACCGGTCCTGCCGCTCGGCCTGTTCCGGGTGCGGACCTTCACGCTCTGCTCGGCCATCGGCTTCGTCGTCGGCTTCGCCCTGTTCGGCGCGATGACCTACCTGCCGACCTTCCTCCAGGTCGTCCACGGGATCTCGCCCACCATGTCCGGCGTGCACATGCTGCCGATGGTGCTGGGCGTGCTGGTCACCTCCACCGGCTCCGGCCAGATCATCAGCCGCACCGGCCGCTGGAAGGTGTTCCCCGTGGTGGGCACCGCCGTCACCGCGGCCGGCCTGCTGCTGCTCCACAACCTCGACGAGAACAGCACCACCTGGCAGATGAGCGGCGCCTTCCTGGTGTTCGGCCTGGGCCTCGGACTGGTGATGCAGGTGCTGATCCTGGCCGTGCAGAACGCCGTGCCCTACGCGCACCTGGGCGTGGCCACCTCCGGCACCACCTTCTTCCGCTCCATCGGCTCCTCGGTCGGCGTCTCCGTCTTCGGCACGATCTTCGCGAGCGTCCTGGCGGACCGGATGGCCGACGCCCTGCGGGGCCGGACGCTGCCGCCCGGCGTCAGCGCGGAGGGGCTGCGGGCCGATCCGCGGGCCGTCGGCACGCTCCCGGCGGAGGTCCGCCGGGACGTCCTGGGGGTCTACGCCACCTCCATCACCGACGTCTTCCTGTGGGCGGTGCCCGTGGTGCTGGCGGCCTTCGTGATGGCCTGGTTCCTGAGGGAGGACCCCCTGCGCGGCAGCGTCAGGTCCCCCGACGCCAGCGAGGTCATCCCGCCCAACCCCGTGGAGCGCTCCTCCGGCGAGGAGGTCGCCCGCGCCCTGTCGCTCCTCGGCAACCGGCAGGGCCGGCGGGACCTCTACCGGCGCATCGGCGAACGGGCCGGGGCCGACCTCGGGCCCGCGTCCTGCTGGATGCTGCTGCGCATCCACCGCTACGGCTCCGTCGAGCCCGCCCTGCTGGCCGACCGCAGCACAGTACCGCTGGAGGTGACCCTGGAGGCGGCCCGCGAACTGGAGGAGCGCGGGCTGGCCGTGCGCGAGGGGCTGCCCCTGATCCCCACCGCCCGGGGACGGGCGGTGGCCGACCGGCTGGCCGCCGCCCGCGAGGAGTGCCTGGCCGAGCTGCTCGGCGACTGGTGGACGCCCGACCGGCCCACCGACCTCGCCGAGCTGGTGCACCGGCTCAGCGAGGAGACGGGCGGCTCGGAGAGGGAGTGCCCGCGTCCGGAGGCCGGGCGGCGGGCCGGGGTGTGACGCCGCGGGGCCCCTCCCGGCCGCGGCAGGCGCCGAGGCCGGGAGGGGCCGGGGTTCCCGGCGGCCGGGTCAGCCCTCCTGCGGCCTGGGCGCGGCCTGCTGGACGACGTCGAACGTCCACAGCTCCGCCCCGGACGCGGCCGGGCGCCCGCCGCCACCGCCGCCCTGCCCCTGGTGGGCGGCCTTCATCGGGCCCTCCATCCAGGCCCGGTAGGACTCCTCGTCCCGCCAGCGGGTGTAGACCAGGTAGCGGTCGGTGCCCTCCACCGGGCGGAGGAGTTCGAACCACTCGAAACCGTCCGAGGACTCCACCACCCCCGCCCGGGAGGAGAATCGCCGCTCCAGCTCCTCCCGCTGCTCGGCGGGGACGGACAGGACGTTGATCTTCACGATGCTCATGGGTCCATCCTGCCCTCCGCCCGCCGGGGCGGCGCACCCGGCACGGCGGGCCGGACGGCGCCCGGGCCCCCGGCGCGGGGAGCGGGCACCGTCGGGCGCGACACGCGGAGCGGTACGCGGAAGGGCCCGGTCCGTGCGCACGGACCGGGCCCTTCCACGTACCGCCGTCGTGGGACGCGTCCTCACAGCCGCAGCAGCCGCTCGGTGGCGTCCCGGTACCGGCGCAGGACGTTGCGCAGATCCTCCGTCCCCGCCGCCGCGCCCTCGCCGTGCCAGGGCGCGCGCAGACCGTGCCGCTGCTCGGCGACGAGCGCGCCGATGCGGCGGAAGACCTCGTCGAACAGGGCGTCCGCCTCCTCGACCGAGCGCCGCGGCTCGTCGACGAAGCCGTTCACCGCATGGTGCAGGCGCCGGGCGAACTCCTCGCGCTCGGCCGGCGGCAGGAGCGCGGACTCCGGCTCCCCGCCGGCCCGCTCCGTCCCGGCCGTGCCGTGGTGGGTCATGGTCATGCGCTCCTCCCCGACGCGTCGTGGTGGTGCGGCTCGTGGCGGTGCGGCGTCCGGAGAGCGTGGAGCTTCTCGGCGAGGCGGCCGTGGTGCGGCCCGCCGTCGGAGCGGGCGCCGCCGCCGTGGACGCCGCTGCCGCCGTGCCGGTCGTGTGCGTCACGGCCGTCGTGCGCGTCGTGCGCGTCGCGGCCGTGGTGCTCCGGGGCCGGGTCCGGGGCGGTCTGCGCCACGAGGTCCTCGTACAGGGCGCGGGCGTGCACCAGCGCCTCCCGCAGCCGCTCGGTGTCGGCCTGCCCCTCGCGTCCCAGCACGGCCACCGCGTGCATCTCGCGGTAGCCCTGGACGCGCTCGGGGTGGTGCACCGAGAGCGCGGCGACCTGCTCGTCGTACCCGTCGCCCGGGAAGCCGCGCGCCTCGGCCAGCCGCCCCAGCAGCCGGTCCGCCTCGGCGACCGCCTCGGCGGGCGAGTCGACGAACCGCTCCTGGACCGCGGCCCACTGGGCGGCGTAGCTCTCGCGCTCCCGGGGCGTCAGCGGCTGCGGCCGCAGGTTCCCGTGGCGCCGCAGCCGCTCCTGGAGTTCCTGTTCGGCGGCCCTGACGTCACCGCCGTGCTGGGCGACGGTCCGCTCGTACTCGGGCCCGAAGCGCCGCCGCAGCGAGTGCGGCCCCTTCCGCGCGCGGGCGAGGTACAGGGCGAGTGCGATGACGACGACCGCCACCACGATCAGAGTGATGATCAAGCCTGTGGACATGGCTCGCCTTCCACGAGTGTCCCCTTGCTCGGGCTGTCACCCGTCCGCGTTGCCGCCTTTGTCCCCCGCAAACGAAGCGCTGGTGAAGGCCACCGGGGCGTCGAACGCCGCCCGCCGCACGGCCCGGCGCAGCGCCCGCAGCACCGTCGCGCCCAGGGCGAGGGTGAGCACCGCGGTCAGCAGCGCGCGCGACAGGTCCCAACCCATCGACGTGGCGAGGACGTAGGCGGCGAACTTGGCCAGCTTCGTTTCGACCGGATCGCCCGGATCGTAGGAGATGCCGGTGGCCGTGCCGGGGATGAACGGCCAGCCGTAGAGGTTCATCACCGTGCCGTACAGCACGGCGGCGACGGCCCCGTACACGGTGAGCACCGCCAACTCCGGCCTCCCGCGCAGCCGGTGATGGCCCGGCAGCAGGCCCGCGCCCATCGCCACCCAGCCCGTGGTCAGCATCTGGAACGGCAGCCACGGCCCGACGCCGCCGGTCAGCAGGGCCGAGGCGAACATCGACAGCGCCCCCAGGACGAACCCGAACCCCGGCCCCAGGACCCGCCCGGAGAGCACCATCAGGAAGAACATCGGCTCCAGCCCGGCCGTCCCCGCCCCCAGCGGGCGCAGCGCGGCGCCGGCGGCGGCCAGCACGCCCAGCATCGCCACGGCCTTGGCGCCCAGGCCGGTGTCGGCGACGGCCGCCACCGCCACGGCCAGCAGCAGCGGCATCAGCAGCGCGAACAGCCAGGGCGCGTCGTGGGAGTGGGCCAGCCCGGAGTCCGGGTCGGCCAGCAGCGGCCAGCCGAAGGCGGCGACGCCGACCGCCGAGACCAGGCCGATGGCCGCGGCGGAGCGCGGCCCGAGCCGGACGGGCCGCGCCCGCCGGCCGGCGGTGCGGGGGCTGGTTCCCGTCATCCCCGTTCCCCCGCTTCCTCCAGGGCCGTCCGCACCTGGCCGACCGTCAGCCACGGCTGCGGGGAGAGGACCTTGGCGACCTGCGGGGCGAACGCGGGGGAGGAGGTGACGACCTCGGCGGACGGGCCGTCCGCCACCACCTCCCCGTCGGCCAGGACCACCACCCGGTGGGCGAGTTCGGCGGCCAGTTCGACGTCGTGGGTGGCCAGGACGATGGCGTGGCCGTCGCCGGCCAGGGAGCGCAGCACTCCGGTCAGCCGCTCCTTGGCCGCGTAGTCCAGGCCGCGCGTCGGCTCGTCCAGGAGCAGCAGCGGCGGGGCGGCCGAGAGGACCACGGCCAGCGCCAGCACCAGCCGCTGGCCCTCGGACAGGTCGCGCGGGTGCGTGGTGTCGGGCACGTCCGGCAGCAGGGCGGACACCAGGGCGCGGCAGGTGCCGGGCTCGGCGCCCGTGTCCCGGTCGGCGGCAGCGCACTCGGCGGCGACGGTGTCCGCGTACAGCAGGTCGCGCGGGTCCTGCGGGACGAGGCCGGCGTGGCGCAGCAGCTCGGAGGGCTTGGTGCGGTGCGGGACGACACCGGCCGCGCCGCCCAGCCGCACCCGGCCGCGCGCCGGCTCGTGCACCCCCACCAGGGTGTTCAGCAGGGTGGACTTGCCCGCGCCGTTGCGGCCCATCAGCGCGACCGTCTCACCCGGCCGCACCGTCAGGTCCACGTCCTGGAGGACGGGCACGCGGCCGCGGTGGACGCTGAGCGAGGAGACCTCGGCCAGCGGCGGCGTCCCGGACGGCCCGCGGGCCGGGGGCGGGGCGAGGGGCGCCAGCCGCTCCCGCAGGCCGGACGCCCGGCGCCGCGCGTCGCGCACCGACAGCGGCGGCGGGGTCCAGCCGGCCAGCCGCCCCAGGGCCACCACGGGCGGGTGGACCGGCGAGAGCGCCATCACCTCGGCCGGATCGCCCAGGACGGGCGCGGCGCCGGGCGCGGGCAGCAGCAGCACCCGGTCCGCGTACTGCACCACGCGCTCCAGCCGGTGCTCGGCCAGCAGCACGGTGGTGCCCAGGTCGTGGACCAGCCGCTGGAGCACGGCCAGCACCTCCTCGGCCGCGGCCGGGTCCAGGGCGGAGGTCGGCTCGTCCAGCACCAGCACCCTCGGGTGCGTGGTGAGCACCGAGCCGATGGCGACGCGCTGCATCTGCCCGCCGGAGAGGGTGGCGATGGGCCGGTCGCGCAGTTCGGCCAGGCCCAGCAGGTCGAGGGTCTCCTCCACCCGGCGCCGCATGGTGTCGGCGGGCAGGCCCAGGGACTCCATCCCGTAGGCGAGTTCGTCCTCGACGGTGTCGGTGACGAAGTGGGCGAGCGGGTCCTGGCCCACGGTGCCGACGACGTCGGCCAGTTCGCGCGGCCGGTGGTCGCGGGTGTCGCGGCCGGCCACGGTCACCCGGCCGTGGAGGGTCCCGCCGGTGAAGTGCGGGACGAGCCCGGAGACGGTGCCCAGCAGTGTGGACTTGCCGGTGCCGGACGGGCCGACGACCAGCACCAGCTCGCCCTCGTCGACGGTGAGGTCCACGCCGCGCAGCGCGGGCGCGGCGGCGTCCTGGTAGGTGACGGAGACCTGGTCGAAGCGGATCATGCGGGGGTCGTCTCCTTCGCCGGCGGGGTCTTTCCGGGCCGCCGGCCCTCGTCGTCGCCCGCGCCGGGCCCGTCGGCCGGCACGGGCGCGACGAGGGCCGGGAGCAGGCCGATCAGGACGGCCGCCGCGGGCCACGGCGGCAGTCCGGGCACGGTCAGGGGGACCGTGGTCGGGTTGAGCTCCTCGGGGAGGGCGGAGGCGGCCCGGACCACGGCCGCGGCGGCCACGGCCCCGGAGGCCGACACCAGCCAGGCGCGCGCCCCCCAGCGGTCGGGCCGGTAGCGGCTGCGCACCGAGCGGCGCCCGCCCAGCCGCAGTCCGCCGAGCGCGGCGGCCAGCCCGATGAGCAGCACCGGCAGCCCGTAGCCGGCGCCCTGGGCGGCCAGCAGCCCGTACGTTCCGGCGCACACGCCCAGCAGCCCGCCCAGGGTGAGGGCGGCGGTGGTGCGGCGGACGGCGGGCGGCACCTGCGCGGTACGGCCGTAGCCGCGGGCGTCCATCGAGGCGGCCAGCGCCACCGAGCGTTCCAGCGCGCCCTCCAGGACCGGAAGTCCGATCCGCAGCACGGCCCTGATCCCCCTGTCGTCGCGGCCGCGCAGCCGGCGGGCGGCGCGCAGCCGCCGGACGTCGGCGATCAGGTGGGGCGTGAACGTCATCGCCACGACCACCGCCATCCCCGCCTCGTACAGCGCGGCGGGCAGGGACTTCAGCAGCCGGGCGGGGTTGGCCAGGGAGTTGGCGGCGCCGAAGCACACCAGGATGGTGACCAGCCTGAGTCCGTCGTAGAACGCGCGCGCCAGTCCCTCGGCCGTGACCCGGCCGCCGAGCCGCACGCCCTGCGCCCAGTCGGGCAGGGGGATCTCGGGGAGGGTGAACAGCACGGTGGTGCCGGGGACCGGGGAGCCCAGGAGCACGGCGAACGCCATCCGGACGGCCAGCACCAGCAGGGCGAGCCTGAGGAAGACGCCGTAGCCGCGCGCCCAGGGGGCGTCGGTGCGGCGGGCCGCGACGACGTACCCGGTGACGGCCACGATCAGCGCCAGCAGCAGCGGGTTGGTGGTCCGCGAGGCGGCCGTGGCCAGTCCGAGCGCCCACAGCCACCACGCGCCCGCGTGGAGGGCGTTGGCGCGGGTCGCCCGGGGGGCGCGCAGCGCGGCCGGGAGGGTCATGACCGGCGCCGGCGGGCCCGCAGGACGGCCGCGGCGAACAGGACGGCGACGACGGCGGCGCCGACGATCGCGCTCGCGGGGGAGCCGCCTCCGGTGTCCTCGGAGGCGCCGGCCGTACCGTCCCCGGCGTCCTTGCGTCCGTCCGCCGCCCCGCCCGCCTTGTCGGTGCCGTCGGCGGTGTTGCCGGTGTTGCCGGTTGTGTTGTCGGTGTCGGTGCCGGAGACCTGCTCGCCGCAGCCCGTCCGCGGGTAGCCCGCGATGGCGCACAGCAGCGAACTCGAGTCGTACCGCAGCGGCTTGAGGGCGGCGGCCAGCGCGTCGGCGGCGGTCCCGTCCTCGGGGACGACCGCGCAGACGGTGCGGCCCTTTGGCGGCCTCTCGCCCGAGGGGGCGTCGGCCGGGGTGCCGAAGTCGACGTTCAGCGCGATCCGCTTGCCGTCCCCGCGCGGCTCGGTGCCGCCGCAGATCTCCTCGAAGTCCGCGCTGCCGCGGGGCCGTTCGGCGTCGGCGGAGTCCTCGCTCACGGCGAACCGGAAGCCCAGCACGTCCCCGTCGCCGGGCCGCAGCGTGCCCGGTCCCTGGGTGGCGTACGTCCACGTGCCGCCGTCGCGCTCCCAGAAGGACCAGTAGCGGTACCCCTCCGCGTGCGCGGGCGCCGCGCCGGCCACCACCAGGGCGGCGGCCGGCAGGACGGCGAGGAGGGACGCGGCGGCTCGCCGCGGTGCGCGCGGGAGGATCACCGGGACCGCCTCCCGCGCCGGAGGGCGAGCAGGGCGGCGGCCACGAGGCCGGCCAGGACCGCGCCGGCGGCGAGCCAGGTCATCGGCAGGCCGCCGTCGTCCGCCGGGTCCTGCCCGCCCTTGCCGTCCTGCCCGTCCTTGCCGTCGTCCCCGCCGTCCGCCGGGACGGACGCCGGGGCCGGGCCGGTGGCGTTCAGGAGCTCCACCAGGTCGGCGCCGCCGAAGTCGGACGGGTCGCCGCCGGCGGCGCGGGCGGCCAGGACGAGCTGGCCCAGGGCGGCCGGGCTGCTCTTGAACTGGTCCCACCGCGGGGCGTTCTCCTCCAGCCAGGCCAGGGACTCCTCCGCCGCGTCGCGGTGGCCGGCGGCGGCCAGGGCGAGCACGGCGTCGGCGGTGTTGCCGTAGTCCGGCTGCTCCTCGGCACCGGGCATGGCGGACGTCAGGTGGCCGCCGTTCTTCTCCAGCACCTTCGCCAGGTAGGCGGCGCCGCCCTGGGCCGCCTCGGCCGGGGCGGGCTCCTCGTCCCCGCCCTCGCCGCAGTCGGGGGCCGCGGACGCGGCGGCCTTCGCGCCGCCGGGTTCGACGACCAGGTCCTCGCCCAGCGCCGCCAGGACGGCGGCGGCCGTGGCGTCGTCGTTCGCGGCCAGCCGGCCCTTGTCGTCGGGCTGGTAGGCGAAGGCGCCGCGCTCGCCGGCCTTCGCGTCGCAGCCGAGGCGGAAGTCCGCCAGGGAGTCGTACGGGGACTTCCCGTCCTTGGCCGAGAGCACCTTCGCCGGGTCCTCGCCCGCCGCGACCAGGGCGCCGATCACCAGGGAGACGGAGTTGGCGTCGCTGGGACCGCCGGGGTTGTAGCTCCAGCCGCCGTCCTCGTTCTGGACCAGCTTCAGCCACTCCACGGCCTTCCCCACCCGCTCGTCGTGGCCGCCGAGGGCGGCCAGCGCCTGGACGGCGACGGCCGTGGCGTTGACGTCGGCCACGGTGTCGGTGGTGCACGGCTCGGTGGGGTCGGGGCGGTAGGAGGCGAAGGCGCCGTCCTCGCACTGCTGCCCGGCCAGCCACTCCACGGCCTTCCCGGCGGGCTTCACCCCGGCAGTGTCCTGGGCCAGCAGGGCCAGCGACTGGCGCCACACGCCGTCGTACCGCGGGTCGCCCTTCCCGTACAGCGCGGACGGCAGGTTCTTCTCCGCCGGGGCCTGCGCGGACGGCGACTCCTCGGCGGAGGCTGCGGGGGCCGCGGCCGCGCACAGCGCGGCGGAGGCGGCCAGGGCCGCGACGGTGCGGCGCAGGGACATGGCGGGTGCCTTTCTCGTGGGCGTCTTCCGGGCGCAGCCGTGCGCGGCCGGCCGACCGCGCTCGCCGCACGGGGCACACCGGGCTCGGCTCCGCACTCCTCGACGGTGCCGGTCCGGGGCCGCCCCGCCGGACGGCGGAGGCGGCCCCGGGAGCCTGCTCGTGCCCGGGCGGGTGTTCCGGCTCCGGCGGGGACGGGGTGCGTCCGCCGCGCTCACGGTTGCGGGTCAGCGCCGGATTCGCACCGGCTTCCCCCGCTCGGGCACATGACGTTCGTCGGCTCACTCTAACGGGCGGGCGACCGGGGCCGGCCGCCGGTGGGAGCGGGATCACACGGGGCTCCGGGCCGTCCGGCGGCCCCGCCGGGGGCATGTCCCGCACGCCTTCGGGGAGTTGGGGAAATCCTCCGGCCGGAGAACGGGCCGGGCGGCTCTTTCGGCATCCTCACCGATTTCCTCCAGTGGTTCACACCAAAGAAATCCCCGGATTTCAGGCGCAATTCGTTGACGCGCGTAGCGCCGGTCCGGGACGCTCGGGGCGCGGGAATCCCCCGGCGCGTGGACGGCCGCGCCGGGGGAGGGATCCGCGCAGGCGGGGGCGGTGCCGGGGGCTTTTCCGGAACCGGTCCGTGAATTCCCTCCGTACGCCGGGTGGAAATCGGCGGTCCCCTCCGTTCTCTCCTTGACGTGTACATGACTTATCGGTAGAAAAGCCTCCCCGTCCACCGGCGTGAGCGGGCCGCCCCCCGGGATGCCGCCCACCCCCACGCGCATGCTGACCTGGAGGAAGAAGATGTCCCGACGCTCCACGGCACCGAGACGCAGAACCGCGTCCGTGCTCGGCGGCCTGGCCGCCGCCGCACTGCTCCTCACGGGCGGGCCCGCGGGCGCCGCCCCCGCGGACGGCCCGGCGCCGTCCGCCCCGGTGAACCGGGCGTTCGCCCGGGCCGCCGAGGAGTTCCAGGTCCCGCGGGACCTGCTCGTCGCGGTCGGCTACGGGGAGAGCCGCCTCGACGACCACGGCGGGAAGCCCAGCCACGCGGGCGGCTACGGCGTGATGCACCTGGTCGACAACCCCGTGCACCGCACCCTGGAGGAGGCCGCCGAGCTGACCGGCGAACCGGAGGCCGACCTGAGGCGGGACACCGCCGCCAACGTCCTCGGCGCCGCCGCCGTACTGCGCGCCTACGCCGACGAGTCGGGCCTGGACGCAGCCGAACGCCGCGACCCGGACGCCTGGTACCCCGTGGTGGCCCGCTACGGCGGCGCGGACGACGCCCGGACCGCGAGGCTCTACGCCGACGCCGTCTACGACTTCCTGGCGGACGGCTTCAGCGCCCTCACCCCGGCCGGCGAGCGCGTCACCGTGGAGCCGCGGGACGTCGACCCCGAACTCGGCCGCTACGCCGAGGTCCGCCCCCTGGGAGACCCCGCCGGCCCCGCCGCCTCCCCGGAGTCCTCCGGGACGGGCGCCCTGAGCACCGACTACCCGCCCGCCCTGTGGGCGCCGGCGCACTCCGGGAACTACACCGCCGGCCGCACGTCGCCGATCACCCACATCGTCGTCCACGTCACCCAGGGCTCCTATGCCGGGGCCATCGGCTGGTTCCAGAACCCGGACGCGGACGTCAGCGCCCACTACGTGATCCGCTCCTTTGACGGGCAGGTCACACAGACGGTCCGCGACCGCGACACCGCCTGGCACGCCCGGTCCGGCAACCCCTACTCCATCGGGATCGAGCACGAGGGCTACGTCGACAACCCCGCGTGGTTCACCGACGCCATGTACCGCTCCTCGGCCGCCCTCACCCGCCACCTGTGCGACCGCCACGGCATCCCCAGGGACCGCGCGCACATCGTCGGCCACCACGAGGTCCCGGGCAACGACCACACCGACCCCGGACCCAACTGGAACTGGACGTACTACATGCAGCTGGTGCGCGGCGGCGACGCCACCGCCCCCGTCCAGCTGGACTTCGCCTCCTACGGCACGCTGCGCAGCGGCTCCACCGGCGCCCAGGTCAAGGCCGCCCAGCACCTGCTGAACCAGAACGGCTTCGACGCCGGCGCGGTGGACGGCGTCTTCGGCGCCGCCACCGAGGGCGCGGTGCGCGCGTTCCAGCGCAACCGCGGCCTGACCGCCGACGGCGCCGTCGGCGCCCGCACCTGGACGGCCCTGCTCTCGGCGGGCGCCACGCCCACGCTGCGGCAGGGGAGTTCGGGCGAGGACGTACGGCGGCTCCAGCGCGCCCTGACGGCCGCCCTCGGCCGGACCGTCGGCACCGACGGACTCTTCGGCCAGGCCACCGACACCGCCGT
This sequence comes from Streptomyces glaucosporus, assembly GCF_039533345.1. Lineage (NCBI taxonomy): Bacteria > Bacillati > Actinomycetota > Actinomycetes > Kitasatosporales > Streptomycetaceae > Streptomyces > Streptomyces glaucosporus. The sequence goes on along the minus strand of NZ_BAAATJ010000003.1, from coordinate 46,982 downwards.
CCGCGACTACCAGCGCACCCGCGGTCTGGCCGTGGACGGCATCGTCGGCGCCGGCACCTGGGGCGCCCTGCAGGCCGGCCGGTAGCCCGCGGGACACCCGCGCCGACACCTCGGTCCGCACCACCGCGCGGTGGTGCGGACCGACGCGTTCCGGGGGCCGGGACCCGTCCCGGGCGGCACCGCCGGCACACCCTTGTTACTCGTGCGTTCCTCACGACCGAGTCGTGACAGCTGTGACTGTTCCGTCACCGCCCGCACATGGAAAAGTCTTCCCCGTCGCCGCCAGACACGCCGGATGAGCCGAAGGGGGAACGATGAGCAAGGGTTACGCCGTCTTCTGCGACGCGGACCGCTGGTTCTACGACGCCCCCCACCGCATCCCGGACGACGCCGGCCGCACCGGCGGCTGGACGGCGGCCCTCCGCCCCGCCCCCGAAGGATGGCAGCGCCACCGCTCCGGGGACTGGCTGGCCCTGCGCCCGCTGGACGCCGAACTGCCCAAGCAGGGCTGGAAGATCCACGTCTCCGCCTGCCTGGACAACGCCGAGCGGATCATCGACGCGGTCTGGGACTACTGCGTGCCCCGCGGCATCGCCTTCAAGTTCATCCCGAACCGCTACCTGCTGCACAACCGCAACGCCAAGTACGCCGACCGCGGCGGCAGCGGCAAGTTCGTCACCGTCTACCCGGCCGGCGACGAGCAGTGCCGCACCATCGCCGAGGACCTGGACGCGCTGCTGGCCGGCGAGCCCGGCCCGTACATCCTCAGCGACCTGCGCTGGGGCAACGGCCCGGTGTACGTGCGGTACGGCAGCTTCACCGAACGGCACTGCTACGACCGGGACGGCGAGCTGCGCCCCGCGATCGAGGACGCCGAGGGCCGCCTGGTGCCCGACCGCAGGGACCCGGCCTTCCACGTGCCGGACTGGGTCGCCCTGCCGGACTTCCTCAAGCCCCACCTGGAGGCCCGCAACGCCACCAGGGTCGGCGACATCCCGTACCGCATCGAGAAGGCCCTGCACTTCTCCAACGGCGGCGGCGTCTACGTCGCGACCGACACCCGCACCGGCGAGAAGGTCGTCCTCAAGGAGGGCCGCCCGCACGCGGGCCTGGCCGCCGACGGGGCCGACGCCGTGACCCGGCTGCGGCGGGAGAAGGAGGCCCTGGAGCGGCTGTCCGGCCTGCCCCAGACCCCCGGGGTGCACGACTGGTTCACCCTCGGCGACCACCGGTTCCTGGCCCTGGAGTACGTCGAGGGCAAACCGCTCAACAGCTTCTTCGCCCGCCGGCACCCGCTGATCGAGTCGGACCCGGGCCCGGAGCGGATGGCCGAGTACACCGAGTGGGCCCTGCGCATCCACCGCCTGGTGGAGGAGGCCGTCGAGGCCATCCACGCCCGCGGCGTCGTCTTCAACGACCTCCACCTGTTCAACATCATGGTCTCCGAGGACGAGTCCTCGGTGACGCTCCTGGACTTCGAGGCCGCGGCCCACATCGACGAGGGCCGGCGCCAGGTCATCGCCAACCCCGGCTTCGTCGCCCCCGCCGACCGCAGGGGATTCGACGTCGACCGCTACGCCCTGGCCTGCCTGCGGATCGCCCTGTTCCTGCCGCTCACCAACCTGTTCGCGATCGACCGGGGCAAGGCCGCGCACCTGGCGCGGATAGTCGCCCGGGAGTTCCCCGCCGTGCCGCGCGAGTTCCTCGACGAGGCGGTGGCGGAGATCACCCGGGGCTGGCAGCCCCCGGAGCGGTCCGGGTCCGGCGGCGCGGCGCAGGAGGGGACGGCGGGCACCGCACCGGGCGGCTCCGCGGACGCGTACCTGCCCGTGCACCCCGCCGACTGGCCGCGCAGCCGCGACTCGATGACGCGGGCCGTGCTCGCCTCGGCCACCCCCGAGCGCGAGGACCGCTTCTTCCCCGGCGACATCGCCCAGTTCGCCCCCGGCGGCGGCATCTGCTTCGCCCACGGTGCGGCCGGAGTGCTCTACGCCCTGGCCGAGACCGGCGGGGAGCGCTGCCCCGACGCCGAGGAGTGGCTGCTGCGGAGGACCAAGGAACCCGCCTCGGGCACACCGCTGGGCTTCTACGACGGCCTGTCCGGCGTCGCCTGGACCCTGGAGCGGTTCGGGCACACCGACCGCGCCCTGGAACTGGCCGGCACGATCCTCGACCAGCCCTGGGAGGCACTCGCCCCCGACCTGCACGGCGGCCTGTCCGGCATCGGCCTGGCCCTCGACGCCCTGGCCGCCGCCACGGGCGAGAGCGCCCTCCACGACGCGGCGCTGCGCTGCGCCCAGCTCGTCGCCGACAAGGCCGACCGGAGCGGCGGCCGCCCCCTGCCGGCCGCCAAGGGAGCCCCCCGCGCCGGACTGCTGTACGGCTCGGCGGGACAGGCCCTGCTCTTCCTGCGGCTGTACGAGCGCACCGGCCAGCCCGAGCTGCTGGAGCGCGCGGCGACCGCCCTCCACCGCGACCTGGACTGCTGCGTGACCGGCGCCGGCGGCGCCCTCCAGGTGGACGAGGGCTGGCGCACCATGCCCTACCTGGGCGCCGGCAGCGTCGGCATCGGCATGGTGCTGGACGACTACGCCGCCCACCGCGAGGAGGAGCGCTTCGAACAGGCGCGGCACGACATCCTCGAGGCCGCCCGGTCGAGGTTCTACGCCCAGCCCGGCCTGTTCCGCGGAGTGGCGGGGATGATCCTCCACCTCGCCCGCACGACCACCGGCGAACCCGGCACCCACGAGGCCGATCTGCGCCGCCAGATCGACTCGCTGACCCGGGCCGCCGTTCCCTACCGAGGCCATCTGGCCTTCCCCGGCGAGCAGATGATGCGCCTGTCGGCGGACCTCGCCACCGGCACGGCCGGCTGCCTGCTCGCCCTGGGCAGCGCGCTGCACGGCACGTCCGTGCACCTGCCCTTCCTCCCGCCGCCGCCCCGGCGGCCCCAGAGCCGGTCTTCCGTCAGGGAGGCCGTACCAGAAAACCCGTCCCCACGGAAATGAAAGGAACAGAGAAATGACGCTTCTCGACCTGCAGACCATGGAGACCCCGCAGGGCGACGAGTTCACCGGTGGTGGCTCGCAGGCCAGCCTGCTGCTGTGCGGCGACAGCTCCCTGAGCGTCGTCACCTGCAACTGACCACGTCACCGCGGACGCTGACTCCGCGGAGGTGAAACGGTCAACGCGGTCCCGGGCGGTCACGACGCCCGGGGCCGCGTCGCCGTTGACCGTTGTTGTACCCCCGCAGCCCCGCGCGTACCCCTGCCGCACCGTCCACGGACGCGAGGACCACCGCCCATGGCCATCCAGCCCACCGTCCAGGGAACCGACGGCGCGCCGGACGGGCCCACGGATCCCGAAGAGCCCGCCGGCCCGGACGAGGCCGCCGGGCGCGACCCGGCCGGCCGCCTCCTGCTGGACGCGGTCCGCCACAGCGCCGGCCGCACCGCGTCGATCTGCCTGCTGAGCACCGCGGCGGCGGCCGCGTCCGTCGCCCTGCCCTCCGTCCTGGGACGCGCCCTCGACCTGCTGCTGGACCGGGACGGCCGCGGGGGAGCGGGCCCCTGGCTCGCGCTGTGCGCGGCACTGGTCGCGGCCGAGGTGCTGCTGGGCGCGGCGACCGCCCTGCTGACCGGCACCACGAACGCCCGCACCACGGCCTGGCTGCGCCGCCGCGGCCTGGGTCACCTGCTGGCCGTGGGGCCGCACCGCGCGGCCCGCTTCACCCCCGGCGACCTGGTGACCCGCCTGACGGGCAACGCGGCCGAGGCGGGCAACGCCCCCGCCACCGTCGCCGGTCTCTTCGCCTCCCTCCTGACCCCGCTGGGGGCCCTGGTCGCCCTGGCGCTCACCGACCTGTGGCTCGCGGCGGCCTTCTGCGCCGGGGTGCCCCTGCTGGTGCTGCTGCTGCGCGCCTTCGCCCGCGGCTCCTCCGACAGCGTCTCCCGCTACCAGCGAGTCCAGGGCGAGATCGCCGCCCGCCTGGTCGAGGCGCTCGCCGGCGCCCGCACCGTGGCCGCGGCGGGCACCGCCGACCGCGAGCGCGCCCGCGTCCTGGCCCCGCTGCCCGAACTCTCCGACCAGGGGCGGCGGATGTGGCGGGTGTACGGGCACGCCGTCGTCGGCAGCGGCGTCCTGGTGCCCCTGCTGACGATCGCCGTGCTGGCGGTGGGCGGGGCGCGCCTGGCCGCCGGGCACCTGAGCGTCGGCGAGCTGCTGGCCGCGTCCCGCTACGCGTCCCTGGCCGCCGGCATCGGAGGGGTGACGGGCCAGATCAGCGCCCTGACGCGGAGCCGGGCCGCCGCCCGGCGCGCCGCCGAACTGCTCGCCGTGCCCCCGGTCGCGCACGGCCGCCGGCCGCTGCCGCCGGACGGCGCCGGCACGCTGGAGCTGCGCGGCGTCACCGCCGTGCGCGGCGGACGGGCGGTGCTGCGGGACGTGGACCTGACCGTTCCCGGCGGCACCACGACGGCCGTCGTGGGGCGGTCCGGCGCGGGCAAGTCCACCCTGGCGGCGCTCGCCGGGCGGCTGGCCGACCCCGACGGGGGCCGGGTGCTGCTGGACGGGGTCCCGCTGGACGCGATCGACCCCGCCGAGCTGCGCCGGGAGGTCGGCTACGCCTTCGAACGCCCCGCCCTGTTCGGCACGTCCGTCGGCGAGGCCATCGCCTTCGGCGCGTACGAACCGGACCGGGAGGCCGTCGAGGCCGCCGCTCGGGCGGCCGGCGCCGACGGCTTCGTCCGCCGCCTCCCCGGCGGGTACGCCACCGCGCTCGCCGAAGCGCCGCTGTCCGGCGGCGAGTTCCAGCGCCTGGGCCTGGCCCGGGCCTTCGCCCACGCGGGCCGGCTGCTGGTGCTCGACGACGCCACCTCCAGCCTGGACAGCGTCACCGAACTCCAGGTGGGCCGGGCCCTGACCGAGGAGGTGCGGGCCGGCACCCGGCTGATCGTCGCGCACCGGGTCTCCTCCGCCGCCCGCGCCGATCTGGTGGTCTGGCTGGAGGACGGCCGCGTCCGGGCCGTCGGCCCCCACGCGGAGCTGTGGGAACTCCCCGACTACCGCGCGGTGTTCGCGACCGGGGACGCCGCCGGGGAGACCCCGGGGGAGACCTCCGGGAGGAGCCTCGGGGAGGGATCCCGGTGAGCCGGGACGTCCCGGGGCCGGCCCGCCGCCTCCTGCCGCGGGCGCTGCGCTTCCTGCGCGGCCGCGGTCGCGTGCTGGCCGCGCTCGGCGCCTGGTCGCTGCTGGAGTCGGCGCAGACCTTCCTGACCGGCTACGGGGTGGCCCAGGCCCTGGACCGCGGCTTCCTGGAGGGGCGGACCGGCGCCGGGCTGGCCTGGCTGGCGGTCGCCGCCGCGGCCGTCCTCCTGGGCGGGCTGGCGACCCGGGGGGTCTTCCGGGGCCTGGCCGATCTCGTCGAGCCGCTGCGCGACGGGCTGCTGCGCCGCGTGGTGGCCCGTGCCCTGCGGCGGGCCGCGGACGACCCGGCCCGCGCGGACGCCTCGGCCGTCTCCCGCCTCACCCACCAGACCGAGCTGGCCCGCGACAGCTTCGCCGGGCTGGTGCTGGTGCTGCGCTCCTTCGTGTTCACGGCGGCCGGGGCCCTGGCCGGACTGGCGTCCCTGGCCCTCCCGCTGCTGCTGGTCGTCCTGCCGCCCCTGGCGCTGGGCCTGCTGCTGTTCACGGCCACGCTGGTGCCGATGGCGGCCCGCCAGCGGGACTTCCTCGACGCGGACGAGGCCCTCTCCACCCGGTACGGGGCCGTCGCCGCCGGGCTGCGGGACGTGGTGGCGTGCGGCGCCGAGCGGCGCACGGCCGCGGAGGCGGACGGACTGGTCGGCGCCGAGGTGGCCGCGGCCCGCTCGCTGGCCCGCTGGGCCGCGGCCCGCACGCTGGCGCTGGGCGTGGCCGGCCACCTGCCCGTCGTCCTGCTGCTGGCCGCCACTCCGTGGCTGCTGGACAGGGGGGTCACGGCGGGCGCGCTGCTGGGTGCGCTGACCTATCTGACCCAGTCCCTGCTGCCCGCCCTCCACACCCTGATGAACGCGCTGGGGGCGGCGGGCACCCGGCTGCTGGTGATCCTGGACCGGCTCGTCGGGGACGACCCGGACGGCACCCCCGCGGACGCTGCGGACCCCGCTGGTGCTGCGGATTTCGCGGACACCGGGAAGACCGGGGACGCCGCGGCGGCCGTCCCCCGGGGCGGCGCGCGCACCGCCCCGGCGCCCTCCCCCGCCGCCCGGAGCGCCGGCTCCCGCGTGGAGCTGCGGTCGGTGACCTTCGCCTACGGCCCCGCCCAGCCGGTCCTCCGCGACGTCGACCTGGTGGTCGAACCCGGCGAGCACCTGGTGGTGGTGGGCCCCAGCGGCATCGGCAAGTCCACGCTCGCCGCCCTGGTCGCGGGGCTGCTCGCGCCCGGCGCGGGCCGGGTGCTGGTGGACGGCGAACCGGTCCGGGGCCGGGGCCTGGACGCGGACGAGGCGGCCCGGCGGCGGGTGCTGATCCCGCAGCAGGCGTACGTCTTCACCGGCACCCTCCGCGAGAACCTCCTGTACCTGCGCCCCAAAGGCGTGGAGGGGACGCCGGATGAGGCCGTGGCCGCCTCGGTGGACGCGGTCGGCCTCGGCCCGCTGGTGGACCGGCTGGGCGGCCTGGACGCGGTGGTCGACCCGGCGGCCCTCTCCCAGGGGGAGCGGCAGCTCGTCGCACTGGGGCGGGCCCACCTGTCGCCCGCGCCCCTGGTGCTGCTGGACGAGGCCACCTGCCACCTGGACCCGGCGGCGGAGGCACGCGCCGAGCGGGCGTTCTCCACCCGGCCCGGCACGCTGGTGGTGATCGCCCACCGGATCAGCTCGGTCCACCGGGCCGACCGGGTGCTGGTGATGGACGGGGCCCGCGCCGCGGTCGGGAGCCACCGCGAACTGCTGGACCGCTCGCCCCTGTACCGCGACCTGGTCGGCCACTGGCACGGCACCGGGGACGCCCGCGGCGCCGGGGACGGCGGGACGGGCGGCGGCGGGGCCGCGGCCCTCCGGGCCGGGCACGCGTAGCCGGGCACGCGTGAAGGGCGCCCGCCGCGGGAGGGCGGGCGCCCGCGCGGAGACGCCGTCCGGCTACACCCAGCCGGCGCCCTGGGAGATCCGGATGGCGTCCACCCGGTTGCGGGCCCCGGTCTTGCGGGTGATCGCGGACATGTAGTTGCGTATGGTGCCGCGCGACAGGTGGAGGCGGCCGGCGATCTCGGAGACCGTGGCGCCCTTGGCGGCCAGGGACAGCACGCTCAGCTCCCGTGCGGTCAGCGGCATGTCGGCGGCGCGCAGCAGGTCGTGGGCGAGGGACTCGTCCACGTATCTTCTTCCGGCGGCGACGTGCCGTATCCCCTCCATCAGCTTCTGGGGGGTGGCGTCCTTGTTCACGAACCCCATCGCCTGTGCGTCGTAGGCCCGGCGCAGCAGACCGGGCCGTCCGGGAGTGGCCAGAACCAGCAGCCCGCATTTCGCCGCCGTCATGTGCCGGCACAGTTCCGTCACCCCGCCCCCGTCCGGCAGTTCCGGCAGTTCCATGTCGACGACGCACACGTCCGCGCGCAGGGACCGGAGTCGGCTGGTATCGCCGGACCAGGGAACGTCCTTGACCTCCATGTCGGGCGCCTCGTCGAGCAGCGCTGCCAGGCCGGATCGCAACAGGCCCAGGTGGTGCACCAGCAGTACCTGAATCACGTTCGGCTCCTCCAGTGCCCTGTACGGGTGATGGTTGTCGAACACCCGTCAACAGATACCTACTCATGCCGCCGGATAACGCATACTTCCGGCCAGTACCGGCCAGTAGCCAAAGCAGTTGGAGTGCGCCGGGGGCGCACGGCCGAATCGCCCTACCGGTCCACATGCGCCTTTTCGGAAATGTCGGGACGGAGAACTCGTACACGCATTCGGCATTTTTTCGAACATGTTCGGTGATGGTGGATCCGCCTCCCGGATCCGCCCTTTCCGGAGGCGGTCCGCGCCGGCTCCCGGACCGGCGTCCCCTCCCGGGCGGGGCCGTGGCGCGAATCACCCGGGCCCGGCCGGTCCGGATCTCATACCGGCCGGTAATCTTGCAGGCCGGAGCCCTGGAGGGGCCCCGGAACCGGGTGCGACCGGGGTGCCGACGGAGCACCGCCGGGCGACTTGTGAAACTTGTTCTGGATCAACGGAGCGGTTACGCTCCCGCGGACGTTTGCCGCGAGGACCTTCAGAAGGGGGCCGTGAGTGACGGCAGAGGCCACCTGGGACGCCGTGCCCGGCCCCCTGGCGGGCGCAGCCGCCGACGGCGACCGGCCGCTGAGGATCGCGCTGCTCACCTACAAGGGGAACCCCTTCTGCGGCGGCCAGGGCGTCTACGTGCGCCACCTGTCGCGCGAACTGGCCCGGCTCGGCCACCGCGTCGAGGTGATCGGCGCCCAGCCCTACCCCGTCCTCGACGACGACGCGGACCTGGCGGGGGAGGTCACCCTCACCGAACTCCCCAGCCTCGACCTCTACCGGCAGCCCGACCCCTTCCGCACGCCGAAGCGCGAGGAGTACCGCGACTGGATCGACGTGCTGGAGGTCGCCACCATGTGGACCGGCGGCTTCCCCGAGCCGCTGACCTTCTCCCTGCGGGCCCGCCGCCATCTGGCCGCCCGCCGCGGCGAGTTCGACGTCGTCCACGACAACCAGACCCTCGGCTACGGCCTGCTCGGCCTGGAGCGCCTGGGCTTCCCCCTGGTCACCACCGTCCACCACCCCATCACCGTGGACCGGCGGCTCGACCTGGACGCCGCCCGGGACTGGAAGCGGCGGGCGTCCGTGCGCCGCTGGTACGGCTTCACCCGCATGCAGAAGCGGGTGGCCCGGCGGCTGCCGTCCGTGCTGACCGTCTCCGGCTCCTCCCGCCGGGAGATCACCGAGCACCTGGGGGTGCGCCCCGAGCGCGTCCACGTCGTGCCCATCGGCGCCGACACCCGGCTGTTCTCGCCCGACCCCTCCGTGCCCGAGGTCCCCGGCCGCATCGTCACCACCTCCAGCGCGGACGTCCCCCTCAAGGGACTGGTCCACCTCGTCGAGGCCCTGGCGAAGGTCCGCACCGAACACCCGGACGCGCACCTGGTGGTCGTCGGCAAGCGCGCCGAGAACGGCCCCGTCGCCACCGCGATCGAGCGGTACGGCCTCACGGACGCCGTCGAGTTCGTCAAGGGCATCAGCGACCGGGAACTGGTGGACCTGGTCCGCGGCGCCCAGATCGCCTGCGTCCCCTCCCTCTACGAGGGCTTCTCCCTCCCCGCCGCCGAGGCCATGGCCACCGGCACCCCGCTGGTCGCCACCACCGGCGGCGCCATCCCCGAGGTCGCCGGCCCCGACGGCGAGACCTGCCTGGCGGTTCCCCCGGGCGACGCGGGCGCGCTCGCCGCCGCGCTGGGCAGGCTGCTCGGCGACGCGGACCTGCGCGCGAGGCTGGGCGCGGCCGGACGGGAGAGGGTGCTGAGCCGCTTCACCTGGGAGCAGGCCGCCCGCGGCACGGTGGAGCACTACCGCGCGGCGCTCCAGGACACGGCGGCCCGGCGCACCTCCGCCCCCGCCCTCAGCTAGACCCCCGCACGTCACCGAGGAAGGCAGACCGCCAGTGCTGACCGTGGACTTCTCCCGCTTCCCGCTCGCCCCCGGCGACCGGGTCCTGGACCTGGGGTGCGGCGCCGGGCGCCACGCCTTCGAGTGCTACCGGCGGGGCGCGCGAGTCGTCGCGCTGGACCGCAACGGCGAGGAGATCCGCGAGGTCGCCAAGTGGTTCGCCGCCATGAAGGAGGCCGGGGAGGCCCCGGCGGGCGCCGAGGCCACCGCGATGGAGGGCGACGCGCTCGCGCTCCCCTTCCCGGACGACAGCTTCGACGCCGTGATCATCTCCGAGGTGATGGAGCACATCCCCGACGACAAGGGCGTCCTCGCCGAGATGGTCCGGGTGCTCCGCCCCGGCGGGCGGATCGCGGTGACCGTGCCGCGCTACGGCCCGGAGAAGGTCTGCTGGGCCCTCTCCGACGCCTACCACGAGGTCGAGGGCGGCCACATCCGCATCTACCGCGCCGACGAACTGCTGGCGAAGATGCGCGAGGCGGGCCTGCGCCCGTACGGGACGCACCACGCGCACGCCCTGCACTCCCCCTACTGGTGGCTCAAGTGCGCCTTCGGGGTGAACCGGGACGGCGACGACGCCGCGCTGCCGGTGCGCGCCTACCACAAGCTGCTGGTCTGGGACATCATGAAGAAGCCCCTGGCCACCCGCCTCGCCGAGAACCTCCTCAACCCCGTGATGGGCAAGAGCTTCGTGGCCTACGCCACCAAGCCGCACCTTCCCGTCGCCGCGGCGTCCGGCGCGGAGCGGGCGTGACGAGCCCGGGCCGCACCGAACGGCTCGTCCTGCCGGGCGTCCTCACCGCCGAGGAGGCCGCGCTGACCGTGGCGGGCATCGCCGCGCTCCAGCGGCCCGACGGCGCGATCCCCTGGTTCCGCGGCCACCACCTCGACCCCTGGGACCACGTCGAGGCCGCCATGGCGCTGGACGCGGCCGGCGAGCACGAGCGGGCCGAGGCCGCCTACCGCTGGCTGGCCGAGCACCAGAACACGGACGGCTCCTGGTACGCCGCGTACGCCGACGGGGACGCCGAACGCCCCACCGACCTGGGCAAGGAGAGCAACTTCTGCGCCTATGTCGCCGTCGGGGTGTGGCACCACTACCTCGCCACGGGGGACGACACCTTCGTGGAGCGGATGTGGCCGGTGGTCGTGGCGGCGATGGAGTTCGTCCTGGGCCTCCAGCAGCCCGGCGGCCAGATCGGCTGGAAGCGGGAGGCCGACGGCACCCCCGTCGCCGACGCCCTGCTGACCGGCTGCTCCTCCATCCACCAGGCGCTGCGCTGCGCGCTCGCCCTCGCCGAGCACCGCGAGGAGCCGCAGCCGGACTGGGAGCTGGCGCTGGGGCTGCTCGGCCACGCGGTGCGGCGCCACCCCGAGCGCTTCCTGGACAAGAGCCGCTACTCGATGGACTGGTACTACCCCGTCCTCGGCGGCGCGGTGACCGGGCCCGAGGCCAAGGAGCGCATCGAGGAGGGCTGGGACCGCTTCGTCGTACCCGGCCTGGGCGTGCGCTGCGTCCTGCCCAACCCGTGGGTGACCGGCGGTGAGAGCGCCGAACTGGCGCTGGCGCTGTGGGTGATGGGGGAGTCGGACCGGGCGCTGGAGATCCTGCGCTGGATGCGGCACCTGCGGGCCGGGAACGGCATGTACTGGACCGGATACGTCTTCGAGGACGACGCCTTCTGGCCGGAGGAGCTGACGTCCTGGACCGCCGGTTCGCTGCTGCTGGCCGTGGCCGCCCTGGGCGGCGACGAGGCCACGGTGGCGGTCTTCGGCGGGGAGGGGCTTCCGGCGGGGCTGGAGCCGGACTGCTGCTGAGGCCGTCCGGCCCCGGCCCTCCGCCGTCCCCACAGCCGGCCGGGCCGCCGTCGGCGACGGCCCGGACCGCGGGCGGCCCGGGAACAGGCGGGCCGCCGCCGCGATTCCGTCGGGCTCACCGCCCTCCGGTCGCTCTTCTCGGTTCGCTTTTCTCGGATCGCTCTCTTCGGTCACTGCCTGCGGGGCGCTGCCCCGGCCGGCGCCGCCCGGCAGCGGCAACCGTATCGTCCGGGTTGCCGCTTGTGTCGTCGTCAAACCCAACCGTCCCCTTTGGCGCGCCTGTTGAGGCTTCCGCCGCGGGAAGTGCCGGACGGTGCGCGGCGGGACTCCCGGTACGGCGCTGCCCGTGCGGCGTTTCCTGTGCGGCGCTCCGGACGACGGCGACGGCCCCCGCCCGGTGCCGGACGGAGGCCGTCGAGTGGTGTCGCCGGACCGCGTGGGCGGCCGGGGTGCGGGGTGTCAGCCGCGCTGGATGCCCGAGGTGTCCTGCAGGACGCCGCGGCGGCCGTCCTGCGTCTGCGCCACCAGCGCCTGACCGCGCTGCTCGACCGCCAGGTACCAGGTGCCCGGCGCCAGTTCGGCGATCGGGTTGGGCGAGCCGTCCTCCGGGAAGAGCGGACGCGCGACCGGCACGGCGAACCAGAACGGCTGGAAGTGCGGGTCGGCGGGAGCGCCGCCCGCCGCCGGGGAGGGCTGGCCGCCGTACGGCGGCTGCGGCTGACCCGGCTGCTGGTGCTGCTCCGGCTGGTACCCGCCCGGCTGGGGCTGACCGGGCTGCGGCTGGTGCTGGCCCGGCAGCGGACCGCCCGGGTAGCCGTAACCGCCCGGCTGCGGCTGGCCCGGCTGGGGGCCGCCGGGGTAGCCGTACCCGCCCGGCTGCGGCTGACCCGGCTGCGGGCCCGGACCGTAGGGGTTCGGGGCCGCCTGCGGGGAGGGCGCCGGGAGCAGCGGGGCCCTGAGCGCGGGCACGGCGTTGCCCAGGATCGCGAAGGCCGCCATGACCAGACCGCCGATGAGGGTCAGCCAGGCGCCGATGCCCAGTTCCACCCCGTCGTTGGCGCTCCCGTACCCGGTGTCGACCTGGGGGACGAGGTCGGAGAACGTCGACCACAGGGCCGACCAGCCGACGAAGACCGCCAGTGCGGTGCCCCACTGGTCGAGACCGAGTCCGAGGACCTTCCGCTCCCCGGGAAGCATGTGCCCGAGAGCGAGCAGGGCCGCGGCGGCCAGACCGGCGATCGTCACGGTCGGCAGCAGCGGGAAGAAGGCGGGCTCCCAGGTGTTGAAGGAGCAGGTCCCGGTGCAGTTCTCGTCCTCGGCCTGGAAGAAGGCGAGGAAGGAGGCGATGAACAGCAGCACCGCTGCTCCGATTACCGCGCCATCGCTTCGGGTGAGCGAGCGGATGTTCACGTAAGATCCTCAATCGGTTTCGTCATGGTCTGGTCAGACGGGGGCGGGCCCTATCGTACGGAAGGACGCCCGGCGCGGTCCGGCGGGTCCGTCTTGTTCGTCCCGTCGTGGTAACGGTTCTCCGCCTCCCGCAGATAGGCCGTGACGCCGTCGGCGATGCCGCGGGCCGCGCGCTCCCGCCACGCCGGATCGGTGAACCGCCGGGCCTCGCGGGGGTCGCGCATGTTGCCGCATTCGAGGAAGACCTTGGGCACCCGGGACAGGTTGAGCCCGCCCAGGTCGCCGCGGGTCACCAGTCCGGTGCCGGCCGTGGAGGGGCCCAGGTAGTCCGCCGGGCCGGAACCGGTCGCCCCGGCGAAGGCGTCGGCCAGGTGCTCGCCCAGCCGCCGGGACGGGCCGGTGATCCGCGTGGTGTCGGCGGCCCCCTCCGTCACCCGCGCGGGAAGGATCACGTGGAAGCCCCGGCCGCCGGCGGCGGAGCCGTCGGCGTGGACGGAGACCACGGCGTCGGCCCCCGCCTCGTTCCCCGCCCGGGCGCGCTCGTCGATGCACGGCCCGTACGGCCGGTCGCCGTCGTGGGTGAGCTCCACCGTGGCGCCCCGCTCCTCCAGGAGGGCGCGGGCGCGGCGCGCGACGTCGAGGGTGAACAGCGCCTCCGCGTACCCGGAGTCGGTGGCCGTGCCGGTGGTGTCGCACTCCTTGCGGCCCGTGCCGATGTCGACCCGGCGCGCGATCTCACGGGTGTGCTCGCGGTTGTCCGGGTTGTGCCCGGGGTCGAGCACGACCACCGCGCCCCGCAGCGGCCGGCCGTCCCCGTCCGGCTTCCCCGACGGCTTCCCGGACTCCCCGCGCGCGGGCGGGGAGGAGGCCGCCGGGGAGGGGGACCGCTCCGGCCCGGCGCCGGCGTCCGTCCCCTCCGCGGCCCGCCGCGCCAGCCAGCCCGCCAGGCAGACGGGCAGCAGGAGCGCGAGGACGATGAACAGCCGTCTGACCAGGGACATGAGCGCAGATCGTAGCGGTGGCGGGGGTCAGAGCCCCGGGCCCGTGCGCCGCAGCACGCGCAGCGAGCGGAGCGCCGAGACCTCCGTGAAGGCGCCGGACTCCAGCGCCCGCCGGTAGATCCGGTACGGCGCCTGGCCGCCGTCGGCCGGGTCGGGGAACACGTCGTGGATGACGAGCAGCCCGCCCTCCGCCAGGTGCGGCGCCCAGCCCTCGTAGTCGGCGCGCGCGTGCTCGTCGGTGTGGCCGCCGTCGACGAAGACCAGTCCCAGCCTCCCGCCCCACAGGGACGCGATCCGGGGCGAGCGGCCGACGAGCGCGACGACGCGGTCCTCCAGCCCGGCGGCGTGGAGGGTGCGGCGGAAGGCCGGGAGGGTGTCCATCAGACCGACCTCCGGATCGACCAGCTCCGGGTCGTGGTACTCCCAGCCCGGCTGCTGCTCCTCGCTGCCCCGGTGGTGGTCGACGGTCAGGACCGTCACGTCCCCGTCCGCGCGCCGGGCGGCGTCGGCCAGCAGGATCGTGGAACGCCCGCAGTACGTGCCGATCTCCAGCAGCGGCAGCCCCAGCCGCGCCGCCTCGCGGGCGGCGGCGTACAGGGCCATCCCCTCGTCCGCGGGCATGAAGCCCTTCGCCGCCTCGAACGCGGCGACGACCTCGGGCGAGGGCCCTGCGGCGTCCTCCATCGACGACCTCCCTGACCTGGTCCGACCGGCCGGCCCGGTCCGTCCGGTCCGGTGCCGCGGCCCATGCTGCCGCACCGGACCGCCGGGCCGGCCACGGGGGTGGGGAGACGGCGCTCCCGGCGCGGACCTCCCGGCCGCTCAGCCGGTCCGGTCCTGTCCGCCGGGGCGGCGGTGGCGGCCCTGCGCGGGCACCGCCGCCTCCTCGCCGACGGCGGCCGGGCCCCGGTGCCTGCCCCGGGCTCCACCGGCCCCGCCACCGGCCCCGTCCGGGGCCGGGGCCTGCGGCCGGGGCTGCGGCTGTATCCGCGGCTGGTGCTGTGCCTGCGGCTGGTGCTGCGCCTGCGACTCGGGCCGGGGCTGCGCCTGTGCCTGTGTCTGTGTCTGGACCTGTGCCTGCGCCTGTGTCTGGGCGTCTGTCTGGGTCTGGGACATCGCCGGCTACTCCATGAATCGGGTCGGGTTCCCTCCGTACCCGACCGGATCGTAGTAGTTCTACGATCTTCGCTCCGCAGAGGTCCGGGTCAACGGCGCGTGCCGCAGGGGAATCGGGGGACGCGCGACCGAGCGGAGGGTGAACACGGTGAACGAGCCGGTCTCCTCCCCGCCCGCGGGCGGCGCCTGCGGGACCGGCCCGGCCTGCTCCGCCGCCGGCTCCGTACGCGGCCGGGGCAGCGGCTCGGGCTCCGGGCAGGGCACCGCGATCCGGGCCAGCCCGCACGGCGTGTGGCCGGTGGAGTACGGCAGCCGCAGCTCCCCGCCGGCCGTCCACAGCCCCGACCCCCGCAGCCACCCCCGCGGGGCGGCCAGGTGCTGGAGCCTCCGCTGCGCGGGCCGCCACACCGCCACCCACGTCCCGTTCGGCCCGTCCACGCGCAGCGCCACCGCGCAGCCCTCCGGCACCAGGGCCTGGCCGGGCTGGACGGCGAACGGGGTCAGCGCCACCCCCTGCGGACGCAGCGCCTCGGGGAAGCGCACGGGCCGGTGGCTGCCGAGGACCCCCCAGCCCAGCCGCGTCTCGCCGGGGGCGTCGGACCGCACGATCAGCAGCCCGCTGTCGGGGTCGGCGAGCAGCAGCCGGTCGTCGCTGTCGTCGGTGATCTGCAGCAGGGGGGAGACCTCGCCGCGCTCCAGGTCGACGACGACGGCCTTCGTGCGGCCGGAGGCGTCGGTGCGGTCCAGGGCCAGCAGCCGCCCCTCGCCGTCCAGCCAGGTGCCGCCCGAGCAGCGGCCCGGCACCTCGGCGACCGGCTCCGGGCCGTAGGACCCGCCGTGCACCAGCCACACCGCCGTGCTCTCCGCGCCGGGCCGGCCGGGGGAGAGGGCGTAGGCCGCCAGACCGCCCGGAGCGGGCGGCAGCAGCGTCAGCCGCCCGGACTCCACCGAGCCCAGGGGGAGTTCGCCGGTGCACGGGCCGGTGGGGTAGAGCAGCGCGAGATGGTGCCGGTCGGCGGCCCTGCGGCAGATCAGCACCCGCCCGTCGGGCAGCGGCAGCACCTGGGTGCCCGGCCCCTCCGGCCGCGGGCCCGGCAGCGGCACCGCGTACGGCTCGGGCCCGTCCAGCGTCCAGCGCTCGGGGGTCCACCCCCCGCCCTGCCCGGCCGCCGTGAGCCTGGCCGCGTAGGAGCCGTCCGCCGCGATCGTGAAGCCGGTGTACGCCGCTCCCCCGCCGCCACCCGGGACGGTGTCGTCGGCACAGACAGTCATCGACCCATCACCTCCGGTGGCGACGCTAGTTCCGCGTTCCCGGCCGGACGGCGCCACTCGGGGGCCTTCACCCCTTCGGGGGACGGCGGCCGGATTCGCGGGGGGAGGCGCCGCGCGGTGCGCGCCGCCGGACGGAGGGACCCGGCGGGGACCTCGCGGGAGCCCGGCCGGGGACCGGCCGGCCCGGCGCCGCCGGGGCGTCCCGTCCCCCCGGCGGGCCTCCGGCCCGGCACTCCGGGGCGCGCGGCAGGTAACCTCTCACCCGTGCCTGCACTCTCCGATGTCATCGCCGCGCTCGACGACCTGTGGCCCCCCGGGTGGGCCGAGCAGTGGGACGCCGTCGGAACGGTCTGCGGAGACCCCGGCGCCGAGGTGAACCGGGTGCTGATCGCCGTCGACCCCGTGCGGGAGACGGCCGACGAGGCGGTGGAGCTGGGCGCCGACCTGCTCCTCACCCACCACCCCCTCTACCTGCGCGGGACGAACACGGTCTGGGCCGGCACCTTCAAGGGCCACGTCGTCCACACCCTGATCCGGAACGGCGTCGCCCTCCACGTCGCCCACACCAACGCCGACCGCGCCGACCCCGGCGTCTCCGACGCCCTCGCCGGCGCCATCGGCCTGCGGGTCGTGGCACCGCTGGTGCCCGACCCCGCCGACCCCTCCGGCCGCCGCGGCCTGGGCCGGATCTGCGAGCTGGACGCGCCCGAGCCGCTGGCCCGGTTCGCCGAGCGGGTGGCCGCGGCCCTGCCCGCCACCGCGCAGGGCGTCCGCGCCGCCGGCGATCCCGGCCGCCCGGTCCGCACGGTCGCGGTCTGCGGCGGCTCCGGCGACAGCCTCTTCGACGAGGTGCGGGCGGCCGGCGTCGACGCCTACGTCACCGCCGACCTGCGGCACCACCCGGCCTCCGAGGCCGTCCAGCACGCCGCCCGGACCGGGGGGCCGGCACTGGTGGACGCCGCGCACTGGGCCACCGAGTGGCCCTGGTGCGAGCAGGCCGCCGCCCAGCTCGACTCGGTGTCGCAGCGGCACGGCTGGGGACTGCGCGTCCACGTCTCCCGTACCGTCACCGATCCCTGGACCATCCACGCGGCGTCCGCCCCCGCCGACGGCGCCGCACCCACCACCCACACAGGAGCCCCCAACTGAACGCCGAGCCAGCCGACCAGATCCGCCTCCTCGACGTCCAGGCCCTCGACCTGCGGCTCACCCAGCTCGCGCACCGGCGCAAGAACCTGCCCGAGCACGCCGAACTCGAGAGCCTGAACGCCGACCTCGCCCAGGTGCGCGACCTGCTGGTCGCCGCGCAGACGGAGGAGAGCGACACCGCCCGCGAGCAGACCAAGGCGGAGCAGGACGTGGACCAGGTGCGCAAGCGCGCCGCCCGTGACCAGGAGCGGCTCGACTCCGGCGCGGTCACCTCCCCCAAGGACCTGGAGAGCCTCCAGCGGGAGATCGCCTCCCTCGCCAGGCGCCAGGGCGACCTGGAGGAGGTCGTCCTGGAGATCATGGAGCGCCGCGAGGCCGCCCAGCAGCGGGTCGCGGAGCTGACGCGGCGGGTCGAGTCCGTCCAGGCCAAGATCGACGACGCGACGGCGCGGCGCGACGCCGCGCTGGAGGAGATCGACACCGAGGCCGCCACGGTCGCCAGGGAGCGCGAGATCGTGGCCGGCGCGGTCCCGGCCGACCTGGTCAAGCTCTACGACAAGCTCCGCGAGCAGCAGGGCGGCGTCGGCGCGGCCCGCCTCTACCAGCGGCGCTGCGAGGGCTGCCGCCTGGAGCTGAACATCACCGAGCTCAACGAGATCCGGCAGGCCCCGGCGGACTCGGTGGTGCGCTGCGAGAACTGCCGCCGCATCCTGGTCCGCACCCCCGAGTCCGGGCTGTGATGACGGGTTCCCCCGAATCCCCCCGGACCTTCGTCGTCGAGGCCGACGGAGGTTCCCGCGGCAACCCCGGCCCGGCCGGGTACGGCGCGGTGGTCCGCGACGCCCGGACGGGACGGACGCTGTCGGAGACGGCGGAGTACATCGGCACCGCCACCAACAACGTCGCCGAGTACCGGGGCCTGATAGCGGGCCTGCGCGCGGCCCGCGAGCTCGACCCGGGGGCGGCGGTGCGGGTCCGGATGGACTCCAAGCTCGTCGTGGAGCAGATGTCGGGCCGCTGGAAGATCAAGCACCCCGACCTGCGTCCACTGGCGATGGAGGCCGCCTCGGTCTTCCCGCCCGGGGCCGTCACCTACGAGTGGATCCCGCGCGAGCGGAACGGGCACGCGGACCGGCTGGCCAACGAGGCCATGGACGCCGGACGCCGCGGCGAGGCCTGGCAGCCGTCCTCCTCGGCGGCGGAACTCGCCGCCGGGGACGCCGGCGCCTCCGCCGGGGCCGCCCCGGCCACCGCCGAGAGCTCCGCCGAGGCGCGGGCGGCGGCCCGCGCCGCCGTGCGGCAGGCCGTACGGGGCGCCGCCGGAACCCCGGGTGCGGCGCCGGACCCGGCGGAGGCCGCCGCGGCCGATCCCACCGCCCCGGCCGGGGAGGCCGAGCCGAAGACCCCGCAGGCGGGCTGGGCCGCCGACCTGGGCACCCCCACCACGCTGGTGCTGCTCCGGCACGGCGAGACCCCCCTCACCCCGTACAAGAAGTTCTCCGGCAGCGGCGGGAGCGACCCCGCGCTCTCGGCGGCCGGGCTGCGGCAGGCCGAGGCGGCGGCCGCCGCGCTCGCCGGGCGCGGCACCGTCCAGGACGTGGTCAGCTCGCCGCTGACCCGCTGCCGCCAGACCGCCGGGATCGTCGCCGCGCGGCTCGGCCTGGAGGTCGAGATCGACGAGGACCTGCGGGAGACCGACTTCGGTGCCTGGGAGGGCCTGAGTTTCGCCGAGGTGCGCGAGCGCTACCCCGAGGACCTGGACGCCTGGCTCGCCGACCCCGGCGCGCCCCCCACCGGCGGCGAGTCCTTCGCCTCCGTCACCCGCCGCGTCGAGCGGGCCCGGGACCGGATCCTCGCCCGGTACCCGGGCCGGACGGTGCTGGTGGTCTCCCACGTCACGCCGGTCAAGGTGCTGGTGCGGCTGGCGCTGGGCGCCCCGCCCGAGTCGCTGTTCCGGATGGAGCTGTCGGCCGCGTCCCTGTCGGCGGTGGCGTACTACGCCGACGGCAACGCGTCGCTGCGCCTGCTCAACGACACCGGTCACCTGCGCTGAGGCCGCCGGGCCCGGACCGGCCGGGGAGCCGGCCGGGCCCGCGGGCCGCCCTCACAGCTCGGTGACCACCACGTCCAGCCGCCAGGGCGTGCCGCCCCTCGCCGGAGGCTCGCACTCCACCCGGTGGCCCAAGCCGCGCAGCACCCCGGCCAGCTCCTCCGGGCCGGCCGGCTCCTCGCCGGCGCGGAGCAGTTCGCGGACGATCCGCCCCTTGGTGGCCTTGTTGAAGTGGCTGACCACCGACCGCTTCTCCACCCCGTCGACGATCCTCGACTGGAGCACCCGCACGGTCGCGGTGCGCCCGGCGAGCTCGCCCTTCGGCTTCCACATCGCCCCGTAGGCGGACGACCGCAGGTCCAGCACCAGCCCGTCGCCCGCGGCCTCGGGCAGCACCGCCTCCAGCGGCTCCCGCCAGTACCGGCCCAGGCTCCCCAGCCCGGGCAGCTTCACCCCGCCCGAGCAGCGGTAGGGCGGGATCGGGTCGGTGATCCGCACCGCCCCCCACAGTCCCGAGAACACCAGCAGCCACCGCTCGGCCCGCTCCCGCGCCGGGCCGTCCAGGGCGCCCAGGCCCAGCGCCTCGTAGAGCACGCCGGTGTAGACCTCGCCGGCGGGCAGCGTCCGGGCCGTCCGCAGCGCGGCGTTCACGGCCACCTCGCCGCGCAGTCCCTCGCTCAGCCCGAGCACCTCCCGGGCCTTGTCCTCGTCGGCCGAGCAGAGTTCCACCAGTTCGCCGAGCACCGCCTCGCGCGCGGCCGTCAGTCCCGGCAGCGACAGGGCCGCCAGGTCGAGCGGGGGACCGGAGGCGCCGGTGGCCTTGCCCTCGGACGGTGGCAGCAGTACGAGCACGGTGGTTCTCCTCACGGGCGGTACGCGCGCCGCACGTTCCGGCGCGCTCAGCAGCGTACGTCCACCGTCCGGACGCGCCGGTTCCGGCCTGTGGCGCGGGCCCGGCCGACCCCCTGGCAGACCCCGGCCGACGCACCGGGCGGCTCGGAGGCATACGGGCCCCCGGGGTGGGCACCCGGCCGCCGGAAAAGCCCTGAAAGGGAAATATCCGGCGATCCGCACGGCCGTCCGGGACGGCCGGGAGAGAAGGAGGACCATGGCCGGGAAGAGCGAGAACCGCGACGAGAAGATGAAGGAGACCGCCCAGGAGCACGTCCGCCACATCTCCGGGGAGACGGCCAAGGGCCGCGTCGACCCGGCCGCGGCGGGGAAGCGGGCCGAGGAGACCGGGGAGCCCGGGGAGAAGGGCGCCTCCGGCGGCGGGAAGACCGGGCAGAAGGGCACCGGGAACGTCCGGGGCAGCGAGGGCATGCCGCGCTCCGGCGCGGACCTCGGCGACCGCGGCACCGGCGGCGAGGCCGCCCGCGAGGCGATCGGGGCCGACCCCTCCAAGTCCGGCGGCGAGGTGGAGGACCGCAGCACCGGCGAGTCCACCCGCGAGGAGACGCTCGGCGACGAGGGGAAGTCCTGACGGACGCGCCCGGCGGCACGCGGGCCCGGACCCTCCCCCGAACGGGTCCGGGCCCGCCTCCGTCCGTCCCGGCGGGCTCGCCGCCGGATCAGCCGCCGGACCCGCCGGGCAGGGCCCGGCACCCGCACGTCGGCCGGCGCGGGGTCGACGCGCACGTGGTCTTTCAGGGTTCATCCGCTGATCGTGGCGCCGGTCCGGCCAGCCCGTGCAACAGCAGGTCCGTGAGGGTGTCGATGACGTGCTGGTCGTCTTCGCCGCCGGGGGGCGTGAGCACGGCGTAGTTGAGGGTGACGAGCATCGCGCCTATCGCCACCGCGATGAACTCGGGGTCGCCGGGCAGCTGGTGTCCGCGCTCGACCAGGTACTCCAGATGCTCCCGGATGGTCCCTGTCCGCTCGCGCAGGTCGCGCCAGGCCCGGCCCGTGCCGGGATCGTCGGCCACCATCGCCTGGAACAGCGCGAGCGCGACCGGGCGGTTCTGCCGCATCACCGTCCACGCGGCACCGACGTGGTCGCGCAGCTGGTCGCGGTCGGTCAGGTCGTGGTCGCGGGGGTGCTCCAGGCCGGTCATGCGCTCGTCGATCGCATCCTCCATCTCGGCGAGGAGCGCCTGGAGCAGCTCGTCCTTGCCGGCGAAGTGTTCGTAGAACGAGCCGGTCGAGCGTCCGGCCGCGGCGGTGATGTCGGTGATCTTCGTATTGAGGTAGCCGCGATCGTTGAACAGCCTCCGCGCCGCGTCCAGCAGCGCGGCACGGGTCTGGGCCGCCCGGACTTTTCGGCTGGTGGTGCTCGCCTGCGGCATGTCGTCCTCCATCGGCTGTTGACAGACGCCAGCGTATCGGAACACACTTTCACCGAATCATTATTCACTGAAATTCGATTCGGGGAGGCGTCATGCGGACGGTCGTGATCGGTGGCGGTATAGCCGGGCCCGCCATCGCCCTCGCACTGCGGCGGATCGGTCACGACGTGACCGTCTACGAGGCGTACGACGTTCCGCCCGAGGACGTCGGCGCCCACTTCAGCCTGGCGGTCAACGGCCTGCGCGCGCTGGAGAAGCTGGGCTGCCTGCGCGACGTACAGGCGGCCGGACACCCCATCGAACGGATGCGGTTCTACACGGCGGGCGGCCGCCTCCTGGGCGACGTGCCACGCCTTCGGCGCGAAGCCGACGCGATGCGCAGCATCTCGCTCCGGCGCGGACGGCTCGTGGCAATCCTGAGGCGCGCGGCGCTCGACGCGGGCGCGCGGATCGTCACCGGCGAACGCCTGGTGGGCGGGACGGAGTCGGCGGACAGCGTGGTGGCCGAATTCGCCTCCGGCCGGCGCGACACCGCGGAGCTGCTCGTGGGCGCCGACGGCGTCTGGTCAACCGTGCGCGGGCTGATCGACCCGTCCGCGCCGCGCGCGGAGTACGCGGGGCTCTACGGGGTCGCCGGAATCGCCGCCATGACGGGTCTCGAGCCCGGCGTCTGGAACCTCACCTACACGCGCAACGGTGCCTTCGTACACACCAGCATCGACGAAGAGACCCAGTGGTGGACGGCTCAGATCGGGGACCCGGTCAAGCCCGACCTGCGAGGCATCGACGACGCGCAATGGCTACGGCGCCTCAGCGAGCTGTTTCCGGAGGCAACGCCGAGGGCCATCATCGGAGCCGCGACATCGATAGTCGCGTCCGGCTGCCTGAACGTCTGCGATCCGGTCCGGACGTGGCACAGTGGGCGCATGGTCCTGGCCGGCGACGCCGCCCACCCCGTCGGCGTCGGACACGGCGCCTCGATGTGCATCGAGGACGCTTTGGAACTCGCGGCGGCGCTGAGCAGCGCCCCGACCGTCCCGGCGGCACTCAAGGCCTACGACGCGACACGTCGCCCGCGCATTGACAAGCTGCTCAAGCACGGGCACAACGCCCGTGAGAGCAAGCGGCCCAGTGTCGTGAAGCGACAGGTCAACGCGGCGAAGATGCGCGTAATCCTCCCGTTCTTCGAACGGGCGCAGGGATACCTGTACGACTATGAGCCGCCTTCCCTGTCCGCCGCAGGCGGATCACAGTCCGCCACGCGCTAGACGGTCTGCGGGCCCGACACCTCGCTCGTGAAGACGGACGCGGGTCGCCGGCGATGGGTGTCGGTAGGGCCTCATTCACCGGGGTTCCTTGCGTGATCGCGTTCTGTCCGGGTTCATCCGGTGAGGCCGGGGGCGGTCAGGGGCCCGCGGCAGTCGCGGGCGGTGTGGCGCAGGGCGGCGATGCTGGTGTGGCCGTCCCGGCGGTGAACGCCGATGGCGAGGTTGCGCAGGCCGGCCATGACCCGCGGGAGACGGCCGGCATGGATCCTGGAGTCGTCCTCGCGGAACGTGCGGACGCGGACGTGGTGCAGAAGATTTTCGGTCTTCCAACGTCCTCTGGTCCAGGCGGCGAGCCGGGCGCCGGTCGCCGCGCCGGGCGGCAGGCTGGTGATCGGGCAGACCCGTTCGACGGTGAGCTTGCCGGTGGCGAAGTCCTTTCTCCGGCGAACGATGTGGAGAACTCGGCGGGCGTCGGGGTGGGCGGAGGCGGCGGTCCTCAGCCGCCGGATCCCCGTGCGGTGGCGGGCTCGGGTGCGCTCGATGCGGTCGAGAGTGATCTCCCGCCGGATCAGCCGCCGGACCCGTCGGGCCGGCCGGCGGGCAGGGCCCGGCGCCCGCCCGCCTCCCGCAGCGCCTCGACCGCCGCACGCGGGTCGTCGGCGCAGAACCGCAGCACCCGCGCCCGCTCCCGCCCGCCCAGCGGGCGGACGACCGCCACCGGCCCGTCCAGCTCCACCGTCACCGTCGTCCGGCCGCCCACCGCCAGGTCCATCACCCCGTCCGCGAACCGCGGCGTCCGCCCGCCGGGGGAGCGGTGCTCGACCCGCGCCGAGACGATCCGCCTCGCCGGCACCCGCACGTCCACCAGCGCGCCGTACCGCACCCGCAGCGAGCCGTCCGCGCCCACCACGTGCGGACGCGCCACGCAGGCGGCGTGCAGACCCAGCAGCAGCGCCATCCCCCACACGTCCAGCACCAGCACGACCAGGTGCACGACCGGCCACCGGGCCAGCAGCAGACCCAACGCCACCGTCTCCACGGCGGCCGCGAACAGCAGCACGTACACCACCGGCGCCTGCTCGCCCGCGTACGGCACGGCCCTGTCGCCCGCGCCCACTCCGTGCGGCGGGCGCCGGGCCGCCCACCGGGCCAGACCCGCCAGGACCCGCAGCTCGTGGAGCACCAGCCGCCGCACCGGGACGGGCACGGCCGCCCGCACGGCGTCGCGCGCCGCCTCCCGGCGGCCCAGCCCCCGTCCGCGCGCCCGCCGCCACAGCCGGACGAACACCGCCGCCTCCGCGGCGAGCGCGCACCCCACCAGCGCTTCCGCCGCCACGACCACCGGAACCGGAACCCGCACCCCGGCCACCAGGCAGACCACCAGCCCCAGCTCGAACGGCACCACCGCGAGCAGACCCCACCGCGCGGCCCACCGCGCAGGCCGGCCCCGGCTCACCGGGCACGCTCCGCCAGCAGCCGCATCGCCTGCCGCACGGCCTCCGCCTGGGCGGGGGAGAAGTCGGCGAGCAGCGCCCCGGCGAAACCGTCGGCGCCCTCCACGCCGCCCGCCACGCCGGACGGGACGCCCCCGACCGCCTCCAGCACCGCCTCCGGCACGGCGTCCGCCACCGCCCGGGCCGTCTCCGCCACGCGCGGATCGTCCGTCCCGGCGTCCGACAGCGCGTCCAGCAGGGCGTACACCTCGTACACCCGGGCCATCGCCGCCGGGTCGCCGCCCGCGTCCCCGAGCGCCGCGATCAGCTCCCGGCGGACCTCGGGAGGCGCGGTCGTCTCCATCAGGGCCAGCAGCTCCCGCTCCCGGACCGCCATCTCCGGCTCGGGGCCGGGGAACTCCGCGGCGGTCCGGGCCATCTCCCCGAAGAGCGCGGCCAGTTCGGGGGAGACCGGCCCCTCCGCGGGCAGTTCGCCGCGCTCGGCCAGCCGCAGCAGCTCGCGGACGCGGGCCCGCCGCTCGCGCAGCGCCTCCTCCTGCCGGGCCAGGTCGCCGTCGAGTTCGGTCAGCACCTCGTGCAGTTCGCGGCCCGCGTCGTCGGCCAGGACGTCCCGCACCTCGTCCAGGCTCAGCCCCAGCTCGGTCAGCCGCCGCACGCGCGCCAGCAGCACCGCGTCGCGCATCCCGTACTCCCGGTAGCCGTTCGCGCGCCGCGCGGGCTCGGGCAGCAGACCCAGACGGTGGTAGTGCCGCACGGTACGGGTGGTGACACCCGCCAGGGCGGCCAGCTCGCCGATCCTCATGGCCCCGAGTCAACACATTGACGTCGCGACAAGGTCAAGGGCCGCCGGCCCGCGCCCCGGGCGGTCGAGGTCCGGCCGCGGTCCGGCCGGGGCGGTCGCGGCGGGTAGCATGGACGGCACGGCAGACGAGTCGTGCGGGCGGTCGCGGCGGGGATCCTTCGGGGGAACCGCCGAGGAACGTCCGGGCTCCACAGGGCAGGGTGGTGGGTAACGCCCACCCGGGGTGACCCGCGGGAAAGTGCCACAGAAAACAGACCGCCGGGGGCCCAACCGCCCCCGGTAAGGGTGAAACGGTGGTGTAAGAGACCACCAGCGCCCAGGGTGACCTGGGCGGCTCGGTAAACCCCACCCGGAGCAAGGTCAAGAGGGGCAGCCGTCCCGGTGAGGGGCGGCGGCCCTGCGCGGATGTCCGAGGGCGGCCCGCCCGAGTCCGCGGGTAGACCGCACGAGGCCGGTGGCGACACCGGTCCCAGATGGATGGCCGCCTCCCGGCGGGCCGCGAGGCCCGCCGGAGACAGAACCCGGCGTACAGCACGGCTCGTCTGCCACCACCCGCTCCGGCCTGCCGAAACCCCGGCCCCTTCCGACTCCGGGCGGGGCCTGGGGAGTGCCCGGGGAATTCCCGGACCCGCCCGGCCCCGGGGTCAGGGCCGGTCGTCCGCACCGGTCGGCAGCACCGCTTCCGGCGACTCGGGCAGCGTCTGGCCACCGTCGACGGTGATGACCTGTCCCGTGATGAACGACGCCCCGTCACCGGCGAGGAACGCCACCACGTCGGCGATCTCCCGCGGCCGGGCCAGGCGGCCCAGGGGGACGGCCGCGGCCATCTGGGCCAGGTAGGACTCCCCCAGCTCCTCGAGCCCCTCGGTCAGCACGTTGCCGGGCGCCACCGCGTTCACGGTGATGCCGTACGGGGCGAGTTCCAGCGCGGCCGTACGCATGAAGCCCAGCTGCGCGGCCTTGCTCGCGCCGTAGTGGCTCCAGCCCGGGAAGCCCGTGAGGGGGCCTGTGATCGACGACGTCAGGACGATCCGGCCGCGCCCCGACTCCCGCAGCAGCGGCACGCACGCCGCGACGGCGAGTATCTGGCTCTCCACGTTGGTGGCGAAGACCTCGCGCACGTCGGCGTGCGTCATGTCCGCCAGCGGCCTGTTGGGGAAGACGCCGGCGTTGAGGCACAGCACGTCCAGGCCGCCGAGCGACGTCCGGGCGGACTCGGCCAGCCGATGCGCGAAGTCGGGCTCGGTGACGTCGAGTGCGAGTCCCTCCACGGTCTGCCCGGCACGGCGCCCGGCTCTCCTGAAGGTCTCCATCACGCTCTCCGGAACGCTGCGCCCGGTCAGGAGGACGTCCGCCCCGGCGGCCACGAACGTGGACGTGATCGCGGCGCCGATACCGCGTGTGCCGACGACGACGACGACCTTGGCGGGTAAGGAACTGTTCATGCGGCCCTGCCTCGTCTCTCGTGTGCGCCGGGTGTGGTGTCCGGCCGGTTCCCACGGCGTGTGGTGCGGCCCCGAGGTGAACAATGTCCCGCCGCGAGCGCCGTCATGCTCGGGCCTCGATACCCACAAGGCCGCCCGCCGCCGCCCCGCTCATCCTTTCGGGTGTGCGCCGGGCTTCTCCGCGTTTCCCTGCGCGGGAGCGCCGTTACCGTGCGCACGGGGCGAAGGGCGCCGTTACGGTGGAGTCGAAGGGAGACCCGTGATGACCATGGCCATCGATCGGTCCGTGCAGACGAGTGACTCCGCGCAGATGAGCGTCGAGGAGTTCGAGCAGCTCGAAGCCTCGGCCCCGGAGACGGTGACGCTGGAATTCGTTCGTGGAGAGCTGAGGGTCAAGCCGGTGCCGGACGGGGATCACGGAGAGATCATCAGGTGGCTGCTCAAGCGGTGCATGGTGCAGCGACCCGAGTCGTACCTGTATCCGGAGCAAGGGCTCATCGTCGAGAAGTACGGCAACGGCCGGGCTCGGCCCGATGGGGCTCTGGCCCCCGAGATGTACTTCGCCGGGCGCGGTGAGTGGTCCGACCCCAGCGGTGTGCTGATGGTCGTCGAGGTCACTTCCACCCGGCCGGGGAAGGACCGCACCGAGAAGCCCGACGGGTACGCGGAGGCCGGCATCCCGGTGCACCTGCTGGTCGACCGCGAGCGGCAGGAACTCGTCGTCCGCTCCCGCCCGGAGAAGGGCCGCTACCGCGACGTGCACACCACCACCGGGCTCGGCGAGGAGCTGCGGCTGCCCGACCCGGTGGGGATCGTGCTGGCGACCGAGGAGCTCAAGGAACTCATGGCCTGACGGTGCCCGTGAACGGACGGCTCCCGGCGGTCTGTTGACTTCCCGGCACCGCGTTCGGCGGGCCGCCGAGCGGGTGGGGCCGGACGCCGCACCGCTGCGCGGACGCCGCTCGTCGCGGATGATGCCGGTAGGCGACGGAAGGAGCACCGCCATGGGCACCGAGGAGTCCCGCGACAGCGGGCCGCGGCCGCACGTGCTGGACATCGAGCAGGCCACCCTGGCCAACGACACCTACCGCACCGCGCTGTGGACCGGGAACCACCTGCAGCTCACGGTGATGAGCATCGAGCCGGGCGGTGAGATCGGCCTGGAGATGCACCCCGACCGGGACCAGTTCCTGAGGGTGGAGTCGGGGAAGGGGAGGGTCCTGATGGGGCCGGCCCGGGACCGGCTCGACTTCGACCGCGAGGTGGCCGACGACTGGGTGGTCCTGGTTCCGGCCGGTTCCTGGCACAACGTGGTCAACACCGGGGACGGGCCGCTGAAGCTCTACTCCCTCTACGGCCCTCCCGAGCACCCGCGCGGCACCGTGCACCGCACGAAGGCCGAGGCCGACGCCGCGGAGGAGGCAGAGGAGGCCGGGACCGCCGAGGCCGCCGGAGACTAGGCGCGGGACCGGCCCCCGGCGGTCGCCCCCCGGCGGCCGGCGCGCAGGGTCTCAGCCGGCGGAGGCCAGGGAGACCCTCACCTTGATCCGCTTGCCTATGGGCTCCCGCCGGACGTCGAAGCCCTCGCACAGGGCGAGGACGATCTCCAGGCCGTGCTGGCCGACCCGTCCCGGCTCGGCCGCCCGGGCGACGGGCAGGACCGATTCGCGGTCCCAGACGGTGATCTCCACCGTGTCGCCGGCCAGCTCCAGGTCGAGCAGGCAGGGGCCGGGGGCGTACTTGCAGACGTTGGTGACCAGCTCGCTCACGACCAGCCGGACCGTCTCGACCGCCCGGGACGGGACGGGGACGCCGTACTCGGTCCGCAGCCGGTCCAGGAAGCCGACGGCGAAGTTCCGTGCGGCCGGGATGGTCTCCGGCCCCCCGTCGTACGAGGCTCCGGCCCGTATCCGAGGCCCCGGGACCGCCGTGCCGCCGTCCGCCTCCAGCATGATCCGTTCCATGAACCCACTCCGTCCCCGGCGCTTTCCGCCCCGTGCGGGCGATGGCCGATCACCCGTTTACCCCGCCCGCCACGCGGTATGCGGAGGTGTTCGGAGGTGTGAGGCGGCCGTCGGCGCCGGGCTCCGGCGCCTTGCTGAGATTGCTGTGACTGCTGTGATGGCCCGGAGTGTCGTGATATGACCGAGTCCGGCGGGTAGGCGCCCGGTCTCGGGCCGGTACGGATGCGGGGATGTGACGTGCGGGCGAGGGCGGCGGCGAGGTGAGCGGCATCGGGGGCGGGCAGGCGAGGCCGGCCGGGCTCGGAGCCGCCGGGACCCGTTTCCGGCACCCGGCGCGGCTCGTCGTCGCCGGCTTCGCGGTGGCCGCGGCGGTGGGCGCGGCGCTGCTGTCCCTGCCGGCGGCCGCGGAGTCCGGCGAGCGCACGGACGTGGTCGACGCGGTGTTCACCGCGACCTCGGCGGTGTGCCTGACCGGCCTGGTCACCGTGGACACCGGGAGCCACTGGTCCGCGTTCGGCGAGGTCGTCGTCCTGCTGCTCATGCAGGCCGGCGGTCTGGGGATCATGACGCTGGCCGCGCTGTTCGCGGTGCTGGTCTCCGGCCGGCTGAGGCTGCGGGCGCAACTGGTCGCGCAGACCGAGAGCCGGCACCTGGGCATGGACGACCTGCGCCGGATGGTGCCGGGCATCATCCGGTTCGGCCTGGTGTGCGAGGCGGCGGTGGCCGCCGTCCTGACGGCGGTGTTCCTCACCCGGTACGACCGCCCGCCGGGAACCGCCCTCTACCAGGGCGTCTTCCACGGGGTCTCGGCGTTCAACAACGCCGGGTTCTCGACCCACCGCGACAGCCTGGCGTCCTACGCGGGCGACCCGTGGGTGTGCCTGCCGGTCGCGGCGGCGGCCGTCGTCGGCGGGCTGGGCTTCCCCGTGGTCTTCGAACTGGTCCGGTCGTGGCGCAGGCCCGGCGACTGGTCGGTGCTGACCCGCATCACGGTGGTGCTCACCGTGCTGCTGCTGGCGCTGGGCACCCTGGTGATCACCGCGGCCGAGTACACCAACCCCGGGACGCTGGGGCGGCTGGGGGAGGGGGAGAAGTGGCTGGCGGGGTTCTTCGCCTCCGCCGCCGCCCGCAGCGTCGGCTTCAACACCGTCGACGTCTCGGCCATGGGCTCCGAGAGCCTGCTGGCCACCGACGTCCTGATGTTCATCGGCGGGGGCAGCGCGGGGACGGCGGGCGGGATCAAGGTCACCACGCTCGGCCTGCTGGCGTTCGTGGTCTGGGCGGAGATGCGCGGCGACCCCGGCGCCCGGGTGGGGAACCGGCGGGTGCCGGAGGGCAACCAGCGGCAGGCGCTGGCCATCGTGCTGCTCGGCGCGGGAGCGGTGGTGGTGTCCACGTTCGCCGTGCTGGCCATGACCGACTTCAGCCTGGACCGGGTGCTGTTCGAGGTGATCTCCGCCTTCGCCACGGTGGGCCTGTCCACGGGGATCACCGCCGAGCTCCCCGCGGCGGCGAAGGTGCTCCTGACCGTGCTGATGTTCGCGGGCAGGCTCGGCCCGCTGACCCTGGCGACCGCCCTGGCCCTGCGCGAACGCGCCCGCCGCTACGACCTGCCCGAGGAGAGGATCATCGTTGGCTGACCGCAGCAACGAACCCGTCGTCGTGATCGGCCTGGCCCGGTTCGGCAGCGCGCTGGCGCTGGAACTGACCGAGCGCGGCGTCGACGTGCTCGCCATCGACAGCAACCCCAGGACCGTCCAGGACCTGTCCGGGCGGCTCGCCCACGTCGTCACCGCCGACGCCACGGACATCGAGGCGCTGCGGCAGCTCGGCGTGCCGGACTTCTCCCGCGCGGTGGTCGCCATCGGCACCAACATGGAGGCCAGCATCCTGACCACCTCGCTCCTGGCCGAGCTGGAGGTCGCGGACATCTGGGCCAAGGCGGTCAGCCGCCGGCACGGCCGCATCCTGGAGCGGATCGGGGCCCGCCACGTGGTCTACCCCGAGTACGACATGGGGGAGCGGGTGGCCCATCTGGTCTCCGGCCACATGCAGGACTACGTCGAGCTGGACGAGGCCCACGCCATCGCGAAGGTCGGCCCGCCCGGGGAGCTGGTCGGCGTCCCCCTCGGCGAGGCCGGGATGCCCGCCCGGTACGGCGTCGACGTGATCGCGGTCAAGCCCGCGGAGGGCGGCTTCGAGCCCGCCGGGCCCGGCACCGTCCTGGCCCCGGGGGACGCCATCCTCGTCCTGGGGCGCATCAGCAGGGTGGAGCGCTTCGCGGACGCCGTCTGACGGGCCGCCCCCGGCGGGCGGGGGCGGGCCCGCCGGGGGGCGTCCGCGGGCCCGCGCGGTTCACCCGATGCGGACCGCCGCCCCCGTCACCCGCACGCGCGGGTCGTCCGCGCTCAGCCCCACCTCCAGCAGGCCGGGGCGGCCCATGTCGTGCCCCTGGTGGAGGGTGAGCCGCGCCGGCGCGGCGGCCAGGCACAGGGCGCGGAGGTAGCCGCCGAACGCCGCCGCTGCCGCCCCCGTGGCGGGGTCCTCCACGATCCCGCCGACCGGGAACGGGTCGCGGACGTGGAAGACGGTGTCCGATTCCCGCCACACCAGCTGGAGGGTGGTCAGGTCCAGGCGGAGCATGAACGCCTTCAGCCGCTCGAAGTCGTAGTCCAGCGCGGCCAGCCGCTCCCGGGAGGCGGCGGCGAGCACCAGGTGCCGGGCGCCGGCGAAGGCGATCCGCGGCGGCAGGGCCGGGTCCAGTTCGCCGTGCCGCCAGCCGAGCGCGGCCAGGGCCTCGGCCACGTCCCCGCCGTCGGCCTCCTCCACGTGCGGCTCGACGCTGGTGAGGGTGGCGCGCAGGTCGCCGGTGACGGTGACGGGGACGGTGCCGGCCCGGGTGGCGAAGACCAGCTCGCCCGGTCCGATCCGCTCGGCGAGCGCGACGGCGCTCGCCACCGTGGCGTGCCCGCAGAAGGGCACCTCGGCCAGCGGGCTGAAGTACCGGATGCCGAAGCCGCGTCCCGGCGCGGCTTCGAGGCCGGGGGGCGGCGGGGTGAGGAAGGCGGTCTCCGAGTAGCCGACGCGGGCGGCGATCGCGAGCATCTCCGCGTCGTCCAGCGCGCCCGCGTCCGGCACGACCCCGGCCGGGTTGCCGCCGCCGGGGTCGGACGAGAAGGCCGTGTAGCGCAGTACCTCGGGGGCGTCCCCCGTGCTGTCCGTGGTCATGCCCGGTGAACTCCGCGCCGGCCGGCGGGTATTCCGGGAGGGCCTCCCCCGTGCCCGGGCGGGCCCGCGTCACCTTCCGGCCACGGAAGCGTCGCGCACCGGCCAACAACCTGCTTCCGGGACGCCGCCCCGGGCCGCTGCAATCGTGTACATGACGCATACGCCGAGCGCCACCGCCGAACTCAGAGCCGCCGCACGCCACCTGAACCGCCGGCGGTTCCTCACCGTCTCCGGGGCCGCCGCCGCCCTGGCCCTCGGTACCAACCTGCCGTCCGCCGCCCACGCCGCCCCCTCCCTCGACCCGCGCCGGATCGCCGAGGACCCCTTCACCCTGGGCGTCGCCTCCGGGGACCCGCGCCCGGACTCCGTGGTGCTGTGGACCCGCCTCGCCCCCCGGCCCTACGAACCGGACAGCGGGATGCCGGCCCGCCCGGTCGCCGTCCGGTGGGAGGTGGCGCACGACGCGCGCTTCCGCCGCACCGTCGCCCGCGGCGGGGCCATCGCGTACCCCGAGTTCCACCACTCCGTGCACGTCGACGTCCGCGGCCTGGAGCCCGGCCGCGACTACCACTACCGCTTCCACGTCGGCCGCTGGACCAGCCCGGCCGGCCGCACCCGCACCGCTCCCGCCGCCCACGCCTCGCCCGCCGCACTCCGCTTCGGCCTGCTGTCCTGCCAGGCGTACCACGACGGCTACTACACGGCCCTGGGCCACCTCGCCCGCGAGGAGGACCTCGACGCCGTCTTCCACCTCGGCGACTACCTGTACGAGTACGCCGTCTCCGCCGCGGGCGGCAGCCGCGACTACACCGACCGCACCCTGCCGGACCTGTTCAACCGGGAGACGGTGACGCTGGAGGACTACCGGCTGCGGTACTCCCTGTACAAGACCGACGCCGACCTCGCCGCCGCCCACGCCGCCCACCCGTGGATCGTCACCTGGGACGACCACGAGACGGAGAACAACTACGCCAACGGCGTCCCCGAGAACGGCGTCCCGCCGGAGGAGTTCCTCATCCGCCGCGCCGCCGCCTACCGCGCCTACTACGAGAACATGCCGCTGCGCCGCCCCCAGCGCCCCCAGGGGCCCGACCTGCGGCTCTACCGGCGGCTGCACTACGGGAACCTGGCGCAGTTCGACGTCCTCGACACCCGCCAGTACCGTGACAACCAGGCCAACGGCGACGGCTGGAAGGTCCCCACCCCCGAGTCCGAGGATCCGGCGCGCACCATGCTCGGCGCCACCCAGGAGCGCTGGCTGGTCGACGGCTGGCGGCGGTCGCGGGCGCTGTGGAACGTCGTCCCGCAGCAGGTCGTCTTCTCCCGCCGCCGCAACCGGGTCGAGGGCCCCTGGCCGCTGTCGATGGACGCCTGGGACGGCTACCCCGGCTCCCGCGAGCGGGTGCTGGCGGGCGCCGACGCGGCGGGCGTGGAGAACCTCGTGGTCCTCACCGGGGACGTCCACGTCCACTACGGGTTCGACATCAAGCGCGACTTCGACGACCCCGGCTCCCGCACCGCCGGTGTGGAGATCGTCACCACCTCCGTCACCAGCGGCAGGGACGGCGCGGCGAAGCCCGCCAACTGGCAGACGCTGATGACCGCCAACCCGCACCTGAGGTACTACAACGGGCAGCGCGGATACGTCGTGCTGGGGCTGGACCGGGAGAAGCTGCGGGCCGACTACCGCACGGTCCCGGCGGTCACCACCCCGGGCGCGCCGATCGCCACCGCGGCGTCCTTCGTCTCGCCGGCGGGCGAGCCGGGGCTGGTGCCGGCCTGAGGGGCGTCCCGCCCGGCGAAACGCGGTGGGCCGGGGTCCGGAAACCTGGGATGATTGGACGGTTCCCGTCGATTCATCTGGAGAGGTGCATGTCCGACCCCGGCCCGTCCCCGGCCGCCGAAGCCCGCATACCCGAAACCACACCCGGACCGCACAGACCCGGCCCCGCCGCCGGACCCGGCGGCGAGGCGCGGCCCGCCGGCGGCGCCCGCGCCGGCCTGCTGATCACCCTCATCCTCGGCAGCCTCACCGCGCTCCCCGCGCTGTCGATGGACATGTACCTCCCGGCGCTGCCCGACATCGGCGCCGCGTACGGCAGCCCCGCCGCGCAGGTGCAGCTCACCCTCACGGCCTGCCTGCTGGGCCTGGCCGTCGGGCAGGTCGTCGCCGGCCCGATGAGCGACCAGTTCGGCCGCCGCCGCCCGCTGCTGATCGGCATGGCGGGGTACGTCCTGGCCAGCGTCGCCTGCGCGCTGGCCCCCGGGGTGCAGTCCCTGACCGTCTTCCGGCTCGCCCAGGGCCTGGCCGGGGCGGCGGCGATCGTGATCGCCCGCGCGGTCGTCCGCGACATGTTCGACGGGCTGGCCATGGCCCGTTTCTTCTCCACCCTGATGCTGATCTCCGGCCTCGCCCCGATCCTGGCGCCGGTCTTCGGCGGCCAGGTGCTGCGGTTCACCGACTGGCGCGGCGTCTTCCTGGTCCTGGCGGCCTTCGGCCTGGTCACCACCCTGGTCACCGCGCGCTGCCTGCCGGAGACCCTGGAGCCCGGCAAGCGGCACAGCGGCGGCGTCCCCGACGCGCTGCGCACCATGCGCGGGCTCTTCGCCGACCGGGTGTTCACCGGATACCTGCTGGTGGGGAGCTTCGCCTTCGCGGCGCTGTTCGCGTACGTGTCCGCCTCGTCGTTCGTCGTCCAGGAGATCTACGGGGCCTCGCCGCAGACGTTCAGCCTGCTGTTCATGGTCAACTCCATCGGGCTGGTGGCCTTCGGCCAGGTCAACGGCAAGCTCCTGGTGGGGCGGGTCTCCCTGGACCGGGTCATCGCCGCCGGTCTCGCCGTGATCCTGCTGTCGGCCGTCGCGCTGCTGCTGATGACCTCCGGCGTGTTCGGGCGGGTCGGGCTGGTGCCCGTCTCCGCCGCGCTGTTCGTGCTGATGTCGGCCATGGCCCTGGTGCTTCCCAACGCCAGCTCCCAGGGGCTGATGCGCGCCTCGCACGCGGCCGGCTCGGCCTCCGCGCTGCTGGGCGCCTCCCAGTTCCTCGTCGGCTCCCTCGCCCCTCCGCTGGTGGGCGTCGCGGGCGAGGACACGGCCGTCCCCATGGCGGTGACGCAGCTCGGCGCGGTGCTCCTGGCGATCGTGAGCTTCGCCGTTTTCTGCCGCCCCGGCCGGCGGCGCGGGCGCACGCGGATGTGAGGGGCGGGCCCGCCCGGGATCGCGCGGAACGGGACGCGACCCCGGGCGGTGCGTCTCACCGCTCGTGCGGTACCACCGGGCGGGTCACGGGGACCACGGCGACGAGGTCGTCCAGTCCCCTGAAGTCGTCCGGATTCGTGGTGAACAGCGGCAGCTCTTCGGCGATCGCGGTGGAGGCGATCATCAGGTCGGCCACGCGGCGTCTGGGCTTGCGGCCCGCGGAGACCACGGCGGCGCAGACCCGCCCGTAGGCGCGGGCGGCTTCCGCGCCGAAGGGGATCGGGTCGAACTCGTGCTCCGTGCGCTGGAGGACGTCGAGTCTCCTGGCCCGCTCGGCGTGCTCGTCGTAGTCGTCCTGTTCCTCGTTCCTGCGGACCTCGTGGGGGCCCGCGGACAGTTCCGCCAGGGTGACGGCGCTGATCGCCACCTCGGCGGGCAGCTCCCCGGGGTCCACCCACCTGCGCAGGATCACGATGTTCGTGTCGATCAGCCCCTGCCGGTACTCAGCGGGCATAGGGGTCGCCCGCTTCCTGGTCGGCCGCGTGCTCCTGGTCCGCGCGGAAGGACTCCAGGGAGATGCCGGGGGCGGTGCGCGACATCGCCGCGAATTCGCCGCGGGGGACGAATCGCCTGCGCCGCCGCAGAGGGACCAGCTCACCGATCTCGTGGCCGTCGCGGGTGACGGTGAAGGACTGCCCGGCCTGAACGGCATCCATGATCTCTTTGGACCGGCTGCGCAGGTCGCGCTGGGTGATTTCGGGCTGTGCGGTCATATCGCTCACGATACGCCGCATGTGCCGCCTTGTGCTACCGGGTGGCACAGGGTGTTTCGGTGCGTGGTTCCGGGTGCGGCCACCGGGGTCGGGGCTTCGCCGTCTTCTGCCGCCCCGGCCGGCGGCGCGGGTCCTCCCCGTCCCGCCGCGCCGGGTGACGTCCGGTCAGAGCGCCGCGAGCGCGGCGCGGCGGCGGCGCGCGGCCTCGGCCAGGACGGGCCGGTGGGCGGCGAGCCGCCGGGCGCGGCCGGCGGTGAGGACGCCGACCGGTTCGCCGCCGCGGTGGTAGGAGACCTCCAGGTGCCGCCCGGGGACGTCGTACTCGACGGTCCGTACCTCGTCGGCGAGGTGCGGGAGCCCCAGTGAGCGGATGCGGACGCCGTACAGGTCGGACCAGAACGACGGCACGGTGACGGGGGGTTCGGGCGGCTCGCCGGCCCCGGCCGGGTGGAGCAGGGCGCGGGCGGCGAGGGCGGAGTGCTCCACCGCCGCGCTCCAGTGCCCGAGGTGGAGCGTGCCGTCGGCCAGGGGGTGCGGGCGGCGGGAGACGTCGCCGGCGGCGACGACGTCCGGCACGACCGTGCCGTCCTCGGCGAGGACGCGGCCGTGTTCGTCGCAGACGACCGCGCCGCCGTCCAGGAGGAGGCCGCTGCCGCGCAGCCAGGCGGTGTGCGGGACGGCGCCCAGGGCGAGCAGGACGACGGTGGCCGGGACGTGGGTGCCGTCGTCCAGGTCGGCCCCGGTGACCCGGTCGGTTCCGGTGAAGGACCGGACGGTGGTGCCGGTGCGCAGGTCGACGCCGGCCTCCCGGTGCAGCCGGGCGACGAATTCCCCGGCGACGGCCCCGGCGGAGCGCGCCAGGGGGAGCTCCCCGGCCTCGACGAGGGTGGTGGGGACCCCCAGTTCCGCGGCGGTGGCGGCGACCTCGGAGCCGAGGAACCCGGCGCCGACGACGAGCAGCCGGGCGCCGTCGGCGGTGAGGTCCCGGCGCAGGGCGCGGGCGTCGTCGAGGGTGCGCAGGGTGCGGACGCCGTCGGGGACGGGCGCGGGCCAGGGGCGGGCCGCCGCGCCGGTGGCGATGACGAGGCCGTCCCAGTGCAGGCGGTCGCCGTCGGCGAGGACGAGTTCGCGGTCGGCCGGCCGCAGCGCGGCGGCGGGGACGCCGGTGCGCAGCTCGGCGCCGAGGTCGCCGGAGGGCGACAGGGCGATGTCGTCGAACTCCCGGGTTCCGGCGAGGACTTGCTTGGACAGCGGCGGGCGGTCGTAGGGGGCGTGGGGTTCGTCGCCCACCAGGGTCAGCCGGCCGTCGAAGCCCTGGTCGCGCAGGGCCCTGGCGGTTCTGGTACCCGCCAGGGACGCGCCGACCACGACGATGTGACGCGGGCTCATGCGGCGGCCCCGTCGGCGTGGCGGGTGTCCTGGAGGGTGATCGCCTGCACGGGGCAGGCGGCGGCGGCCTCCCGGACGGCGGCGAGGACGTCGGCGTGCCCGGGGCCCTCGGGGACGTCCGGCTGGACGACGAGGGTGTCCTCCTCGTCGAAGGAGAAGTGGTCGGGGGCGGCGAAGACGCACTGGCCGTGGCTCTCGCAGCGGTTCATGTCGACGTGGATGCGCATGGATCACTCCTGGTGGGTGGTGGTGCGGGACGGGCGTCAGGCGGCGCTGCGGGAGCCGGCCGCGGCCACGGGAGGGTTGAAGCGGGAGGCGGCGGGCGGGCTCCAGCCGGCGGGCAGGGTGCCGGGGAGTTCGGCGACGCCGGTGACGGTGAACTCGACCATGCGGCCGGTGCCGCCGGACGCGGCGGCGTCGGCGTCCCAGACGATCTCGGCGGTGCCGGTGAGGTGGAGGGTGGTGCCCGTTCCGTAGTCCGGGACCACCAGGCCCGCCCTGGGGTTGACGAAGAGGTTCCCGAGGGTCAGGAACATCGCGTTGCCGATGTAGTCCGGCCAGCGGAGCCGGGTGGGCGACAGGACCTGGAGGAAGCCCGGGTTGCCGCCGCGGTGGGAGGCGTCGGCGCGGCCGTGTTCGTCGGCGGTGGCGATGAAGAAGGTGTCGGCACCGGCGAGGAAGCGCTGCTGGCCGGGGTCGAGCCGGTCGCTCCGGCGGGCCGGGGGCCGTGCCGGCGGCGGCCCGGCGTCCGCCTCCGGCGGGGTGCGCTTCTGGATGTACTTGGGGCAGTTGGCCACCACCTGGTCGAGGTCGACCAGGAGGCCGCCGCCGTGCGGACGCGCGGTGCCGTTCATCCGCATGCGCCGCCGGGTGGCGGCCTCGATGGCGAGCATCCCCAGGTGGACCGGCCCCTCCAGGACGGGCGCCAGGGGGTCCTCCGGGGCCGGGCGGGCCGCCACGGACAGGCTGCGCTCGTTTGGGGCGCGGAGGAACCCCACGGGTCCGGTGAGCACGGTGGCCCAGAGGTCCCCGCGGTCGTCGGCGGCCCCGACGACCAGCAGGCGCTGCTGGGTGAGGAAGGCGGCCGCGACGGGAGGCACGGTGTCGCGGATCGCGCGTCCGGAGACGTCGGCCTCCTCCTGGAGACCGGCGCGTCGCTGGACCTCGCGCTCGCCGTGGTGGTAGGGGCCGGTC
Source organism: Streptomyces glaucosporus (assembly GCF_039533345.1). Classification (NCBI taxonomy): domain Bacteria; kingdom Bacillati; phylum Actinomycetota; class Actinomycetes; order Kitasatosporales; family Streptomycetaceae; genus Streptomyces; species Streptomyces glaucosporus. The sequence goes on along the minus strand of NZ_BAAATJ010000003.1, from coordinate 8,516 downwards.
ACGGTGGTCGCTCCTTGGGACGCGGTGCGGTGGGGTGGGCGGGGACCGGGTGGCCGCCGGTCGGGGAGTGGTCGGGACGGCCACCCGGCCGTACGGGGATCAGAAGAAGCCGCAGGTGGGAGCGGCGGCGACGGGGGCGGGGGCGGTGTCGGCGCCGGAGGGGGCGTAGATCTCCAGGCGGATGCCGTCGGGGTCGGTGAAGAAGATGCCGCCGGAGGAGGCGCCCTCGCCGTGGGGGACGACCCCGTCGTACTTGAACTCGGCGCCCAGGCTGCGCAGCACCTCCTCGGCAGCGCGGACCTCCTCGATGGTGTCCACCTGGAAGGACAGGTGGTGGAGGCCGGCGAGGCCGGGGGCGTACCCGCCCTCGCTCTGCTGCCACAGGGTCACCATGAGGCGGCCCTCGCGGCCGAGGAAGGCGTAGGCGCGGCCGGGCTCGCGGCCCTCCGCCTGGATCTCGAAGCCGAAGACCTTCCGGTAGAAGTCCAGCGATCGGTCCAGGTCGGTGACGTTCAGGCCGATGTGGCCGGTCTGCAGAGCGGTGGGGACCGTGGAAGCGGACATGACGCATTACCTCCAGCACGGTGTTCGGGACCACCCCGAACTAACCTTCGTCGGAGACTTTAGTGGTTAGAAACAGAGAGGGTCAACTTCCTATTCGGCGATAGCCGGTTAGAGTGGGGTGACGACAGCCGAAGGAAGGAGCTCACATGGGTGCCGGCACGGGAGACGCCAGTCCTCCGTCCACGGCGACCGGTGCCGACCCCAGGCCGCTCCGGGACGAGCCGCTCAGCCTGGACCTGCTCAACACCCGCTGGATCGACGGCGGGATCCGGCACGACCTGCTGGCCGACCTCGACGGGTTCGCCCTGTGGCTGGCCGGCCACGGCCTGCTGGAGCGGACCGGCGGCGCCACCCCCGCCGCCCTGGCCGCCGTCCTGGAGGCCCGCGAGGCACTGGGAGCCGTCGTCGCCGCCCCCGGCGACGAACGCGCCCGGCAGCGGCTCAACGCCGTCCTGGCCCGCGGACGCGTCCTGCGCAGCCTCGGCCCGGAAGGGCCCGCGGAGCGCGTCGAGCCCGACGATCCCGCCTGGCTGGCGGCCTGGCTGGCCGCCGACGACTACCTGCGCCTGGTGGCCGCGGCCCCGGACCGCATCCGGGCCTGCGCCAACGACGAGTGCATCCTGCACTTCTACGACGTCTCCAGGAACGGCACCCGCCGCTGGTGCTCCATGTCCGGCTGCGGGAACCGCGCCAAGGCGTCGCGGCACTACGCCCGCACCCGCCGGCACCGGGCCCCGAAGAGCACGGACGACAGGGGGTAGGCCGTCCTCCGGGGCCGGCCGCCCCGGAGGACGGCCGAGCGGCCGGTACCGGAACACCGTCCGGCACCGGCCGCTGAAACGCCCGGGCCCGGCCCGGGCTCCGGTCACATCCAGGCGGGGAGCGGGGGAAGCCCACCCCGGGTGCACCGCAGCCCGTCCCCGGACCCGCGGCCCGCCAGCCAGGCCGCCAGGGCGTGGGCCGGGCCGGTCACCCGCACCGGGTCCCCGGGGCCCGCCCCCGTGGTGAACAGCTCCCCGGTTCCGGTCACGTGCAACGCCAGGGGCGGGCAGTCCCGGCGGCCGGACCAGGAGGCCGACAGGGAGGCCACCAGGAACCGCGCGTCCTCCTCGGACCAGTCGGCCGGGGCGTGGCCGGCCGCCAGGTCCACGTGGTGGAGCAGCACCTCGCGCAGCCGGTGCCCCAGCAGCCCGCGGGCGGGCAGCCTGTCGCCGTTGCGCAGGACGACCTCGGTCGACCACGCGCCGTCCCCCAGCAGCCGGGCGTGCCGGACGAACTCCTCACCGGACCGGTCCAGGTCCGCCAAGTGCGTGGCGAGGGGCCGGTGCGCGTCCCGCTCGATCTCGGCCTCCCGCACGCCCTCCCCGGCGTACATCGGGCGGGGGATGCCGGTCTCCGCCCAGGTGAGGAGGTTGCGCAGGCCGTCGGCGTTGCGGGCCACATGGGCGCAGACGTGGCCGCGGGTCCACCCCGGCAGCGCCGAGGCCGCGGCCAGGCCCGCGTCGCCGAGGGAGGCCACCGTGGCCCGCAGGTCCTCCTGGGCGGCGGCGATGCGTGCGAGGAGTGCGTCGACGTCGGTCGGCGCGGTGGTTTCCATGGTCCCTCCGTGGTTCGACAGCTGTCCGGGGCCGCGGCCCGGCTCACTCGGCGCGGGCCGCCATCGGGGGCCGCTCCCGCTGGAAGTCGGCGGTCCCGGTGCGCTCGCGCAGTTCGGCCCGGCGCACCTTCCCCGACGCGGTGCGCGGCAGCCGGTCCGTGAAGGTGATGAGGTGGACCTGCTTCTGCGGGGGCAGCTCCCTGTCGAGGTGGCCGAAGACGTCCTCCGCCGTGGACCGGTCGCCGGAGTGGGGGGCGGCCGGGACGACGAACGCCTTGGCCACCCACTGCCCGATCGGGTGGGGGTGCGGCACGACGGCCGCGTCGGCCACTGCGGGGTGGGACAGCAGGACGCGCTCCAGCTCCAGCGGGGAGATGCGGTGGTCGAAGGACTTGAACATGTCGTCGGCCCGGCCGACGTAGCGGAAGCTCCCGTCGGCCCCGCCCACCACCAGGTCGCCGGTGTGGTAGAGGCCGCCGGCGAAGGCCGCCGCCGTGCGCCGCTCGTCGCCCGCGTACCCGGCCATCACGCCGACGGGCCGGTCCGCCAGGTCGATGCAGAGCTCACCGGTCTCTCCCGGCGGCAGCGGCGCGCCCGTCTCCGGGTGGACGACGACGGCCCGGTAGCCGGGCATCGGCCAGCCCATGCGGCCGGGCACCACCCGGCGGCCGGGCGGGGTGCCGAGCTGCCCGGTGGTCTCGGTCTGGCCGTAACCGTCCCGGATCTCGATTCCCCAGGCGTCCCGGACGGTGTGGAAGACCTCCGGGTCCAGCGGCTCGCCGGCGCTGGTGGCCTCGCGCAGCACGGGCGGGCGCTGCCCGATGCCGTGCCGCACGAGCGCGCGCCACACGCTGGGCGGCGCGCAGAACGAGGTCACCCCGCGGGTGCGCAGCACTTCCGCGATGTGCTCGGGGCCGCTGCGCTCGGCTGCCGGCGCGACGATCTGCGCCTCGGCGTTCCAGGGGACGAAGAAGGAACTCCAGGCGTGCTTCGCCCAGCCGGGGGCCGAGATGTTGAGGTGGACGTCGCCGGGCCGAAGACCGTTCCAGTACATGCCGGAGAGGTGGCCCACGGGGTAGCTCAGGTGGGTGTGGACGACCATCTTCGGCAGCGATGTCGTACCCGAGGTGAAGTAGCAGAACAGCGGGTCGTCGGCGGCGGTGGCGGCGTCCGGCCGGAAGTCGGCCGGCGCGGACCGGGAGTGCCGGTGGTCGGTCCAGCCGGCGGGCTCGCCGCCCACCGCGATCCTGGACCACTCGCCGGGCAGGCCGTCGAAACGGGGGGCCAGGGCGGCCTCGGCCACGACGTGCCGGACGCCGGCGCGGGCGATGCGGTCGGCGAGCTCGGCCGGGGAGGCCGTGACGTAGGTGGGCACCACCACCGCACCGAGCTTGATCGAGGCCAGCAGCGTCTCCCACAGGGCGGGCCGGTTGTCCAGGACGACCAGCACCGGGTCGCCGCGGCGCACGCCCTGGTCGCGCAGCCAACAGGCCACCTGGTCCGAGCGCCGGGACAGATCCGCGAAGGACAGCTCCGTGTCGCCCTCCGCGCCGACCACCCGCAGGGCGGTGCGGTGGTTGCCGCGGGCCATCGGGTCGAACCAGTCGAGCGCCCAGTTGAAGGTGTCCGGCCGGGGCCAGGAGAACTCCCGGCGGGCGGCCTCCAGATCCTCCCGGTGCCGCAGGAGGGTGTCGCGGGCCTGCTTGAAGAGCAGCCCCGCCGGGCCGAACGTCATGCCCCCTCCCCTCCGGCCGGGGCGCCCGAGGCGGCGCCGACGAGTGCCCGTCCGGTGGGCCGGGGCTCCTCCGGTCCGCCGGACAGCAGGTCCGCGGCGATGGCGTCGGCGTCCCGGTAGAACAGGGTCCGCATCCCCGGGCGGCTGCTGCCGACCTGGGTGAACCAGCGGGTGTGCTCGGTGGGGATGCCCAGCGCGTACAGGTCGGTGCGGACCCGGCCGGCGGCGTCCACGACGTGGAACGGGGCGCGGGTGACGGCCAGGCCGCCGGTCTCGAACCGCTCGCCGTGGACGGGATCCTCCACCACGTACTCCGAGATCAGGCCGTCGTCCAGCAGCCCGCGGATGAGGGGGGAGGTGTCGCGGTGCAGGTTCGGGGTGGGAATGCGGGCGTCGATCAGCACTCGGACCGTCCGCGCCGAGCCCGCCACCTGCGGTGAGGCGACGCGGAAGCCGCCCGTCCCCTCGTCCGTGGTGTAGGAGGTGGCCGGGCCGGCGACCTCGACGATCCCGGCCTCGATGAGGGCCAGCAGCTGGCGGACTCGGTACCGGGGCGGTCCGGCCGACAGCAGGGAGTTGACGGGCAGGTAGCGGCGGAGGAAGGCGTCCCGGTGGGAGGAAGGACGCAGCCCCCCGTAGTCGACCGCCTCCCGGACCACGTTGCGGATGTCGCGCAGGACGTCCAGGGCGGCCTTGAGCGGGCCCTCGCTGTTGCCCAGGTCGGCCTCGGCCAGGTCCCGGCGCATGATCTCCAGGAGCTCGGCGCGGAAGGTCTGCGGGTCGGGGAAGTGCCGGTCGCCGAAGGGGCGGGCCAGGCGCTGGAGGTCGAGGGGAGGGATGTCCTCGAGGCCGGCCTCGCGCAGCAGTCCGGCCGGATCGCCGCCGGAGAGCAGTACGGCCGAGTGACGCTCGGCGAACCTCTCGCCCGCCTCCTTCCCGTCCCGGGCGGTGACGTGCGCCGTCCAGTAGACGTGGTCGAGTTCCTGCAGGAGCAGAGGCAGTACGTCCTCGTCGAAGTCCAGGCGGGCGCTGCCGGTGTCCGCCATGCGCCGCTTGCGGGCCTGCTCGACGGCGTGGGGGGTGAGGAAGAGCGCGCGGTGGCTGAAGTGAGGCTCCTTCTGGTTCCTGCCGCGGGCCGGGATCGGCAGCCCGCTGCGGGAGCCGGCCACGATGCGCGGTTCGCGGCCGCTGGGCTCGTAGCGCATGGAGCCGTCGGACAGGGTGGTGAAGGCGCCGCCGCGGCCGAGGGTGAGGGCGACCATCACGTCGTAGAAGGACAGGCCCATGCCCAGGATGCCGACGGCCGTGCCGGGCGGGATGGTGTCGGCGTCCAGGGCGAGGTCCGCGGCGGAGTCGCCGCACAGGTAGTGGACCCCGGGCCGGCCCGCCGCGAAGTCGAGCATCTCGCGCTCGAAGCCGTCGGGCCGGTTGCGGGGGTGGCCCGTGGTCAGGACGACCTTGTCGGCGAAGAGCGGGACCGGGTCGCTCTCGCACAGGAGGTCGTAGCCTCCGCCCGGCCGCGGCCGCAGCCGGACGACCCGGTCGCGCACCGGGACCAGTTCGGCCTCCTCGGGCAGGTGCTCGGCGATCGTGCGGTAGACCGAGCGCAGGTACTGCCCGTAGCGCAGCCGGGAGGCGTAGTCGTTCGGCCCCAGGAGTTCCTCGCCGTGGGTGCGGGAGCGCTCGGCTATCCACTGGCCCAGGCTGGGGCCGGCGCCGGGCCGGGCGGGGCCGTCGTCGGGCTCCCCGGAGTACATGGTCACCTGGCCGACGACGGTGTTCATGGTGAACCAGTCCTGTTGGTCGGTGCGCCACACGCGGCCCGCGCCGACCTCGACCGCGTCGATGGCGTAGACGCGCAGTCTCCGGCGTGGCGCGGGCTCCTCCCGCAGCCGGACGGCGAGCCGCTCCAGCACGGACAGTCCGCGCGGGCCGGTGCCGATCACGGCTATGGCGAGTGGCTGCGGATCAGTCGGCAGTCCGGTCACTGTTCCTCACTTCGCTTCCTGTCGGGTCCGGCCCGCGGCCGGCAGGGGTTCCGGTGACACCGCAGGGTCCAGGGCCTCGCGGTCGAAGGTTTTCTGAACGTGCGAGAGCATCGCGAGCAGTTCATCGGCGCCGACGGACGCCGCCGTGCCGCCGGGCGCGCTCCGGACGGGCATCCGGCCGGCGGAGGACCAGCGCAGCCGGCCCCGGGAGTCGATGTGGCTGCGAGCGCGCTGGGCGTTGTCGGCGTGGAGGCAGTAGGGGATGTCGAGGTATCCCCTGGCGAACGCCGCCGGGATCGCGCGGTCGATGTCGCCGTGGAGTTCCAGGACGGCCTCCACCAGGTCCCGGGCCTCGGCGTGGATCTCCTCCGCCTCGCCCTCGTCGGGGTGGTCGGCCGGGGTGGCGGTCGCGGTGCGGGCCGCCTCGGAGGCCGTCTCCAGGGCGTGGATGTTGTCCTCGACGGTGGGGATGCGGTGGGCTTCGGCGACCGTCTTGACGATGAGCCGTTCCGTGCCGGTGAGCGCGGCCAGGCGTGCGCTCTCGCGCAGTAGGGCCAGGGCTCCGGGGACGGTGCGCGGGAAGACGCCCATGTAGGTGTAGAGCACCACGTGCCAGTCGGTGTCTCCCAGGTACTCCCCGGCCAGCCGCCGCAGTGCGGCCAGGGCCGCCACGTCCTGGGGGAAGCTGGTCTGCTGGGCGTAGCTGAGCGAGATGCTGCGCAGGCCGTGCCGCCGGAAGAAGATGCCCTCCAGGACGGACAGGGCCACCAGGAGGCTCGGCGGGCACAGCTGCCCGAGCATGCAGCCGCCGAAGCTCTCCAGATGGGCCCCGGGCACCCGTTCGGCCAGGAGCTCGCAGCTACGGGCCCAGGCGTCGACGGCCTCGGCCAGCGGGGTGCGGCTGTAGGGCAGGCAGTAGGAGACCGGTCCGCCCTCCGTGGCGTCGAGTCCGGCGTCGACCAGGGCCTGGACGATGCCCAGGGGGAGGGGGGAGCCGTGGCGTACCTGGATGGCGAAGTCCCCGGCGCCGGCGGCGGCGATCATCCGACGGGTCGTTCGGCCGCCGTGGGCGACGATGGGGAAGCCGTTGAGCTCCTCGCCGTTCCGCAAGGCGCGTGCGGCGGAGGCGTGGTCACCGACCCGGGTGTAGCTGTCCAGGGTGATGGTGCCCACCGTGCGGGCGGGGGTGTCGTGGACGGCCCTGAGCCCGGCTCCCATCTGGGCCACGGTCGGGAACCCCATGCGCGGCTGGACGACCAGCTCCCCGTCCGAGCGTGCCGCGGCCACGGCGGCGGCGAACGAGCCGGTGGGGGCGGTGCGCCCGAGGGAGGCGCTCACAGGGCCGGAACCGCGGAACCGGCTCCGCGCAGGGCTCGCGTGCCGGGGGCCGCGAGGTAGCGGCGGAACTCGCCTATGCCTGTGGAGTCCTCGAAGACCGCGTCGAAGCCGGCCTCGATCAGGGCCCGGGTGTGGCCGCCGTCCTCGGCTCCGCGGGTGCCGAGTTTGCCTCCGATGACGACGGGCAGGCCGGCCAGGTCGGGTTCGGCGCGCAGCCGGGCGATGAGGCGGCGACCGTCGAGGTACCCGTGCCCGTTGACGCTGCTGATCACCACCATGTCGGGGCGGTGGCGCCGGCACTCGGCCACCAGGAGGTCGTCCGGGACGCAGGCTCCGATGTTGATGACGGTATGGCCGTACTCCTCGATCAGCAGCTGGAGGAAGACCAGGTTCCAGGTGTGGGAGTCGGAGGAAACGCTGGAGACCAGCACCCGGCGGGGGCCGGTGGTGTCGGGGAGCGGATCCGGTGTGATGACCGCGGGGGCGGCAGCGGACATGGTGTGCGTATCTCCGGTGGAGTGGTGTGAGGGGCTTGGGTGTGGTGGGCGGTGCGGAACGGGAGCCGGGCCCCGGAACCGGCTCCGGGACGGAGTGCCCGGTTCCGGGGCCGCATGGGTCAGGCCTGCGCGACGGCCGGTTCGCCGACGGGCCGGATGGGACGGTCGGGAGTGCGCGCGGCCGCGGGACGCGTCCGGATGGCCAGCACGGTGCAGCCCTGGCGGCTGGACATCTGGTGCTTGGTGCCCGGGGCCTCGACGACGAGGTCCCCCTTGTTGTAGGAGGTGCCGTCGCTGTGGTCGAGGACGCCGTCGAGGACGAGCATCAGCTCGTAGCCCAGGTGCTCGTGGAAGTCGCCGTGGGCGCCGGGCGGGAAACGCAGGAGCAGGCCGACGGAGTCCTCGCCCTTCTCCTCGTCGGGGGCCCACAGGACGTGGTGCTCGACTCCGACCCGGCCGGGCTCCTTCCAGGGCACCCACGAGAGGTCGGTGAGCTCGAAGCCGCTGCGGAACACATTCGGAATGAATTCGATGTCGGACATCTCTTCCTCTGGGTCGAAAGCAGGACGCGAGCCCTCGGAAATGCTCGGGGAGAAGGGGCTCAATGCCTGCGGGAAAACCTTCGGGCACGAGATTATCCAGGTGGCTGCGCCTTATACGGCGAGATTTTGATGGCCGGTATCGGGGTTTCCGATGGCTCCTTTGCCGATATCCCGGGGGGAGGGGGCGGGGAAAGACCGGGGTCCCTTCCGGAGACGCGAAACCGCCCGCCCCCGGCGCCGTGGGCGGGCAGTTTC